>NZ_OY776217.1:1670000-1990001 GCF_963675455.1 Emcibacter sp. | reverse complement strand
TTGGCGGCTCCATGGGCACCAGCCTGTCCACCAACATCATGCGCAGCTTCCCCTACGGCCTGCCGAAACTGATGGTTTCGACCATCGCGTCTGGTTATACCGCCCCCTATGTGGGCGTAAAAGACATCATCATGATGAATTCGGTCACTGACATTTCCGGCCTCAACAGTATCAGCCGTGAAGTTTACCGCAATGCCGCCCTCGCCGTCGCCGGTATGGCCAAAGGCTACAAGCCCCAGAGCGCAAGCGACAAGCCCCTGGTGCTGATCACCACCCTCGGGACAACAGAACCGGCCGTCAAGCGCATCCGGGCCGCCCTGGAGGAGGACGGTTGCGAAGTGATGATCTTCCATTCCTCAGGCGCCGGCGGGCCGACGCTGGATTCCATTGCAGCCGAACGGGATGTGGCCATGGTTCTGGACCTGTCCGTGACGGAAATGGTGGATTATCTATTCGACGGCCTGGCCAATGCCGGACCGGACCGGGGCAAGGCGGGGATATCGCGGGGTATCCCGACTATCTTCGCACCGGGTAATGCGGACTTTATCATTGGCGGCCCCATTGAAGAGGCCAGGGAAAAATACCCCGGCAAGAAAAGCTATCATGCCCATAATGCGGCGATGACGGCAGTGCGGACCAACCTGGAGGATCTCAAGCAGATTGCCGATCATCTTGCCGCCCTGGCGGGCGAGGCAAAAGGACCTGTCCGTGTTGCCGTGCCGCTGCACGGTTTGTCCAGTCACGACAGCACTGAAGGTCATCTCTATGACCCCAGCATGCCCGGACCCTTCGCCGACTATATCAAAGACGTCATGCCGGAAAATATCCCGGTGGAGACGGTGGAGGCCCACTTCAATGACGAGGCCTTCTCGGATCATATCATCGCCACCGCCCGTAAAATGATGGAGCAGAGCAAATGAGTACCGACCTGCCCCTGACTTCCGAGGACGTTGAGGAAATCATCACCATCCTTGAAAAATCCCATTTTGAAGTACTGGATATCGAAACCGCCCGCTATCGCCTTCGTGTGGCCCGGTCCGGGACCGGCTGGACACAGGAATGGAGCGGCAAAAACGATCCCGTCGCCGCAGAAAAAGTCCTGGAAACCGCCGCGCCAATGGAAACCGAAGAAGGGATCTCGCTGGTTCAGTCGCCGCTTCCCGGCACCTTTTACCGCGCCCCGCAACCAGGCGCTGCGCCGTTTGTGGAAGTCGGCAGCACAGTGGAACCTGATACGGTAGTCGCGATCATTGAAACCATGAAACTCATGAACCCCGTCCATGCCGGTGTGACCGGCGAGGTTGTCGAGATTATCCCTGAAAATGCAGACGCGGTAGACGCCGAAGCTGTCTTGATGAAGGTAAGGACTTCATGACCATTCAGAAGCTTTTCATCGCCAACAGGGGGGAAATCGCTCTCAGGATCATCCGGACGGCACGCCGTCTGGGGATAAACACTGTTCTTGGCGTATCCGAAGCTGACCTCACGTCACTGCCCGCCCAGGAGGCGGATGAAGTCGTCCTGCTTGGCCCCGCCCCCTCGGCCCAGTCCTACCTGGCTGTTGACAAGGTTGTGGAAGCGGCCCGCAGCAGCGGCGCCGATGCGGTTCATCCGGGCTATGGTTTTTTGTCTGAAAACGCCACCTTCGCCCGCAAGATCATTGACAGTGGCATGAAATTTGTCGGCCCCCTGCCCGAACATCTCGACGCCATGGGCGACAAGCTCAAGGCCCGTAGTGTGGCCATTGATGCCGGTCTGCCCGTGGTTCCCGGCGGCGAGGCGGAGACTGCCAAGGAAGCCGCAGAAGTGGCAAAGGAAACAGGTTATCCCTTGCTGATCAAGGCCGTCTCCGGCGGCGGCGGGCGTGGCATGAAACGGGTCGATGATCCGTCCCAGCTGGCCAGTCAGATTGACATGGCCATGGCCGAGGCGGAAGCTGCCTTTGGCGACCCCAGGATTTATGTGGAACGTTACATCGGGCGTGGCCGCCATGTGGAAGTCCAGGTTCTGGGTTCAAACGGCAAGGCTGTGCATCTGGGCACCCGGGACTGTTCGATCCAGCGGCGTTTCCAGAAACTGGTAGAGGAAGCCCCTGCCCCCAATATTCCGGACGACAAAAGAGCCGCCATTGAACAGGCTGCCGTGAAACTCACCAGACACCTGAAGTATCAGGGGGCCGGCACCGTCGAATTCCTTGTGGATGCGGAGACCTATGATTTCTATTTCCTGGAAATGAATGCCCGTATCCAGGTTGAACACCCGGTGACTGAAAAAATAACCGGTCTCGACCTGATCGAACAGCAGATTCTGATTGCCGCCGATGCGCCATTCGTCCTGCTGCAGGAAAATATCGAGTTTGATGGTCACGCCATTGAGGTCCGGATCAACGCAGAGGACCCGGACGCGGATTTCCGCCCGTCACCAGGCAAGGTGACAAAAGCCGCCTGGCCCGCCGGAGCCGGAATCCGGGTGGATAGCCACATACAGTCCGGCGGCGTGGTGCCCCCGAACTACGACTCGCTGATGGGCAAGTTGATTGTCCATGCCCCGAGCCGGGAAGAAGCCGTTGCCCGCACAGCACAGGCACTTTCCACCCTTTCCATAGAGGGCGTGGTCACAACGGCACCGCTGCATGCCCGGATCATGGCCGACAAACGCTTTAAAAGCGCCAATATCGATACACGTTTCTTTGAGGATCTGGACAATGGCTGAAATCAAACTCGTTGATGTCTCCATGCGCGATGGAAACCAGAGCATCTGGGGCGCCACAGGCCTGAACACCGCCCAGATGCTGGAGATTGCCGGCACCGTCGACCGGGTCGGCTTCCAGACCATCGACTTTATTTCCTCGACCTTCATGGCCATCGCCGTGCGCTACTATCAGAATAATCCCTGGGATCTGATCCGCCGGGCGCGCATCGCCATGCCGAATTCCCCGCTGCAGTTTATCACCACAGGGCTGCGCTTTATTGCCTGGCAACAGGCCGATCCGGAGTTCATGCGCCTGGTCTACCGCCGGCTTCAGCTCGCCGGGATTCGCCGGTTTATTATCCTGGACCCCATGCATGACCCTGATGCGGTGCTGACGGCGGCAAAAATCTGCAGGGAAGAAGGGGAAGCCGAAATCATGGGCGCCCTGACTTTCACCCTGTCGGACGTGCATACGGATGAATTCTATGCGGATTTTGCCCGCAAACTGGCCCAGAGCCCGGATATTGACCTGTTTTATCTGAAAGATCCCGCAGGTCTGATGTCGCCGGACCGGGTCAAGACCCTGGCCCCGGCGGTAAAAGCCGCCATCGGCGACAAGCCGCTGGAAATCCATGCCCACTGCACCATCGGCTACGGCCCGATCACCAGCCTTGCCGCCGCCGACCTGGGCTTTATCTCCGCCGTCCATGTCGCCGCCGGGCCCCTGGGGAACGGATCCTCCCTGCCGGAAGCAGAGCGAATGGTCGCCAACCTGCGTGAAGCCGGGCATAACGTCGATATTGATGACAAGGCCCTGGCCCAATACAGCCAGTATTTTTCCCGCATGGCCAAGGCCGAGGGACGGCCCGTCGGCACACCCCAGTCCTTTGACGCCAGCTTCCTCCGGCACCAGATTGCCGGCGGGGTCATGACCACCACCCTGCGTCAGTTGCAGGAACTGAAGCTCGAACATAAATTCCAGGAAGTGATTGAGGAAACCGAACGGGTCCGGGATGAACTCGGGCAACCGATCATGGTAACTCCCTTCCCGCAGATGGTTATGAGCCAGGCCCTGTTCAATGTGATCGGCAAAGGACGCTATAGTCAGGTGTCCGACCAGGTTCTTCGATATGTGATGGGTAAATTCGGCCATCCGACCAGGGCTGTCGATCCGGAAATCGAAGCCGCCATTATGGATCGGCCCCGGGCCCGGGAAATCGAAAATGAGCCCACCTTCCCCACCTACAAAGACCTCAGGAAGAAATTCGGCCATGACATGGATGATGAGGAGTTCCTGCTCAGGGCGGTAATGCCGGACGAACAGGTGGATGCCATGATGGCCAACAGCCGCAGCCGCGCCACCTATACCCCCGAGGCGGCCCCCCTGTTTAAACTTTTGAAAGAACTGGCCACCCGCCCGGAAGCCAGTGACATTGTTATCGAGCGGCCGGGTCTCCGCCTGGCCCTGCACAAAGGAGCGAGTGTTGCGTGAACAAGTAAAAAACGCCAAAGGGTTTGTCTTTGATATGGACGGCACCCTTGTCCTTGGCGACAAGGCCAGCGGCAATCACAAGAAACTGGAAGGCGCTGCGGAAGTGCTGGAACATCTGCGGGCCAATGATATTCCTTACCAGGTTTTTACAAACGGCACCGCC
Source organism: Emcibacter sp. (assembly GCF_963675455.1). Lineage (GTDB taxonomy): Bacteria > Pseudomonadota > Alphaproteobacteria > Sphingomonadales > Emcibacteraceae > Emcibacter. The sequence continues at coordinate 1,985,655 of NZ_OY776217.1, read as the reverse complement.
CGGACCCCGCTCTGGTATGCCAACTCCCTGCGGTCAGCCGGTCTTAACGTGCGGGATGAAGAAATGATGACCCCGTCCACGGCTGCCGCTGCCTATCTCAAGGAAAAAGGCGCCGAGCGGATTCTGGTTCTGGGAAAGGAACCAGTCTGGAGCCCCCTGAAAGAAGCCGGCCTCAGCATTGTCGAATCGCCCGGTACCGGGGAAAAATATGACGCCATTTATGTGGGCTGGTTCCGGGAATTTACCTTTCCCGATCTGGAAGCGGCCGTCCAGGCCATCTGGGACGGCGCCCTTCTGACCACGGCGTCCGATGTACCGTTTTTTGCCGCAGCCGGCGGCCGGGGACTTGGCACCAGCTTCGCCATTAATGCCATGCTTAAGGCGCTGACCAATACCGAGGCACTTGTGCTGGGCAAACCGTCCAGTGAGGCCCTGAAAGTGGCCATGTCCCGCATGGGGCTGGAAGGAGTACGTCCGGAGGAAATCGTCGTGGTCGGCGATGACCCCGACCTGGAGTCCAAGATGGCCAATGATTTTGGTGCTCTGTCCGTCAGCGTGGCAACCGGCCTGTACAGTACCGAAGATTTTGCCGGGCAACCGGCCGATAAACGGCCAGGGCTGATCCTCGAAAATATAAACGAACTGATGGAAATACTGGGGACTGAATGATGTTTCCGTGATTAAACCATGTCTCCCCGCTTCACTACATCCTTTTGAGCGTGGTTATGGTTCCCTCACGGATGGGAAGGCCCCCGAACATCATTATAGATTAATAAAAAATCAATAGCCGGACCGGACAACCGGCTCATATTTGAAGATATCAGACGACAACCTGTTGAGAATTTAGGGAAACAAGACCATGAAACTGCCAACAAAAGAAGATATTTTTCCGGTTCCGGAACCCTACGCCCGTACAATCGAGCGTTTTGGTGTGGAAGGCGGATTTGTCAGCGCCTCTGAAAAAGATTCCCCCTGGGTGCCCTTCGGCGATAATGCTGCCATTCGCCATCTGGCCTTTGATGTCCGCACCAACTCCTACTGCAACATCCTGTGGGTGAAATCCCCGGGTGTGATCGGTACCCATAAACATCAGGGCGCCGTCTCCGCCATGTGCCTTGAGGGCAATGTTTATTACCTGGAACATGACTGGGTCGCCCGTCAGGGCGACTTCTTCACGGAAGCTCCGGGCACTGCCCACACCCTGCTGACCAGCGATCCCAACGGCATGAAAGCTATTTTTTGGATGCAGGGGTCCAGTGAATTCTACAATGACAAGGGGGAACTTGAAGAGACCCTTAACGTTTTCTGGTTCATTGAGCACTATGTCACCTATTGCGAAGAAAATAACATTCCCATTAACAAAAATTTGTTCATCTGAGAATGGAGGCGGCCATGAGCGAAAAATTTGATCTCAAAAAAGTCTTTAATGTAGAGGGACTTTCCACCCTGGTCACCGGCGCGGCAAGCGGCATTGGTCTGGCCTATGCGGAAGTCATGGCGGATAGCGGGGCCAGGGTCACTCTGACCGATATCAACCCCACTACCCTTCAGGAGCAGGTTGACCGTCTCACCGCCCGCGGCTGCACCGTGCGCGGAGCAGTTCTCGATGTCACCAACCGGGAACAGATGGCCCAGGTTTTCAAGGAGGCAAACGAGGCTTACGGCTCCATTGATGTGGTCTTTGCCAATGCCGGTATCGACGTGGGCCCAGGTTTCCTGACAGTGGAAGATGAACGCAACCCGGCCGGGGAGATTGAAAATGTCTCTGATGAAGCCTGGGACCGGGGGATCAATGCCAACCTGACCAGTGTGTTCAATACCATCAAGGCGGCGGTGAAATATATGAAGCCGCAACGCAGCGGGCGCATTATCGTGACCAGTTCCAATGCCGCCCTCGTCTGTGAGCCCATTGTGGGAACCCCTTATATGCCGGCCAAGGCGGGTGTGGCTCATCTGGTGCGCCAGATGGCCTTGGAACTCGCCAAATACGGCATCCTTGTCAATGCCATTGCACCGGGCGCCTTCATGACCAACATTGCCGGAGGCCGGCTGAAAAATGCCGAAGACCGCAAGGCTTTCGAGGTCCGCAATCCGCTGGGACGCATTGCCACCCCGGACGAGATCAAGGGACTTGCCCTCTACCTGGCATCCCCCGCCTCATCCTATGTGAACGGGGCGCAGATCGTCATCGACGGCGGCACCATGCTTGGAATGGTGGACTAGAAAAGCGCGGAGAAAAAGATGAAAGCAGCCCTGTTCAAAGGCTTACATAAACCGCTGGAAGTGGAGAATATTCCCGACCCCACCCCCGGTGAAGGTCAGGTCGTGGTCAAGGTGGGACGCTGCGGCATCTGCGGCAGCGACCTGCATATGACCGAAGACCCCGCTTTCGGAATCACCTGCGATACTGTCCTTGGTCATGAATTTTCAGGCGAAGTGGTTGCTACGGGCAAGGGCGTGACCCGCCTCAAAACCGGGGACAATGTTTCGGTCATTCCCCTGAAAAGCTGCGGCAAATGCGCGCGATGTCTCGCCGGCCAGCCGGCCTGGTGCAAAGAAATGGAACTGCAGGGCGGCGGTTACGGTGAATATGCGGTGACCAGTGAACAGCAATGTATCAAAATTCCCGATAGCCTCAGTCTGGAAGACGGCGCCCTGGTTGAACCGCTTGCGGTCGGCCTGCACGGCGTGGTCAAGTCCGGCCTGAAGCCCGGCGACCGCATATTGGTCCTCGGCGCCGGTCCGATCGGGCTTGCGGTTGCTTTCTGGGCGCGCCGTATGGGCGCGCTGCATGTGGCTGTTGCAGATATTAACAATTTTCAGGAAAACCGCGCCTATGCCATGGGGGCGACCGCCTTCTTTACCAAACGGGAGGATCTGGTTGACGCTATCAACACCAATATGGGCAGTGCACCGGATATTGTGTTTGAATGCGTCGGCCTGCCGGGCCTCATCGCCCAGTCGGTTGATCATGTAAAAGTACAGGGCAAAATCGTTGTCCTCGGCCTGTGCACGATGCCGGACACATTTATCCCCTTTGAAGCGCTGTCCAAGGAAGTCTGTATCCAGACCTCGGCCTTTTTCGAGGTCAAGGAATTCCAGGTCGCCCTCGATGCCCTGGAAGCCGACAAGCCGGTACCCCAGTCCCTGATCACCGAAACGGTGAGCCTCCAAAATATGCCGGAAACGTTTGAAGGACTTCGTAAAAGAACAACGCAATGCAAGGTTATGGTCAACCCAGGAACCTGAAAAATAAAACAAAATTAAAAATATAGGGCCGGAAATGTCCGGGAATAAAATATGAAATATGAAACAAAAATGGCCACTATCCTGAGTATTACTTTCGGGATTGCCTTTTTCGACAGGAACGCGGTCAACTTCCTTGTCCCTTTTATTGCCCCTGACCTCGGCCTAACCAATACACAGATCGGTTTATTATCCTCCGCCCTGTCCCTGACCTGGGCCATTTCCGGTTATGCCCTCGGCGCTTTGTCCGATGCCACCGGAAGAAGAAAGATCTTCCTGCTGATTTCCATTTTCGTCTTTTCCTGTTGTTCCTTCCTGTCGGGCCTGGCCACATCCTTTATGATGCTGCTGGCCGCCCGCCTGCTTATGGGGCTTTCCGAAGGACCGATGATGCCGGTTTCCCATGCCATGGTCGTCAAGGAAGTCTCGCCCGAGAGACGGGGACTTTATATGGGGTTTGTTCAGAATTTCGGTAGTAACCTTCTGGGGTCCTTTGCCGCTCCGGTCGTCCTGGTGGCGCTGGCGGAAATGTTTAACTGGCGCGTCGCCTTCTTTATTTCCGGAGTTCCCGGCCTGGTCGCCGCCTTCTTCATCTGGAAATATATCCGCGAACCCGCCGCCCAGAAGAAACTGTTCCCCAAGAAAAGCGAAACGGAAGGCGGAGCTCCTGCTCAGAAAAAAATGAATACCTTCCAGCTTTTCCGCTATCGCAACATCGTGTTGTGCGGTCTGATCAGCATCCTCTCCGTGTCTTATCTGGTGATCGCCTGGGCCTTCATGCCGATCTTCTTTGTTCAGTCCCGGGGATTTGAGCCTTCCACCATGAGCTGGTTAATGGGAACGCTCGGTATATCCGCCACAGTCTGCGCCTTTCTGGTTCCGGGGCTTTCGGATCGTTTCGGTCGCAAGCCAATCCTGGTGCTCTTTTCCTTCATCGGGGTGATATGCCCTCTTTCAGCCCTTTATTTCGACGGTCCGGTTGTCATGCTGGCTGCGCTGATCTTTATCGGCTGGGCACTTAACGGCACATTTCCCGTATTCATGGCTACGGTCCCGGCTGAAACGGTGCCGGCGGGGTATGTTGCCACGGTCATGGGACTGATCATGGCGATCGGGGAAATCATCGGCGGCTTTTCCGCACCGGCCATCGCCGGTTGGGCGGCTGATCAGTACAGTCTGCAGGCCCCGCTGTTTATCCAGACCGGTTGTGCCATTGCCAGCGGATTACTTGCCCTTGGACTGAAGGAAACAGCCCCGGCCAAGGTCGGCAATCCTGCCCCCAGCCCGGCTTAATGCATCCGGGAAGAAGGAGCGCAACATGAACGAGGCAGTTATGTCAACATGCATGCCCTGCCCCCAAGATTTGAGTGAGGTTACAGAATTTCGAGAGGTATTTTAACAATAAAAACCATAATCAATTCCTACTGACAAGAATGAAGTTCGTTTTAAGTAAAGTAACAATTCCCTCTAGGTGTGGCAGCGTATGTCACGCTTTAGTACGATGAAAACTGCGGTGTTTCCAACCATGAACCCGACTTGGGAACAGGGACATGGAATAAGTATCAAGAGTAGAAATATCGCAACCCCAACGAAGAAACCCTAATGGGAGGACTAAAACCATGAAACGATTGCTATCATCAACAATTCTTGCAAGCAGCCTGCTTGCCGCCCCGTCTGCATTTGCTCAGGAAAAGGAAAGTATATTCTCAATTGAAGAAATTGTGGTCACCGCGCAGAAACGAACTGAAAATATTCAGGACGTGCCAATTGCAGTGAGCGCCTTTTCAGCCGAAGCACTGGCCAATAGCGGCATCAGCGAAGTCTCACAGCTTGCCAACCTGTCGCCGAACGTCACCCTTGATGCCGGAACACCTTTCTCCGGGTCGTCTTCCGTGCTGGCCGCCTATATCCGCGGCATCGGACAGAACGACTTCGCCTTCAACCTTGACCCCGGCGTCGGCATCTATGTAGACGGCGTTTACCTGGCCCGTACCGTCGGCGCCAATGCGTCCCTTCTTGATGTGGAGCGCATCGAGATCCTGAAAGGTCCACAGGGAACCCTGTTCGGCCGTAACTCCATCGGGGGTGCCGTCAGCATCGTCACCCGCGAGCCGGGCAATGAGTTTTCTTTCCGTGGTGAAGTCACCACAGGCAGCTTCGAGCGTTTTGACGTCGCCGGCGCCGCAGACATTCCCCTCATCCAGGACAAACTGGCCGCGACAGTGGCCTTTTCAAGTGTGAACCGTGAAGGTTTCCAGAAACGGATTCCCTTCCCCGGGGCAGGGGCCTATGTCACTGACAGTTTCGACCAGTTTAAAGCTGCCGGATACCGGACGTCCGACACTGAGGGTGGCCAGAATGAATGGTCGATCCGCGGTAAAGTTGTCTATAATGCCAGTGATGATCTGAAAATCACCCTGGGAGGCGATTACTCCAAGGCAGACCAGTCAGCGATGGCCAGCACGCTTATAAAAACACATAGCGGACCGGATGATGTTTTTGCCCATTTCTACAATGCCTGTCTTGACGGTGCTTTTGTCCCGACAGTCTGTGGCGGACATGGAACTTCCGTGGATACGACCTATTCCACACCCTCCATCTTTGGTGTAAATGTGGATGCGGATCCAGACAATGACCGACTATATTATGATGATCAGTTTGTACTGGATGACCCGGACCTGTCCTATGCCAATGGCAACAGCCTGGATCAACTGGAAACCTATGGCGGCGCTCTCACCATCGACTATGCTCTTAATGACTCGATGGACCTGAAATCAATCACGGCCTACCGTGAACTTCACTGGACGGCTGCCATGGACCTTGACGGGTCGCCGCTGCCGATGCTTCATACATCTTTCACGATGAACCAGAAGCAGTTCTCTCAGGAATTGCAGCTCCTCGGTTCCGCGATGGATGACAAACTGGACTATGTCTTCGGCGCCTTCTACTTCGAGGAAAGCGGCGACCTGCATGATCATGTGACATTCCCGTCAGGATTGCTTCAGGTTGATGGTCCAAACGACCTGTGGACAGATTCCTGGGCGGTGTTCACTCACCTGAACTATGCGCTCACCGATAAACTCGGACTTACCCTGGGTGCCCGTTATACCGAAGAAAACAAGTCTTTCGAAGGCTTCCAGTCTGACTATAACGGTCTGAACTACAAATTTGCCGGACTGGAGCCGAATGCAGAAAATGCCGTAATCCTTGGCTTCCCCAATCCGGATGAGCCACTTCGCTACTATCCGGCTGGTGTCCGGGACAAGAAGTTCACAAACTTCTCACCCCGTGTTGGCCTTGAATTCCACCCCAATGAAGACATGATGGTTTATGCCTCCTGGTCAAAAGGCTATAAAACCGGGAGTTGGACAACCCGTCTGTCCAACCCGCCGGTTGCCGCTGACCGTCTTGACTTTGACGAGGAAAAAGCCACCAGCTATGAAATCGGCCTGAAATCCGAATTCATGGATCGTCGCGCCCAGGTTAACATTTCTACCTTCTATTCCGAGTATAACGGTATTCAGTTGAACTTCCAGGAAGGTGTATCCCCGACTATCCGGAATGCGGGTGACGCGGAAATCAAAGGTTTCGAGGCTGAGTTCCAGTTTGTGGTCACGGACGGCTTCCTGCTTCGCGGCGGCATTGGCTACACGGACGCCAAATATACATACATCGACCCCCGTGTTGCCGGCATCTCAACGGAATCTGTCCTGCCAAAAACACCCGAGTGGATGATCAACATCAGCCCAAGCTATGAACTGTCCCTGGCTAATGGTGGTTCCCTATTGTTCAATGTGGATTATACCCATACCACTTCGCTTTATAACGACACGGAAAATACAGAGCTCCTCAAACGTCCGGCTGTGGACAATCTCAATGCGTCCATCACCTACCGGGAGCCTAATGAACATTGGGATCTGGTCTTCGGTGGCACCAACATTCTGGACGAACGCTATCTGATAACCGGCCAGGCCCAGCTTGCCGGTGGCCAGACTTACGGTACCTACAACCGTCCTGCGGAATGGTACGCAAAATTGCGGGTGAATTTCTAAGACAGAGCCTGGATGCCGGATCTCCCCCGGCATCCTTTCAAAAAAACGGCCCCGATAATATCGGGGCCGTTTTCTATTGGAAACTCTTCACTGCATTATTCGGAAAAATTCAGCTCGATAGTGATGCCGTTGGGATCATCGACAAAAATCTGCCGCAGGCCGATGCCTTCCACAATATTGATTTTATACGCCACCCCGGTCGCCTTGATGTGCTCTTCCATATCTTCAAAGTCTTCTGCCTCGAACGCCACATGATCAAGCGCGCCGCCGCCGTACGGCACCTCCCGTCCGGCTTCTGCTCCATCGTAGATATGCAATACCGGTTCACCAGACGGGTCATACATCCAGGCCCCGGGCGTAGGAATGGGCGGGCGTTCCCCCTGTACCAGTCCCAGCACACGGGTATAAAAGTCCATGGTTCCGGCAAGGTCCGCCGTCCAGATGTTATAATGATGAATTCGTTTAAGAGGCATATTAAAATCCTTCAGGATGCAAGATAACCGCCGTCGACCGGCAGGATAATACCATTGACCAGTCCGGCAGCAGGCGAACAGAGAAAGGCAATGACCCGGGCCACTTCCAGTGGATGCCCCCAACGTCCGATGGGCAACCGGTCCATTATCTTTCCGGTAAAGACCGGATCGGCCTCCACGCCCTTGCTGAGGCCGGTAGAAATCCAGCCCGGCGCCACGGCGTTGACCCGGATTCCCTCATCGGCATAGGCCAGGGCCAGGGATTTGGTCAACTGGGCAATCCCGCCCTTGCTGGCGCTATAGCCGGGGTGTTCGGCGCTGCCAAAATAGGAATACATGGAGGCAACATTGACAATGGAGCCTTTCTGCTTTGCCAGATGTTCCCGCGCCAAGGTCGAGGCCCGCATGGTGGCTGTCAGGTTAACCCCGATAACCGTTTCAAAACCTGCCATATCATGTTCTTCCCCCGGCCGGGCGATCCCCGCACAATTGACCAGCATGTCAAGCCGGCCTATTGAGGCAAAAAGTTTTTCCATTTGCGCAGGGTCGGTGACATCCACCTCCTCCACCCGGATGGAATTGCGATCAGCAAGGGAACTAGCTGCGGCATTAAGTCCTACCGCCACCACCGTCGCGCCAAGACCCGCAAGAAACTCTGCCGTTCCTTTCCCGATCCCCGAGGTGCCGCCGGTGACCAGCGCGACCTGATCCCTGAACAGGTCCGGTCGAAATGTATTGTTGTCGTTCATGGCTTTCGGTCTCCCTTTTGCGGGAAAGTTTACCAATTTTTTTAAATAGTTACAACGACCGCAAGCCCGCTCTTCCTTCTCGGAAAGGCATTATTACGCGCAAAGAACTGTCACAATGACAAACGGCAAATTACACCGGCCCTTATCAAGGATATTGTCAGCCTTTTGGGGCGAATACAGACCAGCTTACAGATACATGGGACGACCCAGGACATTCCGGATATGGGGGCGATAGTTGGCCTCATCATAAAGTTCAACAATGTCGATGGATTTTTTGCCCGCCAAGACACAGGTGGCGTCGACAATGGCGTAATTGCCGTTGCGAATGACCGTCATTTTACCAAAATCCTGTTTATCAATCAGTTGTATGGCCATCGTCCCGAAAGTCATGGCCACAAGTTTGTCCAGAGCATCCGGTTCGCCGCTCCGCAGAAGATAGGCCAGCGGCTGATTCAATACATCAATCTTCTTGTTTACCCGCAGAGCGTCCGACAGGATATTGCCGATACCCCCAAGTTTCTTGCGGCCGTAAATATCCACCTGACTGCCATAAACGGCCTCTCCCCCTGCCAGACGGGCCCCTTCCGAGACCACAGCGATGGCGTAATTGTCCCGGCTGCTTTTCTGGTCTTCGGCGATCAGATCACTGAGCATCTCCAGATCGATCGGCACTTCGGGAATAAGGACCCGGTTGGCCGAGCTGACATATCCGGCCAACAGCGCCGGCTCGCCACTATACCGTCCGAACAGTTCAATGATCGCCACCCGTTCATGGCTGGCCGCTGTCGTGCGGATCTTGTTGATACTATCCACACAGCGGGTCACACAGGTACTGAACCCGATGCAGTAGTCGGTTCCGAAAACGTCATTGTCCATGGTTTTGGGAATACTTATTACCGGGAAATCTTTCTGTGAAAGATGGGCGGAAAACCGCAGGGAACCGTCTCCGCCAATCGGGATCAAAACGTCGATATCCATATGGTCAAGTACTTCCAGAATATGGTCGGTACAGTCGAAATGGCCCTCGACAGCAGAATCAGGAACCTTGCCTGCCAGAAACTTCGGAAGTGCCGCCGGCGGTATCTGGACAGGATTCAGCCGCGTGGTATGCAGAATGGTGCCTCCGACATTTTCAATCCCGTGCAACGCCTTGGTCACAAGCGATCGTGACAGTCTTGCGTTTTGCTCCGGGTCTCCCTGCGGGTCATACTCCAGAAGTCCGCGCCACCCGCCCATGATGCCGGTTACCGTCCAGTTGCGCTGTTCTGCATGAGTGACAATGGCTTTGATACAGGCATTCAGGCCGGGCACATCGCCGCCACTGGTCAACACTCCAATCCTCATTTTATCGACTCTCCTGCCGTTATTCCTCTACAATTGAGAACATCATCCCTGGAAATATAAAGAAAGGCGGGAGAAAATCCCGCCTTACCCATGACCTAAAGAAATTCTTTCATACTGACATCCGGATCAGACAGCCTGGCCACATCAGGTTTGGCCTTCTGGGTGATCAGCTTTTTGCTGGCCATGAATTCGGCCGGTTTATTCACCCCGTCCATGGCGATCAGCACCCCGTCTTTCAGGTAAAAGGCGGCAATGGAGCGGCTGTTCAGGTCACCGCGAATGACAATCTGGTCATAGCCCTGACTGAGACCGGCGATTTGAAGTTTCATGTCAAACTGGTCTGACCAGAACCACGGAATTTCGTCATACTCGACAAGGGTTCCCATGATGGCTTTGGCCGTAATTTTCGCCTGCGCCATGGCATTGGGCACGCTTTCCAGCCGGATGCGGCGGCCATAGAGCACGCTCGGGTGAGAAGTCACATCGCCAATGGCATAGACATTGGCGGCACTGGTACGGCAATGTGCGTCCACCTTGATGCCGTTTTCCAGCTCGATCCCGGCGTCTTCCGCCAGTTCCTGAGCCGGTATGATACCAATTCCCACCACCACAAGGTCAGCGTCGAACGCCTGCCCGTCACCGGTCAGGACTTTTGTGACCCGGCCACCTTCGCCCTCAAGCGCAGTGACGCCTGTATTGCACAGGATTTTAACCCCTTCCTCTTCATGCACCCGCTGGTAAAAGGCGGACATCTCCGGTGCAACCACCCGGTTCAGTATCCGGTCGGCCATTTCCAGCACAGTGACATTTTTGCCTTTCTGGCGGGCCACAGCGGCGATTTCCAACCCGATATAGCCGCCACCGACGACAACCACATCCTTTGCCGTACCGAAATCGGCCTGGATGCCGTGCACGTCGGCGACGGTGCGCAGATAATGCACCCCGCCCAGGTCATGACCCGGCACGGTCAGCTTGCGCACATGGCTGCCGGTGGCAATGATCAGGTGATCCCAGGACACGTTCTCGCCGTTGTCCAGGTCTGCGGTTTTTTCGGCGGGATCTATTTTCGTGACCCGCACCCCGGTTTTCATGTCCACATCGCGGTCTTCATAAAATTTCGGCGGCTTGATATACAGCCGCTCAAGCGGTAGGTCGCCCTTCAGGAAATCCTTGGACAGGGGCGGCCGCTGGTACGGGATATAGTCCTCGTCTCCGACAACAATTATTTTACCTTCGAACTTTTCCGATCGAAGGCTGGCGACGGCCTGGGCACAACCGTGCCCGGCGCCGATAATCAGGACTGTTTCAGACATTTAATTCCTCGATTGCTTTTTGTGGCACTTATTTTTACCCACAGTTAGCATGGATACCCCGGGAAGAAAATCAGAAATTCAGTCATCTCATGTCAGCGGACAGAGCCCGGATAAAGGTTTCTTCATCCACATTGCCGCCACTGAGCAGCACCGCAACTGTCATTCCCCTCACCCCCAGTTTACCATAAAGCAGTGCCGCCAGCCCAGTCGCCCCCCCCGGTTCCAGTACCAGTTTCAGCTTCTGCCAGGCATATTTCACGGCCCCCAGCGCTTCGTCGTCCGAGACAGAAAAGGCGCCGTCCAGCCGTTGCTGAAGGATGGAAAAAGTAAGGTCTCCTGTAGACGGCGATAAAAGCGCATCACAGACCGACCCGGAAAATTTTTCATTCGTCTCCCGTTGCCCGGACTTAAGCGAACGGCCAAGGTCATCAAAATTCTGCGGCTCCACGCCATAAACCTTTGTTTCCGGCGACAGCTCGTTCAGCACAATTCCGCTGCCCGAAGCAAGCCCGCCGCCACCGACCGGGCATAGAAAGGCATCAAGCTTCGCCCCCCTTTCGCCGACCTGCCGGATCACTTCCAGGGCCGCAGTGCCCTGACCGGCAATGATGTGCGGATCCTCAAAGGCCGGCACCACCACACTTCCCTTTTCACGGGCAATCTCTGCAGCGATATCCTCCCGGCTTTCCGTTGCCCGGTCATAAAGCACAACCCGGGCGCCATAGCCCCTGGTATTTTCGACCTTCATCTCCGGGGCATCGGACGGCATGACAATGGTTGCCTCAATGCCGAGGATTTTTGCCGCCGACGCCACGCCCTGGGCATGATTGCCGGAGGAAAAGGCGACGACGCCGCGGGTCCGTTCTTCCGGCGTCAGCTGCACCAGTCGGTTATAGGCGCCGCGAAATTTGAAAGCGCCGACCCGCTGCAGGTTTTCAGGTTTCAGGAAGATACGCGCCCCCAGATCCTCGTTCAGCAACGGATTCTCCAGCAGCGGCGTTTCAATGGCCACACCGGCAATACGGTCAGCCGCGGCGACAATATCCTTGAATAATGGCGCTTTCATTATCGCCTCCCCTAGATCGGTGATCCCGGCGGCAGAACGGCCGGTGTTTCCGACGCCGGATCGAAGGTGCCGTCCATGAAGGCGCGAATACGGGCGGCCTCAAAAGCGTAATGGGCCTTGAACGCCGGATGCTTGCCCAGCTTGCGGGCCCCATTCTCCATCCAGTCGGCCAGATCGGCAAGCTTCAGTCTGGCCATGGCGCGCACGGATTCTGCGGCAGATTTATCCGCCGCCAGCTGCATGGTCTTCAGGATCATCACATGACCGACCCGGCGCTCCATGGCCCCGCCCAGTTTTTCCTGCCGGTCGGCACGCACGGTCGCCGCCAGGATGTGATCGAAATATTCATCAAGGCTCATCATACCCTGGCCGCGCTGGTGGAACTGCTCCAGCCGGGCCAGCCGGGCCGGATCCAGCAGGATGGAAAAGACATGGTCGGCGGCGGCCTCGCCAATGGTCAGGGCATCAAACTGACCCCGTGTCTTGCGGGGAAAACTTTCCCGGCTCAGGTCATAACCATAGGCCTTGGGCGGGATCAGCCGGAGAATATTCTCCGGCAGCACCAGATAGCCCGCTGTCAACGTTGTGAGGATTTCATCCAGCGCCTGCCTCTGCTGTTCCGGCGGTACGATACGGTAGGGAATACCCGAACCTTCCCCGCGCAGGGCATATTCATAAAACAGGCCACCCACATATTTACCGGCCGCCTCAAGCTGGTAACGCGGCAGGTAATAGAGCGGCACCAGGACTTCCTCCAGAGAACTCCAGGGTTCACCGACCGGAATATTCTTTTCCGAGAAATTATTCAGCGCAATGCGGCGCACTTCCCTGAGATGGGCAAGTTCGGCAATGGCATTGGCGCCATTGTCCCACAGGCTGGACCCGGCATTGAAATCGCTCAGGCTGCGGCTGTCTTCATCAGTGACAAACAACAGGCCCTGGCTTTCCCGCTCTTTCAAAATTTCCCGCAGGCCTGCCTGCTCCGCTTCCGGGCTTACAAACTGGCTGTAACCATAGCGCACCACAAGCTTGTCCCATTCGCCGATGTCGGTGTCATAGGCTTCGCTGAGATCCAGTTCACCGTCGCCGGCAATCTTGATCTGCGGATGGGGATAATCCATCACCGACGCCCGGTTCGACAGGCTGGCGGCAAAGTTATGGGCGATTCCAAGGGTATGACCGACCTCATGGGCGGCAAGCTGGCGGATGCGGGCCAGCGCCATGTCCTTCTGGACATTGATGTCGCTGCCAGCGTCTTCGTAAGGGGCAATCAGGGCCGTGGCGATCAGGATATCCTGCCGCACCCTGAGCGAGCCCAGGGTCACATGGCCCTTGAGGATCTCGCCGGTGCGCGGATCAATCACGCCCCAGCCATAGGACCAGCCGCGGGTCGCCCGGTGCGTCCAGTTGATGATGTTATAGCGCACGTCCATCGGGTCGGCGTCCTCGGGCAGGATTTCAACCCGGAAGGCGTTGGAGAACCCGGCGGCCTCGAAAGCCTGGGCCCACCAGGACGCCCCTTCCATCAGGGCGCTGCGGATCGGTTCCGGCGTGCCTGCATCCAGATAGTAGATAATCGGCTCGACCGGATCGCTGACCGCCTGGTCCGGGTTTTTCTTGATCAGGCGATGGCGCGGGATCAGACGCTGCGTCAGATCCTCGCCCAGCGGCACCGCATAATCCCGGTAGGCCAGGGGGAACATGCCGCTGTTGGGATGGAAGGCGCGGGTCTGATAACCGTCATCGGGCAGCTTGACGAAAGAGATATGCTGGCGCAGGGTGAACTGCTGACCGTCCGGACTCACATCCTTCACATACTGGCCGGGTTTAGCGCCTCGGAAAGTGAGCGTGCTTTCAAATTCCGTATTCAGCGGAAAGCTTTTGGTCCGCGCCGGATACAGGGCCGAGCGGCTGTTATCAATGCTGAAGTTGCCCTGCCGGGTCTGGTCGATCCTGTCGGCAATGCCGTGCTGGTCGCTGAGCAGAAAATCGGTCAGATCGATCAAACCGGCCGTCTTGTCCGTCGCTTCAATCTTGAAACCCCACAGAACCGAAGTCGCAAAGGCTTCCTCAACCGCCTTGACCTCGGCCGGATTGTCGGAAGAGGCGCGGAATTTGGTATTGACCTCAGTAAGCAGGATCTTGTCTCCCGCCCGCTCGAATTTTACCAGCCGGGTCACGCCAAGCTGACGGCGGTCAAGGCCGATATCGTTGGAGCCAAGGCCCTGCGGCAGGCCGGTCTGGAATATGAATTCCTCCCCCAGCCGGTCGAGTTTCAGGTAAACCCGGCCTTTGTCTTCATCCAGAAAGAAATCATAAAAGCCCTTTTTCTCGGTCATGTCCCTGGTGAAATCGGCAAGCCCCGCGGCTTGCACGGCAGCGGGCAGAACAAGACAGAAAAAAATGAAAAATGATCTGGAGAGAACTTTCATGACAATATCCCGGAGTATTATTTTAAGTAGCCGTGGGCCGAAAGAAGTGCGGCCGGGCAGTTTCCCACCCGGCCCAACATGATTATTGATAGGCGTGCGGCATATCCGTATCAAGCTTCAGGTAACGATCCCGGAGCATGGTCTTGCGGGAGACACGCGGATATTCCACGCCCCTGACAAAGATATGCTCGGGGTTGGAGGTAACCTCCAGCGGGTCGCCGTCCCAGACCACCACATCAGCGTCCATACCCTTTTCCAGGGTGCCGTAGCTGTCATCAATACCGAAGATCTTTGCCGGATTGACGGTAATGGCCCTGAGCCCACCTTCATAGCTGAGCCCGTGCGCCACCGCGAGACCGGCCCACTGGTTGATCAGATAGGCGCGATGTGTTTCGCCGAGACCGGAAATGGCAAAGGTCACCCCGGCTTTCTCGAGCCGTGCCGCATTGCTCAGGGTCGAACCGATGCTGGTGAACTGATAGGGCAGATCCGACTGGGCGTCGATCACCACAGGGATATCCGCAGCCGCCAGTTCTTTTGCGACTTTCCAGGCTTCCGGCACATCCAGCAGGATCAGGTCCAGGTCATATTCCTCTTTCAGGGCAATGGCCTGACGGATATCCGCGGCCCGTTCCAGCACCAGGGCGAGCTTGCGTTCCCCGCGAACCACCGGAATCAGCGCGTCCATATCCTCGAGGGTCAGCAGGAAGCCGCTGCGGCCCTCTCCTTCCATCACATCGGAGCGGTCCCTGGCATAGGCCTTCACCTGATCGAGGATGATGCGCATCCTGTTCCAGGCCACCCCTTCATTGCCGCCGTCATCAAGATGGGCAAACAACGGCCCCTTTGTCATATTCGGCAGTGACGCCAGACTGACAATCGCCCCGCTGCCGGAAAACAGATGACCTGAGCCGCTGGGCGCGCTTACCGCCCGGGTCAGGCCCTCGACCCGGTTGTTGGCGATTTCCATGGATTCCGGATTATAGCCGTAGCGCACATCAAAGGCAGCCGAAAAAGGCGCTTCCCTGGCGCTGTGGTTGTTGGAATCGTCGGTTAGGGAAATTTCCGTCAGGCCGAGCTGTGAATGACTGTTCATAAAGCCCGGCACAACCACTTTGCCAGCAGCATCCACCATGCGGGCATCAGACGGTATTTTAACATCGCTGCCCACTTGTTTGATCTTGCCGTTTTCAATCAGCACGGTGCCGTTCTCGATGACACCGGACTTGCCCATTGTCATGACCTTGCCACCGGTGATGGCGACGGTTTCCGCCCCGGCCACAAAAGGCAGCAGGGAAAGACTGACCGCCACGGCGGTTGATTTCAGAAGCTTTCTCATTGGTGATCTCCCTTCGCGTTATGGCCGACTTCAAAGTCGCTCTGCGGGCTTAAGGCCTCATTGCCGCGCTCATACATCAGCGCGCCGTCGATATAGACCTGTTCCGCCAAAGAGTACGTAGAGAAAGGATCGCCGGACCAGAGCACCACATCGGCCATCTTGCCGGCCTCAAGCGTACCGGTCTTGTCGGCAATACCAAGCGCTTCGGCAGGCTTCTTGGTCAGCCATTCAAAGGCCTCCGCCTTGCTGAAATTGATACCGACCTTCTTGCCGTCGGCCCAGGCCTTGGCCATTTCCTGGTTCAGGCGCTGGATTTCAATGTCGGAATCCGAATGAACAATAGCGCAGGCTCCGGCTTTGGCGACCATCGGGATATTCTCGTTGATCCGGTCGTAGGCTTCGAGCTTGAAACCGCCCCAGTCCGCCCACATGGCGGAACAGACGCCCTCCCTGGCCAGCACGTCGGCAATCTTGTAGCTTTCCACCGCATGATGGAAGGTGGAGATTTTATAGCCGAATTCATGGGCCATATTGATCATATTGACCATTTCATCAGCCCGGTAGCAATGGTTGTGGATCAGGATTTCTCCCTCCAGCACGCCCATCAGCGTATCCAGTTCCAGGTCCTGGGTCGGGGCCGCGGGATCCTCGCCGGCCTCATAGTCGGCATAATATTTATCCCATTTTGCCTTATAATCTCGGGCCTTGATCCAGGCCTTGCGGTAGCCGGCCATATTGGCCATGCGGGTGGAGGGGCCGCCCTTCTTGCCATAGACCCGCTTGGGGTTTTCGCCGCAGGCCATTTTCAGGCCGTAAGGGGCACCGGGAAACTTCATACCCTCCATGGTCCGGCTGGGCACGTTTTTCATGGTGATACCGCGGCCGCCAATCAGGTTGGCGGAGCCGGGCAGGATCTGCAGCGTGGTGATACCGCCGGCCAGGGCCCGGGCAAAAGCGGAATCCTGGGGCCAGACCGAATGTTCCGCCCATACGTCGGCGGTCACCGGGTTTGTCGCCTCGTTACCGTCGGCTGTGGATTTATGATCCGGGGCCGGATAGACGCCCAGATGGCTGTGCACGTCGATGATGCCGGGGGTCACCCATTTGCCGCTGCCGTCGACGACTTTCGCCCCCTCGGGGATGGCGACATCTGCGCCCACGACGACGATCCTGCCGCCGTCCATAATGACAATACCGTTTTCAATCATATTGCCGTTGCCGTCCAGAACCGTTGCGCCGGTGATAGCGGTCAGTTGGCTGGGAAAGGGTGTATAGGTACTCGGGTACGGGTCCTTGTTCAGATGGACAAGGGGTGCCCGGTCTTTCTTCTTCTCACCGTTTTCCTCTGCGGCATGGGAAATGGCCCCTGTCATGGTAAAACAGGCAACCCCCAGCCAGGCAACGGCCTTGCTAAATTTCTGCATTGAATATCCCCGTAGGTTTGAGTTCACTCTTTCTACTTTTTGGAGGCGCCTCGTGCGCCCTGGGGAAGAGCCTAACAAATTATACAATCCGGGGGAATAGGTAATCGGGGAAAAGGGAAACGAAGCTA
The DNA here is from genome assembly GCF_963675455.1 of Emcibacter sp. Classification (GTDB taxonomy): domain Bacteria; phylum Pseudomonadota; class Alphaproteobacteria; order Sphingomonadales; family Emcibacteraceae; genus Emcibacter. The sequence goes on along the minus strand of NZ_OY776217.1, from coordinate 1,968,089 downwards.
AAGACCCGATTAATAATAACTCAAAACAGCTCAATATTTCCCTTTTCTTCCATAGACTTCACCGATCTTCATTCTGATTTCTACTGTATTTATAAAACTTTAACTATTTATAAGTAAATTCTTTTATTCGGTAGTTCTAATTATTTAGCAAATAACGATCCAGGCAAGACCCTGATCAATCAGAATATAAGGAGGTTACGTTGAAGCGTTTCACCAAAATGGCGGGCTCAGCCCTGCTCATCACCACCTGCCTGTCATCAACCAGCCTGGCTCAGACCAGGGATGAACTTCAGGCCGAAGTCAGCACCCTCAAGGACCGCGTCGCTGCGCTTGAGGAACTTGTCAGTAAAATAACCGGCGCCACCGCCCAGGGAACTGCTGCAGCAAAACAGGAGCTTCCCCCCAAGACGGTGACTTTCGCCTCTTCCGATCCGGCGCCAACCCTGAAATCCGCGGATGGCGAATTATCCTTTAATGTTCGCGGGCGGGTCTTCCTTGACTGGAGCACCGGCAGCGACGAAAATAATAGCTTTGATTTTTCCGGCACCAAACTACGGGCAGCCTGGTTCGGTGTGGACGGCAATGCCACGGACAATATCAAATATAAATTTGAAGCCGACTTCGGGGGCAACAGTGTCAGCGTCAAGGATGCCTACCTGCAGTTCAAGTTGAGTGACTGGTCAGTTACCGTCGGCCAGAGCAAGGTTCCCAATTCACTGGAATGGAATACGGCCATCAGCCAGACCAGTCTGATGGAACGCGGGGCCTTTAAAAGCGCCTTCGACTTCGGTCGCGCCATGGGTATCAAAGCCGGCACGAGTGGTGACGGCTGGAGCTTTACGACAGGTATTTTCCAGGGCACCAACAAATTCACCTCCAACACTGATGAGGGCTGGATCGCCGCCGCCCGCGCCACATATGGCAACAAATCCGACAGTGGAACCTGGATGCTGGGTGTTTCCGGTCGTCTGAGAGATATGAATGACGACAGTATCAGTTACAAAGCCAAGGCCATCACCAACCAGTCCGGCACCCTGACCAGTGCCAGTGGCACCAACAAGGATTCCCTTGTCGCTGCCGAAGCTGCCTTCTCCTATGGCTCCTTCTTCGGCGCGGCGGAATATGCCTTCCTGAGCGCCAGTGATGCCGGCTTGATGGGGGAAAATGCCAGCTTCTCCGGCGGTTATGCGGAAGTGGGATATGTGCTCACCGGTGAAAGCCGCCCCATCGACCTCAAGAAAGGAACCTGGGGGCGCCCGAAAGTGGCAGATCCGTTCGGTAAAAACGGCGGCGCCGGCCTTTGGATGCTGACCGTGCGCTATGACACCCTGGACCTGACGGACAGCGGTATCTATGGCGGCAAACAGGAAAGTTATATCGCCAGCCTGAGCTGGTACATGACCCGTTATGTCCGTGCCCTGCTGGATTATGGCCATAGTGAAGTATCCGACCTGGCCGCCAATGGGACCAATTCGGCAGATGTCGTCGGACTCCGCCTGAATGTGGACTGGTAAGTCCGTCTGAAGATTTTATACGGGGGGCCAGGACTGAAGTTCCTGGTCCCCTCCTCCCATTCCAATTCAAAGGTCAAAGGAAGCCTGAAATGAACATAAAACAGATTTTGAACTTTATTCCCTGTGTATTGATTATTGCCTTCACCGGCATGACTGCCAACGCCCAGGAAGACGCCGCCCGGGCTCATGTGCAGGAAGAAGCCATGTCCTGGATCAACAACGATATGCTGATTTCCGGCATCAAGGCCCAGAATGCACAGAATGCGTCTATTGGCCAGGCCAACATTGACGCCAAAGACAAGGAATGGCGCGCCGAGGTAAAAAACGGTGGCGGCGCCATGACGTCGGCGGTTCTGGCCAACGGAGTCTCCGGCTACCTCAAGGGCATCCGCGACAATTCCCAGGGGCTCTATACAGAAATCTTTGCCATGGACAACAAGGGCCTGAATGTGGGCCAGAGCGATCTGACGTCCGATTACTGGCAGGGTGACGAAGCCAAATGGCAGAAAACCTTCCAGGCCGGTGCAGGCGCCATCCATGTGAGCGATGTTGAATTTGATGAGTCCTCACAGACCTATCAGATACAAGTCAGTGTAGCGATCTCCGATCCGGCCTCCGGCGAAGTGGTCGGCGCCATTACCATCGGCATTAACGCGGAAATGCTCTGAGCAGACAAAACAACATATAGTATCTTAAGGGATAATCATGACGGAACTTACCAACCTTCAACAAAGGTCCAGCGCAGTCCTCAATTTGCTGACGGCTATGCCGGTCGGGCGAAAGATCCTGTCCATAGTAACAATAGGTATTGTTGCCCTCTGCGGCTTTTTCGCGATTTCCCAGTCAGGCCGCCTGAGCGCCGAGCTGAGTGACCAGTCACACGCAGATTCGACTGTCATCACCCAGCTTATTGCCTCCCAGCTGCCGCTGGCGATCCGCTTTAACAAACCGGAAAATATCCAGAGGGTCTATATGCCCCTGACCGAGGAGGAGAATACCACCCTGGCCTCCTTTGCCGCGGTCAACAGCAACGGCGAACTGATCGATGAATATAACGCCAAAGACCTCATGAGCTATACCCTGAAAGATATCCTGAAGGGTAAAATTCTTGAGCTGGCCCAGGGAGATACCAGCATTTCCGAGACAACGGATCATACCGTCATTGCCGCCCCGGTTTTCGACAGCAAGGGCAGCAAAACCGGCACCATCGCCATCGCCTGGAGCAACCACCTGATCAATGACGCGATCAGTCGGTCCCAGGTCAGCCAGTTCATCTACAGCGTCCTTGCAGTCATTATCATGGCCGGGACACTGATGGTATTAATCAGCAAGGTCCTGACCCGGCCGCTTGTCCGGCTGACATCCTCCATGGGGGAACTGGCCAGCGGCAACAATGATGTGGAGATCGAAGGCCTGCGCCGCCGGGACGATATCGGCGATATGACCCGCGCCGTCCAGGTGTTCAAGGACAATGCCATCCAAATGGTCCGGATGCAGGAAGATTCCCGCCGTCGTCAGCAGGAAGAGGAAGAACAGGCCCGGCGCCTTGAACAGGAAAAACGCGAGCGGGCGGAAGAAGCCGCCCGGCAGGAAGCAGACGCCAAGGAGCAGGCCGCCCGTGAACGGACAGAGATGCTGCGCAAGCTGGCGGACAGTTTCGAAGCCCGGGTCATGAGCGTGCTCGGCAATGTCACCAGGTCGGTGGCAAAAATGAACGAGACCGCCAAAAACCTCTCCCGCGCCTCGACCGATACCTCCTCCGAAGCAGGGATGGCGGCAAATGCCTCCCGCCAGGCCGGGGAAAATGTGCAGACCGTCGCCGGAGCTGCCGAGGAAATGGCCGCCTCCATTGCCGAGGTCAGCCGCCAGGTCAACCAGGCCGCCACCATTTCCCGGGAAGCGGTGAATGAAGCCCGCCAGGCTGGCGAACAGGTTCAGGAACTGTCGGACGCCACCATCAAGATTGACCAGGTGGTGACCCTGATCAACGATATTGCCGAACAGACCAATCTTCTGGCCCTGAACGCCACCATCGAGGCGGCCCGGGCCGGTGACGCCGGCCGCGGCTTTGCCGTGGTCGCCAATGAAGTAAAAACCCTGGCCAACCAGACCGCCCAGGCGACCAGCGACATCGCCGCCCAGGTGGCCAACGTCCAGAACGCCACCCAGTCGGCGGTGACCTCTGTCAACCATATTGCCGGCACCATCAACAACATCAGCGATATTTCCGCCTCCATTGCCAATGCGGTGCATGAACAGACCGCCGCCACCCAGGAAATCAGCCGCAACTCCCTGGCCGCCGCCAACGGCACCCAGGAAGTGGGCCAGAATGTCACCAACGTCAGCAATGTGGCCCAGGAAACCAACCAGATCGCCGACCAGATCCTGGTCGCCTCCGAGGACCTTGAAAAACAGGCCACGGGCCTGGGCACGGAAGTCGCCGACTTCCTGCGGGAGATCCGCAGCAATTAATTCTAATCCCTCTGTCAAACTGTATCCGGCCGCCCTGAAATCCTCAGGGCGGCCGTTTTTTATGGGGGGATTTTTTTAAGCGTTTGGGAGAGCGTTACAGATCATAAAATCCGGGGAATTGGAGAATGGGAATGTATTTCATTATACGTTCACTCAAACAAATGAGAACAAAAAGAATACTTTTCATGTACAAAAAGAGTTTCATCAATTCTTGGAATTGTTGTACAATTATCACTACAACTTGAAAAGTAACCGGAGATCACAATGCCAAAGAAACGTAAAATTGTTAATGCACGTGCGGATAGCGATGGTGACATCACACATGTTTTATTTGAAGGTAACCAGCGATTCACGCCAGTAGAGCAGGCTATCCCTATTGCGGAAAGAGGTGAGATTGAAAATACTCACGTTGTCAGACCTTCAAATGCAAAAACACACTTGCGCACAAATCCAGACGGCCGGACATCCAATAACTTAGATGATATGGCGGGAGATAAGTGATCTAGTTTACTTCTTTCTTTTTTTGGGCGGTATTCTTTCCTGTTTTGGTCGCGAAAGATCAGACCGGATAGGAAAACTTGAATCTTTGTAACTCAGAACTCTCGTGTTAATTGGCTTAAGTCCAATTATAGCAGCTAGCTCTGAAGGCAAAACAATTTTAGTTTTCAGTTCTGAAAGCGGCTTCTTTTTTATTTCCCGTTTAATGGAGTTGCCCAGTTTAAAATCTATGTTCAGGAAACAATCCATCTCATATAATTCTGCAGTGTGTATGTGGTGCGCGTCCAAGCTGTATTTCTGCCCAATCAGATTAACGATTGACCGAAATGGTTCATCATTTTTAGTGTTGATGTATTGCAACTGTTCCTCTCGGGCATTTCCAGAATATATTTTCACGCCATCCAAATTTTCTGGCCTTGTTCGCCCAAATAAATTCAAGTCATAGCAATAATATCCTAAAAATCGCCCTACAGGTTGACGAAATTTTTCTGCTTCTATTTCTGAATATGTACATAGCTTCAGCAACCCTTTTTCAGCGAGAAGGGCTATTCCGGGTAAATATCTGATCTCCTTATAAATGCGACTTTCATTATCAGGGGAGTGAACAGGTATACGGGCGGTATAGCCTGTTTGAATAGGATGAACGCCCCCCCAAAGCTTAGTTCCGGTGTCAATCCAAGTTGTCTCGTGACTTATTCCCTTTCCCCAGACATTCGTATCAACAAGTAATTTTAACGGTCCATTCTTCTCAAGAAACTTTTGGGCATTTTTAATACTTCTATTGAGTAGATATTCTCCATACCATCGGAGAAAATAGATGCGCCAAGTTTGGAAGTAATTTTGAATAAAACGTTTTATTTTCATCAAAAATCTCTTGAAATTCCATAAAATCGCCATACATATGTGCATAATAATACTGAGTTGTGAGTTTAGCCTGATGGGTCTGATAGACTGGGACTGGCAGGAGAATTGTTTCGCAGCCCTAACTTTCGCAGGAATACTATCAATCTTGCATAGCTCTATTAGAGCAGAAAGGAAGGTGAATATGAAACAAAATAGAAACAAAAAATCCCAAAGACGAGAAAAATTCAAAACTGGATTAATTGCAACTATTTGGGCCGCAGGCACATCAATTCTAGCTAGCACCCTATCAGGCTAAACTCATTACCTCTCCCAACAAAAAAGGCGCCGATTGGCGCCTTTCGCATGTCTGCTCTGTGGAAATCCCTAGCGGACCGGGGTCGCGCTGATCCGGCCCCTGTTGGCCCGGCGGTCACGGCGCGGCTGCTGGACCTGATAGGCCTCGGCGCAATGCTCGGTGCAATAGGGAAAACCCGGCCGTGACGGCTTGCCGCAGAAATGAAAGTCGGGCTCGCCCGGATGGCCGATCGGCCATTTGCACATGCGTTCGGTCAGCTCCAGCAGGCTGACCTTGCCGCCGGCCGCTTTTTTCTTCACCGCAGCCGGTTGTTTCTCCGCCGCCTTCTTCGGTTTCTTGGCCGGGTCCGCCTTCACCGGTGACGGCCGGGACGCGAGGCCCATGCGGTGGGCCTTGCCAATCACGGCATTGCGGGTCACGCCTTCGCCAAGTTCCTTGGCGATCTGGCTGGCGCTCAGGCCCTTGTCCCAGAGCTCTCTTAGTTTCTCTACCCGTTCGTCTGTCCAGGCCATTGTGTCTGTATCCTCAAATCACGAATTCTCAAACGCGCACTATAACGCCTAAAGAGGAAGATTGTCTAATGCCGTGATGAAAAAAGTCAAGACAGGATTACTTGCGACCGGCTTCTTTCTGCTGTAAAAGGTCCCTTCGCGATAAATGGAAGTGTGATGTCACAGGAACAATTGCCGCTTTTTGGTGAAAAGAAAATCAGCCGCATCAACTGGATCGGGGTGCGGACCCTGTACTGGAAAGAAGTCTGGCGCTTTTACAAGGTGCTGGGCCAGACCGTGCTGGCGCCGGTGGTGACCACCTTCCTGTTCATGACCATTTTCACCCTGGCGCTGGGCGGATCAAGCCGGGTGTCCGGCGATATCCCCTATCAGCTTTTCCTCGCGCCCGGCCTGATCATCATGGCGGCGCTGCAGAATGCCTATGCCAACCCGTCGTCCTCGATCATGTCGGCCAAGATGCAGGGCAATATCGTCGATGTGCTTCTGGCCCCCTTAAGCCCCGCTGAAATGACCTTTGCCTATGTGATGGGCGGGGTTACCCGCGGCCTGCTGGTGGCGACCATGCTGACCCTCAGCATGTTCCTGTTTGTCGACCTGCCGTTCAGTCACATCTGGGCGATCCTCTATTTCGGCGTCGGCACCACCATGCTGCTGAGCCTGCTCGGCGTCATTGCCGGTATCTGGGCGCAGAAGTTCGAACAATCCACCGCCATTAATAATTTCATTATTGTGCCCATGTCGTTCCTGTCCGGCACCTTCTATTCCATCGACCGGCTGCCCGGCATCTGGCATACCCTGAGCCAGTTCAATCCGTTCTTCTATATGATTGACGGCTTCCGCTACGGCATGATCGGCCGGTCCGACGGCGATCCCGTGATCGGCGTGCTTTTTATTGCCGCCCTCAACGTGATCCTGTGGACGGTTTGCTATAGAATGATCAAAACCGGCTATCGGCTCCGACCATAGAACAAGCCTGAAGTTATTTATCAAGTACGCGTTAACTCATTCGATGTGTAAAATTATCCCGCTGTCATATTCTTTTTATTGACAGGCCCTAAGGTTCCGGGGATATTTCGCCTCTTTCGGGCCGTCCCCCCGACGTAAAAGGGACAGGATTTAGCAACTTGTAGAGAGCCAGTCATGAAAAACAGTGAAAGCGATAATACGGACCAGACTTTTGTTCCTCCCGTGCTGCCCACATACGCCCGGGCCGATGTCGCTTTTGTCCGAGGAGAAGGCGTCTATGCCTTTGACAAAGACGACAACCGTTACCTCGATTTCGGCAGCGGAATCGGCGTCAACAACCTCGGCTATTGCCACCCTGCCCTGGTCAAGGCCCTGACCGACCAGGCCGGCAAGATCTGGCATACCTCCAACCTGTACCGGATCGAGGGACAGGAACGTCTGGCCGAACGGCTGACGAAGGAATGTTTCGCCGACAGCATGTTTTTCACCAATTCCGGGGCGGAAGCCATGGAATGCGCCATCAAGATGGCCCGCAAATACCATAATGACAACGGCAATCCCGATCGTTACCGGGTGATCACCTTCGAGGGCTGTTTCCACGGCCGGACCCTGGCCACCATCGCCGCGGCGGGATCAGAGAAACTGATCAAGGGCTTCGGCCCGATGATGGAAGGTTTCGACCATGTACCTTTCTACAAAGACATGAGCGAAGTGGAAGAAGCCATTACCGAAGAAACAGCGGCCATCCTGATCGAGCCGGTGCAGGGCGAAGGCGGCATCCGTCCGGTGTCCACCGAAAACCTGGAAATCCTGCGCAAGCTTTGCGACAAGCACGGCATCCTGCTGATGTTTGACGAGGTCCAGTGCGGCATGGGCCGGGTCGGCAAACTGTTCGCCCACCAGGACAGCACCATCACCCCGGATATCCTCGCCACGGCCAAGGGCATCGGCGGCGGCTTCCCCATGGGCGCCTGCATGGCCACCGACAAGGTTGCACAGTGCATGAAGGCCGGCACCCACGGCTCGACCTATGGCGGCAACCCGCTGGCCATGGCGGTCGGCAATGCGGTGCTGGATGTGGTCCTGTCGGACGGATTTCTCGACCATGTCAACCAGATGTCTTACGAGCTGCGCAAGGCGCTGGTCAAGCTCGGCTCCAGCTACCCGGAAGTAATTGACCGGGTCCGGGGCAAGGGCCTGATGCTCGGCCTCAAGCTGAAAACCCCGGTTCCGGAATTTGTCGGCGAAGCGCTGAAAAACCGGCTGATGCTGGTCGGCGCCGGCGACAACACCGTGCGCCTCCTGCCGCCGCTGATTGTGACCGCGGAAGAGATCGACGAAGGCGTCTCCCTTCTGGATAAAACCTGTAATAACATCAAGAAGGCCCTGGAGGCCAGCAAAGCCGACAGCGACACAGGTGACTAAAATGACTGCTTTTAAACTCGAAGCGCCGCAGAAACATTTTCTCGACCTTGCCTCCCTGAGCAAGGCAGAGGCCCGGGAAATCATTGAAAAAGCCAAACAGCTGAAGGCGGCCACAAAGGGCCACGGCAAAGGCTTTATTCATCCGGAGCGGCCGCTGGCAGATAAAAGCCTGGCCATGATCTTCGAGAAGCCGTCGACCCGGACCCGGGTTTCCTTTGAAATGGCGATCCATCAGCTCGGCGGCAGCGCCGTCATCCTGCAGGGCGGCGACATGCAGCTTGGCCGCGGCGAAACCGTGTCTGATACAGCACAGGTGCTGTCCGGTTTTGTCGATGCCATCATGCTGCGTGCCAATACCCACGAGGCGCTGCTGGAAATGGCGGAATTTGCCCGGGTGCCGGTAATCAACGCGCTGACCAACTTCTCCCATCCCTGTCAGGTGATGGCGGATATCCTGACCTTCGAGGAAGAGGTCGGCTCGATCAAAGGCAAGAAAATCGCCTGGTCCGGTGACGGCAACAATGTGGCCGTGTCCTGGATTCATGCGGCCGTGCTGTTCGATTGTGAACTGGCCCTGGCCTGCCCGAAAGAATTCATGCCGCCAAGCCAGGTGCTGGACTGGGCCAAAGCCAACGGCGGCAAGGTCAGCCTGACTCACGAGCCGGAAGAAGCCACACGTGACGCCCATTGCGTGATTACCGATACCTGGGTGTCCATGGGCGATGACGACGCCGACCAGCGACTGGAAATTCTGGCCCCTTACCAGGTCAACAGGCAGCTGATGCGCGCGGCTGACGAGGATGCTGTTTTCATGCACTGCCTGCCGGCACACCGGGGCGAGGAAGTCACCGACGAAGTCATCGACGGTCCCCAGTCCGTGATCTGGGAAGAGGCGGAAAACCGCCTTCATGCCCAGAAAAGCATCCTGATGTGGTGCTTTGGTAAATAAGCGGACAAACTGAATGACGATTCCCGATGCCGTACTTACCGACGCCTGCCTGCCCTTCAGCCTGGAGGGACGGGATATCCGCGGCCGCATCGTCCGTCTCGACGAAACTATCAACAAGGTACTGAACACCCACAAGCTGCCTGAGGAAATATCCCGAGAACTGGGGGAAATCATGGTGCTGGCCGCCCTGCTCGGCAGCATGCTGAAATATGAAGGCATCCTGACCGTCCAGATCCGCGGCGACCGGGGTGTCAATTTCATTGTTGCCGACTTTGCCACGGCCGGTGAAGGCAGCGGCGTGATACGGGGCTATGCCCAGTATGATCCGGAAAAATGGAAAGCACCGGAGGAGCCCTCCCTCGCCACCCTGATGGGTGACAAGGGGCATATGCTGATTACCATCGACCAGGGCAAGTTCATGGACCGCTACCAGGGCATTGTGGCGCTGGAGGGGGAAACACTGAGCGAAGCCGCCGTGGAATATTTCCATAATTCGGAGCAGCTTCCCTCCCGGGTGCGTATTGTCTGCACCCGCGACGGGAATGGCAGATGGAAGGGCGCCGCCATCATGCTCCAGCATCTGGCCCGCAATACCGACCTGGAACGCCTCCGCAACCGGGACGGCAGCCCCGAGGCGGAAGACTGGCAGAATGCCTGTGTGCTGATGGACAGCGTGACCGACAAGGAACTTCTGGACACCAGCCTGCCGCTGCAGGATCTTCTGTTCCGGCTGTTCCATGAAGGCGGGGTGCGGGTGTTTGATCCGGTACAGATGGCCAACGGCTGTCGCTGTTCGGAAGACAAGCTGCGCCAGGTGCTAAGCAATTTCAGCCCGGACGACCTGCAACATATGGCCGAAGACGGTGTCATCACCATGACCTGCGAATTCTGCAAGACTGATCATGTATTCGAGCTGAAAAAGCTGTTTAACTGAGCCCTATTTATCCAGCCACTGAGTAAATTCATCTGACGTAGGGCGCTCCACCTGGGGCGGCTGTTTTTTTGGATAACCGAGATACATGAAACCGGTCAGTCTGGTGCCTTCGTCAAATCCCAGAAGTTCACGCATCCGGTCGCCATAGGTGAATGCCCCGGTTCGCCAGATACAGGCCAGGCCAAGTTCCTCGGCCGCCAGCAGAATATTCTGGCAGGACACCGTGGCCGACGCCACATCTTCCTCGACGATGGCGCGGGGATCGTCGGACTTTGCTGCCGCCACCACGATGATCACCGGCGCCCGCAGGGCTTTTTTCTCGATCACCGGAATTTTGGCCTGCACGGCCGGGGCCTCCGGATCGGCCTGGTTTTCCACAAAACATTGCGCCATATATTTGCCCAGCCGGTTGCGGGCTTCGCCGGTCAGGACCTGAAAGCGCCACGGGCTGGTATTATAATGCACCGGGGTGCAGACGGCGGCATCGAGAAGTTTCTCGATCAGTTCGCGGGGAACTTCCCGTTGCTCGATCATGCCGTTGCTTCTTCTTTTTTTGATCGCGTCAATGACTGACATTCATTACTCCGATTTTTTCTTTATTCGGGTGATCTAGGTACTGACCACCGCCCTGAGTTTCTGTAAAAAGTCATCACAGGCGGCAAGTTCACCGGGTTCGATAAATTCATCCGGCCTGTGTGCCTGTATGATACTGCCGGGCCCGCAGATAACCGTCGGAATTCCACCGGTCGCCTGAAAATGCCCGGCCTCGGTGCCATAAGACACCTTGCCCGTCTCGTTGCTGTTGGCCAGAGCCAGCACCAGCGTTTCCGCCGACGACCCGGTTTCCGGCAGAAGCGCCGGCACCCGGGAGGTATAGTTGGTCACAACCCGTTCCGTCCCCTCTTTGCCCGGTCCCATTTCCGGCAGCAGTTCCTTGCGCACAAACTCTTCAAGCCTGTGAAGGATTTCCTCAGGATCCGTGCCCGGCACGGTGCGGAATTCCCATTCAAACTGGCAGTGGGCGGGGGTGATATTGGGGGCGGCGCCGCCGGATATGGTGCCCACTTCCAGCGTCGTATAGGGGGGATCGAATCCTTCCACTTCCGGCGCCCGTCCTTTGAGTTCCCGGCGCAGATCATCGAGAAAACCGATCATGCGGCTGGCATAATAGATGGCGTTCACCCCGCGGTCGGTGCTGGCGTGGGCTTCCTCGCCCCGTACTTTTGTGATCAGGGTGCTGAGCCCCTTGTGGCTGTTGACCACTTTCATATTGGTCGGTTCGCCAACAATACAGGCGCGCGGCTTGACCGGCATGTCCCGGACATATTCAATCATGCTCATACAGCCGGTACAGCCTATTTCCTCGTCATAGGAAAAGGCCAGATGGATCGGCTCTTTCAGGTTCGACTTCGCAAAGGCCGGTACCGCCGCCAGCACACAGGCGATAAAACCCTTCATGTCGGACGTCCCGCGGCCATAAAACTTTCCGTCCCGTTCGGTCACAACAAAGGGATCACTTGCCCACTCCTGGCCATCCACCGGCACTACATCCGTATGACCGGACAGGATGATGCCAGGCACCTCCGCCGGACCGATTGTGGCCCAGAGATTGGCCTTGTTCCGTTCGTCATTAAAAAACAGGTGACTTTCGATCCCCTCACCTGCCAGATAGTTCCGGATAAAATCGATCAGCGCCATATTGCTTTTCCAGCTTGTGGTGTCAAAGGCGACAAGCTTTTCCAGCATTTGTGAGGAAGTGATGGAGGTCATTATATTGTTCTGTCCGTGGCGGAATTTATTTCGGTCGCCTGCGCGAAATTTGATGATATATTATTCATAATCAATAACCTCACAAGAATAAAGGGCATATCGTGTCATTCAATCCACTGAAACGCCGTCATTACGGGTCCACCAAAGCCGTTGTCAGTGAGCTGTTCCGCCAGGCCGGCGGCATTTCCAGCGTCATGGAAATTTTATCACTGGGCCGGACCAGAACCTACGACTTTACCGACCCCAACAAGGAAGTGGAAATTTCCTTCGCCCGGGTGGAAACCCTGACCCGCGAAACCGATGCCACCATCGCCGCCGAACATCTGGCCCATATGGCCGGCGGGGTATTCCTGCCCATCGATACGCTGGAGGAAGAGGTGGACTGGCATGACATCGCCGGCCGGGCGAGCCAGAAGAATGCCGACAACATCCGTGGCATCCTGGAAAGCCTGAGCCCCAACAGCAAGAGCCCCGGACGCATCTGCGCCGACGAGGCCCGTGACCTGATCAAACGGGTAGATAATCATTTTTCTCTTCTTGCCCTGCAGCGTCAGGCCCTGATCTCCATCATCGAGGAAGAAGACCTGAAGCAGGAACAGGAATCCGGCTAGGCCCGCCAGAAGGTCGGAATAAACAGCACCATCACCGCAAACAGTTCCAGCCTGCCCAGCAACATACCGAAGGTCAGGAACCATTTGGCCGCATCGGGCAGGGCCTGGAACGTGCCGGACGGCCCGATGATCGGGCCCAGCGCCGGGCCCACATTGGCCATGGCTGTGCCCGCCCCTGATACTGAGGTGACGAAATCCAGCCCGGTCAGGGACAGCCCGACCGCCAGCACCAGGAAACTGGCGATGAACAGGAACAGATAGCTGATCACCGACCCCGCCACATCCTCGGTGATCGGCTGGCCGTTATACCGGGGAATAAAGACACCGCTGGGACGCAGCACTTGCTTCAGCTGTGAAGACAGCATGGAGCAAAGCACCTGAAAGCGGAAAATCTTGATCCCGCAGGAGGTCGACCCGGCACAACCACCAATAAACATAATGAAAAAGAACAACAGCACCGCCAGCGATCCCCAGGCCGTATAGTCGGTGGTGGCAAATCCGGTCCCGGTGACGATAGACACCACATTGAAGCTCGCGAAGCGCAGTGCTCCGGAAAAATCATATTGTCCGCCCAGCCACAGCCAGACGGTCACGAAACTGACCAGAACGGCAAGCAGGGCCACGAACCAGCGCACCTGGCTGTCCTGCCACAGGATCCAGGACTGACCGCGCACCAGTTTCAGGTACAGGATGAAGGGCATGCTGCCGACAATCATGAACAGGACCACGATATAATCAATCAGGCTGCTGTCAAAATGACCGACCGACCCGTCCGAGGTGGAAAAACCGCCGGTGGCGATGGTGGTAAAGGCATGACAGGTCGCCTCGAACGGGGTCATGCCTGCAGCCCACAGGGCGACACCGCAGATCATGGTCAGTGCCACATAAAGAATGGAAATGGCAAACCCCAGTTGCGCCGCCCGCGGCAAGACCTTTTCCGAGGTATCAAAGGCGCCAACCCGGAACAGCTGCATACCCCCGATCTGCAGCAGCGGCAGAATGATCACCGCCATGATAATAATGCCCACGCCGCCGAACCACTGCAGCAGGCCGCGCCACAGGAGAATCCCCGGCGGCGCCCCGTCCAGGCCGGTAATGACCGTGGAACCTGTTGTCGACAGGCCGGACATGGCCTCGAAAAAAGCGTCCGTGTAGCTTAAGGATAGTTCGGAATAAACAAACGGCAGGGCGCCGAAGGTCGGGATAATCACCCAGATGCTGACGGTCAGCAGAAAGGCCTGCTGCACGGTCAGTTCCTCGTGCCGGGCAAAATTGGTAGCATAAAGGATGGAGCCTACAAAGATCACAATGCCGGAGGTGACGGCAAAAACCTGCCAGTCGGGATTACCCACATAGGCATCCACCAGAGCCGGGAACAGCATCCCTATCCCCAAAATCAACAAAAACAGCCCGTTTATCTGTAAAATGGGCCTGTAGTCGATCAAACTGTTTTCTCCCCTGCCCCGGGTCAGCCCCGATAGGGCTCGAAATTACCGACCACGGATAGAAATTCCTTGCGGGTTTTTTCATCCTTGCGGAAGGATCCGACCATTCGGCTTGTTACCATGGACACACCATGTTTGTGCACGCCCCGTGTAGTCATGCACTGATGCGTCGCCTGTATTATAACGCCAACGCCGTAAGGTTCCAAGACATCCTGAATACAGTCAGCAATCTGGGCGGTCATTTTCTCCTGCACCTGCAGACGCTTGGCATAGGTTTCCACCACCCGCGCCAGTTTGCTGATACCGACAACCTTGTTTTTGGGCAGATACCCGACGTGGGCTTTACCGATAATCGCCGCCATATGGTGCTCGCAATGGGATTCGAAGGGAATATCCCTCAGCACCACCATTTCGTCATAGCCAGCCACTTCCTCGAAGGTGCGGGACAGGATCTCGTGGGGATCCGCATCATAACCGCCAAAGAACTCCTCATAGGCCTTGACCACACGCTTCGGCGTATCCATAAGGCCCTCCCGGGTCGGATCATCACCGGCCCAGCGAAGCAATGTCCTGATCGCTTCTTCGGCTTCCTTGCGGCTTGGCCTGTCGGTATTCTTGTTTTTATCTGAGCTCACAATCTTCTCCCGATTAGTCTTGTCTTCCATATACCCTGCACTATACGGAACTAAAGGTTCTCCGGATGCCTAGTTGATCATCTGTATGTCAAACGGGCTGTCCAGGGAAAAGGCAGGTATGTTTACATCGAAATAACTACCGTCGCTTTTTCTCATCTCGAATGTACCAACCATAAAACCGGACGGCGTGGCCAGCGGAGCACCACTGGTATATTCAAAGGCGTCACCGGGTTCGATCACCGGCTGCTCGCCGACGACACCCTCGCCATGCACTTCCTGTGTTCGCCCCATGGAATCGGTAATCTTCCAGTGACGGCGTTCCAGTTGAACGGAATCATCGCCATGATTTTCAATCTGGATCTGATAGCCCCACATATAGCGACCTTCTTCCGGTTCGGACTCATCCTCCAGAAAAAACGGGATGACAGACACGCTGATCATGTCCGTCACCGCTACATAGGTATTGTCAGACTCTTCCATATCTATCCTGTTATACCGGCCTTTTCAGCCGCCTGCTGCAGGTCCTCGATTAGATCTTCGGGATGTTCCAGGCCGACAGAAAGGCGCAGCATGCCTTCGGTGATGCCAAGTTGCAGACGGGCCTCTTCCGCCACACTGGCATGGGTGGTACTGGCCGGATGTGTCATCAGACTTTTGGCATCGCCGATGTTGTTGGAAATATCAATGATCTCCAGACTATTGAGAAACTTGAAGGCCTGTTCCCGGCCGCCCGGCACCTGAACCGCAAGAATGGTGCCGCCCCGGGTCATCTGCTTCATGGCCAGGTCATGCTGGGAAAAACTCTTCAGACCGGGGTATTTGATCCAGTCAAAGCCGCTGATATCGGCAAGAGCTCCGGCAACCCGTTCCGCATTATCACACATCTTGCTGACCCGCAGATCCAGGGTTTCCAGTCCCTTCAGCATCACCCAGGCATTGAACGGGCTGATGTTCGGGCCGGTGTTACGGATGAAAGGCAGGATATGCTCGTCCAGGATTTTCTCTGACGTCAGGATACAGCCGCCGAGAACGCGTCCCTGGCCGTCGATATGTTTGGTGGCGCTGTAAGCGACGATATCGGCGCCGTAAGTTATGGGTTTCTGCAATACCGGCGTGGCAAAGACATTGTCGACCACCACCAGGGCGCCATTTTCATGGGCCAGATCACAGACAAACTGCAGATCAACCACATCCAAAGTCGGATTGGCCGGGGTTTCCAGGAAGAAGGCAACCGTATTGGGACGTACCGCAGCCTTCCAGGCCTCGTTATCGGTACCGTCAACCAGGGTACTTTCCACCCCGAAACGGGGCAACAGAGTTTCCACCACATAGCGGCAGGAGCCAAACAGGGCCCGGCTGGACACCACATGATCACCAGCCTTGACAATGCTGAGCATGGCCGCCGTGATCGCTGCCATTCCGGTGGCGGTCGAACGGGCCACTTCGGCCCCTTCGATCAGGGCCATGCGGTCCTCGAACATCGCAGCGGTGGGATTGCGCAGGCGGCTGTAGGTATAGCCCTCCTGGTCACCGGCAAAACGGGCCGCGGCATCCTCGGCACAGTCATACGCGTAACCGGACGTCATGAACATGGCCTCGCTGGTTTCTCCCAGCTCGCTGCGCCATGTGCCGCCGCGGACCAGCTGTGTTTCCAGCCGCCAGCGGGACGTTTTGTCCTTGTCCTGTCCGGTATGTCGTTTCATTTTACGTTCCCAAAATACTGTTGGATATAGTGAATGAGACTTGGTATCGGCTAAAGGGCCCTCCGTCAAGAAAAGCCTGCGCAAAATACCGGATAATCTGACCTATCCGCTGCAGGAAGCCCCCCCCAGAACGCAGAATTTCGCACAATGGGGATGGTTCAGCGAGACTGTTTTCCCCATATCCTTCAGACTCTGTCCCATATCAAAACGGCGATCATAGGGCAAAAGGGTGCAGGGCATAATTGACAGCCCCGCCTCTCCTCTGTGTTTGACAATCATGCGGGAGTTCGAGCACATCATGGCATCAGGGGAAACGCCCAGAATATCCCAGCAGGCGGTTGTGATCTCCGGCACCTCCGCCTTGTCGTCCATTTCCGGAAATAAAACCAGTTGGACCGGGTCAAAGGCATCGAGACCGAGGGACAGGTCGTCAAACAGGGTCTGATAGCCCCGACGCAGATCTTCTTCACCATCCGCAGCAAAGGTTCGCCCGGCGATGCTGATGTGAAAACCGTTTTGCGCCAGCCAGGTCAGGCCCTCGATCATCGGCGCCCAGCTTTGCCCTCCCCGTTCGGTTTCATGGGTTTCCAGACAATAATGATCAACGGATACCCTGAGTTTCAGCGTTGCGCCATATTGCTTCCGTAAATCCAGAAGCCCTGACTTCTTATGGTGCAACGGTTTCATGGCGTTGGTCAGGACCAGCACCTCGAACCCACCCGCCAGACAATCCTCAAGAATACCGATGATGTCGGGATTCATGAAGGGTTCCCCGCCGGTCAGGCCGATTTCCCGAACCGGCAGGCCTTCCCGTCTGATCTCCGCAAGATAATTTGCCACTTCGGCCCGGCTGATATAGGCCAACCGGTCATTGGTCGGGGAAGACTCAATATAACAATTGCGGCATTCCAGATTACACAGACTGCCGGTATTGAACCAGAGCGTTTCCAGTTCGACAAGATCAACCCGCGCACGTTCGTCGCCCGCCGCTGTCCGGTGCGGGTCCCGGAATTTTAACCCTGCTACTACGTCCATTACATACTCCATCTCTTCATCCCCCGGAGTATATCAGGACATTGAACTATTAAACCATCAACTTCCCGTGAATTCAGAACAGGCCAGAAAAGAGTAAAACAGTCTTTCCAGACTAAAGTTTTTCGCTGGATTTATTATCGGGGATCAATTATAGGAAAGTCATCATTCAAGGCCATGCCATGTTAAATATGTCGAGTAATACTGGAAGAAACAGATGTGCCGCCCCGACTTTCAGGGGCACGGCAACTTTTCTGATTCTGGCCTCCCTGTTCTTTAACATCCTCAGCACAGTTGCCGCCGCCCGAAGCTGGTCTTCGGTGCACGAGACCCTGGATGAACTCCAGTCATCGGATCGGATTGTCTATGTGCTTTGTACCCCCAACGGGGTCAAGAAAATCGCCTTTGACGAAAACGGCAACCCCGTCGAGGAAGACAGCTCCGGAACTGACAATCTCTGCCTCTTCTGCCTGCCATTCCATAAAATTGACGCGGCCCTGCTGACCTCGGCCGAACTGGTCCAGCTTCTGATCGTGTCCCGGGACCACACGCCGGTTGCCCTGCAGGATCAGTTGCTTCTTCCCTATCCCTACAGCAAAAAGGCTTCGCCCCGCGCGCCTCCGCTTTTCTCCTGATTTTTACCTGCATCCGGCAGACCGTCCGATCGCTCTCCGAAAGTGATCTGTTTCGTCTGCTGAACAAAAAATTAAATCAAGAGATCAATTAAAATGTACACCATCAAAAATATTTCCCGGCGGGTTTCTGTCTGCCATCTGACAACTGCCCTGGTTTCCACAATGGTTCTGATGCCTCTTCAGGCACAGGCCCAGACCACGGTTGTGACCCCGAACACAGATATGGAGGAAATCCTGGTCGAAGGCCAGGTCAGCGTCAATCCGGCCCTGTCCAGCGCCATTCCGAAGAATTCCAGCGCCCTGCCTGCCGCCGATGGCGGCGATTTCCTGCGTTCTCTGCCCGGCGTCGACGGTAGCCGCATGGGCGGCCACGGCATTGACCCGGTCATCCGCGGCCAGGCCCGCACCCAGCTCAACATCATCAACAACGGGGTTTTCACCTATAACGGTTGCCCCAACCGCATGGATCCGCCAAGCAGTTACAGCGACATCCAGACCACGGATCTGGTCATCGTCCAGCGTGGCTACCAGTCCGTGCAATACGGCCCCGGCGGGACCGGCGGCACGGTGATCTTTGAGCACCAGGCCCCGACCTTTGAAGAAGGCCAGACCCTGAAAGCCGCCGCCAGCGCAGGTTATGAAAGCAACGGCGATATTTTCTCCCTGTCCGGTGATGGATCGGCAAAGGTCGGCGCGGGTTACGTGCGGACCAACGGTCATTTCAAGGACGCCGGCAACTATGAAGACGGCAGCGGCAAGGAAGTGCGCAGTTCATTCAAACAATATGGCGGCTCTGTCGAAGCCGGCCTGAAGGACGAGGATACCGAAGCCAGTGTCGGCATGTCTTACGAGCGTATCGAGGATGCCCTGTTCGCCGGCGCCGGCATGGACAGCCCACAGTCTGAAAATATCAGCCTGCGCGGCAGCTTTGACCAGGATCTTTCCGACACCGCTCTGATCCGGGCCGTGCATGTGAATGCCTACTGGTCCGACGTGGATCATGTGATGGACAATTTCTCGCTTCGTGATCGCATGATGATGTTCCGCGAGGCCGATACCTCCACCACCTCATACGGCGGAAAATTTGTCGCCGACCTCGAAGCTGGCGAGACAAAATTCAATGTGGGTGTGGACCTGCAGAACCGGAACATGGATGGTGTGCGGATCGGCAACGATATGAACCCGGATATGCTCAATTTCGTTCAGGCTGTGCTGATCCCGGATGTGGATGTGAACCAGATCGGTTTCTTCATCGAAGGCACCACACCGGTGGCGGAGAAAGTCACCCTGAAGGCGGGCCTGCGCTATGACCATGTCTCCACCAGCCATAATGCGGCGGATCAGGTGACCACCATGGGCATGCTGCGGTCTCCCAACGCGCTGTACCAGAAATATTACGGTGTCACGGCCAAGGACAAGACCGAGGATAATGTCAGCGGCCTGCTGCGTCTGGAATATAACCTCAGCGCTTCCTCCACCGCCTATTTCGGCGTCAGCCGCAGTATACGCACCGCCGACATTACCGAACGCTCCATCGCCAGCGATATGGGTAACGTTCCGATGATGAACATGAGCTGGATCGGCAACCCCAACCTGGCGCCGGAAAAACATTACCAGATCGACGCCGGTTACGGCCTGCGCCGGGACGACTGGTCCCTGTTGCTGTCCGCCTATTATGACGAGGTCGACGACTATATCTTCCGCGATCACGCCCGCGGACAGGACGGCATTCTGGTCAGCGACGGCGCCCTCATCTACCGTAACATCGACGCCCGCCTGTGGGGCATCGAGGCGGAAGGCAGCCTGAAACTGGCAGACAAGCTGACCCTGGCGGCCGATGCGGCCTATACCAGCGGCCAGAACAAGGACCTGGATATTCCCCTGCCGCAGATTCCGCCGTTTTCAGGCAAGCTCAGCCTGACATATGAAGAGCAGGACTGGGAACTTGGCGGCCGGATGCGCTGGGCCGTGACCCAGACCCGTGTCGATGACAATGCCATGACCGGCAGCGGCCGCGACGTTCAGGAAACCCCGGGCTGGGCGGTCTTTGATCTGTTCGGTCGCTATGACCTGACCAAGGGCATCACGGTACGGGCCGGTGTGTCCAACATTCTGGACAAGACCTATGCCAATCACCTGAACCGGGAAAATACCAATGACGGTACCGAAATCCAGGTCAATGAACCCGGCCGGTCCTTCTATATCAGACTGCAGGCCACTCTCTGATTTTTAATCACAACGGCCAACCTTAAAAAGCAGTCAGGCAGAGGCGCGCCCCTTCCCATTCCGGGAGGGGGCGCGTCGGTTTTTGCAAGTGAGTGCAGGGAGTTGTTGAAACACCCCTGAAAAGAGGGTAGAAGATTCCGGACTGGTGACGCGGGTGTAGTTCAATGGTAGAACGAAAGCTTCCCAAGCTTTAGACGAGGGTTCGATTCCCTTCACCCGCTCCAGAAATTTTCCGCACTGATAAGCGACAGGAAATCAGGCTAGATCAGCTTTAACAGGAATCTAAATAAATTGACATACCTGCGCCATCTTCTCGGATCCTGCAGCAGCCGGTAGAGCCACTCCAGTTGCAGCTTGACAAAGACCTTAGGTGCGCGCCGCTTTATCCCCGAGAAAACATCAAAACTTCCCCCGACACAAAGATATAGTGCCGGATGGATCTCCTGCAAGCTTTTTGCCAGTTTCTCCTGGGCCGGCTGCCCCATGGCAATCACAACCACATCAGGTTTCAACCGTCCAATATTGTCCCTAAGTTTCCCCATTTCTTCCGGCGAGGAAAAATAACCGTTTCTGAAGCCAGCCGCTTCGATGGAAGGAATTTCCCCGGTCAGCCTGGCAACCGTTTTAGTGATCACCTCATCCGTCGCCCCGACCAGATAGACCTTGCAGCCGGGCAATTTCCTCAGTACCGCCAGCCATAATTCCACCCCGGGGATTTTTTTTGCCTGTCGTATCCCTTTTTTCCGGAGCGCCCAGACGGCTCCTACTCCATCAGCATAGCCTATGTTCTCATTAATGATCTTCCGAAAGTCATCATCTTTAGACAAAATAGCCTCAGCATTGACCGAAACTGCGATCCCCTTGCTTGCAACACAAAAATCTGCGCAGGACTCCAGGTCGGTAAAGGGATAGATATTGACCCCGTCAAAATTTACTGGTTCAATTTTCATGGGTACGTTCATTGATTTTCTCTGCTGGCACCCCTGCAACAACTGCGAACGGAGCAACATTTCTGGAAACGACGGCGCCAGCTGCCACGACGGCACCATCACCGATCCGGACACCGGGAAGAATGATCGCATTCCGCCCGATCCAGACGTCATTACCGATTACAGGGAAAAGGTCCCATTCCTCACCCTGCTGGATGATCGGGATATCGGGTGACTTGTAATGATGTTTTGAACATAAAATTGCGACATTAGGTGCGATGAGAACGTCATTACCTATTCGGGCCCCTTGAATAAAAACATTCTCATTAATCTGACAATTCTTCCCTATGGACACATTCTTACCGTCAGAAATATAGACCGAATTCTCAAATCGCGCCAACGGAGTTATTTCTGGAATGATTTTTAGAATCTTCTTTAGGTACCATAACCGGATGGAATTGCTCCATTTAAGATATCTTGAATGGGGCAAATTATTTATAATTACGTAGTAAACAACTAAAAAAAATTTTCCCAACATCAGAGCCCCAGCAAAAATTCATAGAACGCATTCGATAAGTTTGTTCTGTCATATTTCAACGCCACGTTTCTGGCGTTCGAACTCAGAGCTTTTTTCTCCTCCACCGCCAGAGAATGATATTCCTTCAGAAGTCTTGCAAGTTCTTCATCATTACCCGGCTCAAACAGATAGCCGTTAAATCTGTGACTGACATAATCGGGAATAGCCCCACTTCTTGATGCTATCACAGGCTTACCACAGGCCATTGCTTCAATTGCAACGTTACCAAAACTCTCCTGGTAAAGTGTGGGGAAAACCAAGACATCGAACGAATTATAATATTCGGGCAGTTCCTTATTCGGAATTGCGCCCACTAATATACATCTACTTGACAAGTTGTATCGCTTCAGGAGTGCCTCACTCTCTTCCATAAAAGGGCCTGCACCAACCAGAATAGCCTTAAAAGGAATATCCAGTTCTGAAAGCGCCTTTAACAGAACGGGCACCCCCTTCATTTGATCTATTCGCCCCACATAGCCGATTGTGAAATCCTCATTTTTCCTGTCCTCCGGAAAAAATCTCTGACTGTCTATCCCTCCACTCGGGTAAGTATAGACACGGTTGACCTCTATGCACTTTGACAACTCCTTTTCAAAGAAAGCGGAAGGCACAACAACAAGATCCGCCCTGCCGCACGCCGCCAGCGTAATTCTTCTGAATATCCGGAAAAAAAAGGTTTCTTCCTTTTCCGGGACAAGGTCATGCCCGTGCAACCTTACAATAATCTTTGCCTTGCCCCTGCGTTTAAAGAAAAAGGGCAGGAACGAATGGGACGGGTAACTAATATGGACGAAATCAAAAGCATTAAGGTCGGTTTTGAAAATACGAAAATAAAAACGTAGATAAGCCGCAATTTTGCTAACGAGATTCCTGGCCCGGCCTTTGATCACGATTTTTTCGACATCACCGCCAGAAGACTTCAGCCCCTCCTCAATATTTACGACAAAAGCCCCAAATATCGGATCCCGCTCGCTCGGATACATGTTTGAAACAAGTAAAATCTTACGCCTTGCCATCAAAATACTCTTTCCCCCTTATCACGAAGAAGACTGAAAACGGAATCATAAACCCAAGCATGCCACTCATAAAGACATGTCCTGCGATACTGGACTGGAAAACCATCAAAATAAAAACAAGGCACACCAGTTTGTGCATGAAAGAGGTATTCTGGAACAAAGTCACAATTGATTTCAGAAAAATCATAAGAACGGGAACCCCGTACAGAAATGCTCCCACAAAACCGGATTTAACCAGCAAGTCCCCAAAATCCACTTCAACACCCTGGACATGCCCGGTGTGCCATTCCATAGCCTCCTTGGGAATCTGGTAACCGGCCCCCAGAATTTGCTGGAAGACCGGCATCTCATTAACAAATATGTCCTGCGCGGCCAACATATAACGGTCTCGTCCACTCAACAGGATTTTCCACACGGCCCCGTCATGATATTCGATCAAAAACTCCACCCTCTTGACAATGGTCAGAGAACTGAAATCCACAGTGATGATCAAAACAACCGCCAAAATCCCCACGAGTGCGACAAGAACGAGCTTTACCCCCAGCCGGCTTCTGGAAAACCCGTAAAGCAGACTGACCGCCAGGATGATCAGCAGTGACAATATTGAGGCCTTGGTCAGCAGAAGCATCGAAGCGTACAAGCAGAGCAAATAAATAAAGCTCCAGAAAATTTTTCCCTTGCCGTCAGCCCTGATGAACCTGTTGATCAGAAAAGGTGCACCGATGAGAAACGCCAAGGACACACTGTTCGCAGATCCGCTGATCAGGAATCCGGAACTTCCAAGCCCCCCATATGTCACATATTCATATTTCAGGAGATGCCCCACTACAATTGCAAATACATATACCAGAAGGGCGTTGAGCGCTATCGTCTCAGCTTTTAGATAGAGCAAGTGACCGGGATGTATAGTCAAGAGATAAATGGAAATGGTAATGATGAGAATTATTTTGAAGACGTAGGTCAGACCCAAAAATAAATTTCCAATACTCTGATGATTGAAAAAAGCGAAATATTCGCTCGCCAACAAAGCTGTTAACAGAACATACAAATACCAAAGGTTTTTATGTCCCTGCTCCCTGGAAAACAGCGACGCAAATACAGCTACCAAAATACCTGCCCGGATTACGATGCCGGGGATCAGGGTAGCTAATTTCTCCTGAGCCTCATAGCCTGAATATAACCCTAAGGCTTTGGCGAGAATTCCAACCGAAACATCAAAAAATGGTATAGAGATAAATAAAAAGAATATGCTCCAACTCAGCAATAGATAACGATCACTGCCATCCCAAGTCCTCACGGCGCTATTCGTTGATGCATGCCTCAATTTCATTCCACATCTCAGCCACCTGCTTTTTTAATTGCAAAGCGTGCTGCTCTATTTCTTTTTTGCAAGCCGAATAGTACTCCCTATCCTTTAACATATCAATTTGCTTTGCAAATTCAACATCGTTATCCAAGGTCAGAATTTTATCCGGAACCCCGAAATCCTCAAACAGCATTTCATACTTATGGCTCCAGCCAACTGCAAGACATGGCACGCTCTGTGACAAGCCGCTCACCAAACCATGAAACCTGGACCCGACCACCAACCGAAGGTCCCTGATGATTGTTTTCAAGACAACCGGATCATCTTCTGCAACGATTTCAAGCGGGGCGTCAATTTGTTCATTTATTTCCTCAGCTATCTTGACATCGCCAGCCTCATGAATCAGGAAAAACGGATTAAAACCTGCTTTTCTGAGTTCTTTGATAGCATTGTGCAAGTAGGGATAATATTTTTCACTATCCTTTCCTTTATCAAGCATTCTCACGTTCGGGATAATTGCCGTATCCCCGGGCATCTGCCTTGCAACGTTACTTTCCGGAACCAAACCTATTGTAATGTCGGGAGAAATTTTGACACGATCATTTACGGCTCCGATCTCATTCAAATGCTCGTAGGAAACCCTGTCCCGCGCATAGATCAGGTCTGCATGCTCCGCAATATATTGCATCGCCCGGACGGTTCTCGAATTACTGAAAGGACCAAAAGCCTGGGGCAAAAGAATATATTTTATCCCTCTCTTCTTTCGGCGCTCCATGTCCATGACCAACCTTTCGGCGCCAGCAGATCCCCACTGGTCACTGTAAAGAAAACCGGATGCATCCAAAACCAGTTGGATTTCCCTGTCCGTTACAAGGTCGTATTTTCGTCTGAGCCATGAGGGTACCAAACAAATCAAAGCATTTAAGACCTGGCCGGGCCACTGATAGGATTTGAAATAAGCCCAGGTTAACCTTTTTATCCCCATGTTCCTAGCCTGACTTGCAGAAAGCGCCCTGAAATCGGCCGCCAGCTCTGAAACATGATTGCCCTGGCCTTCCCCCCACTGCATGACAGTTCTCAGCAGCAGGTACGCGCCTTTGTTGTTGCAACCAACCCCCTTCACCTCAGTGTACTTCATTTATTATAGCTCCGAAGATATTCGATTTCTTTTTTGGTCGAGAATGGCACCAGCCCCGTCGGATCCGGATATCCCACAGCAATGGTTGTAATCACCCTTTCATCGTCTTCGAGATTAAGCAACTTGCTCATTCTCTTGTTTTTTTTCGGATGATCTCCCCAATTGATAATACAGGAAGCTAGCCCTAACGTCTCGAGGCAAAATACAAAGGCCATAACGGCAAGAGAGCTGTCAATGTAGATCGCATGTCTGTCATAGCTTTTCACATAAGAGCGTAACTTACCCGTGACCACAATATAGACCGGCATATTGTGATTAAAACCACCGGCGCCGCCCGGGATAACGCTTGCCTTAGCTATCAATTCCGGATCATCGAGCACCCTGAAACTATATGACTGCCGATTACAGGCTGTTGGGGAGAGTGCTGCTGCGGCAAAGGCCTGGTCAAGAAGTGTACGGGGAACCGGCTTTTGCAGGAACCATCTGACTGAACGTCGATATCTGCAAAGATCAAGAAATTGTTCATAGGTGATAGTTGGGCCCTTCTTCCTTAGAAAGGGAGCTCTCTTTATCGCGTCTTTTTTATCAACCGGATGCTGCCGAAACTTTTCATAAGCCGCCTGAACCGAAACGTTATCCTCAATATTGACCACAGAAAAATATTCGTTCAAAACATCATGGGCCCAGAAAATTTCCTCATTTGGCTCGTCGAGACTGGTCAGCAGAGCACGGTATAAATCTACTGTTTCATTTATAAAATCGACTGCAAAAACATCTCTCCGGGGCCTCATAACCAGACCTTTCTCCAATCGGTGAGTATTCCGACGCAGCAAGGCATGTGTATGCTTAACCAATTTCAGCCCCGTGTAATATTTTACTATGCCATTCTGCAATGCATAAAACTCGTCTCCAAACCCCCCAGGCTTGAGACAATACCTAACCCGGGATAAAAACCTCGACCTATGGACAAGAAAGGCAACTTTTCTATCAAACAGTTCCAGCCATGACCATATTTTTCTTTTGCTGTCTTCACTAAGGCTGGATTTAATAAAGTTTAAGAACGAAGCCATATAATCAATTTCCAATATTTTATTGTAGCACCAGTATAATTCCAGTTTCAGCGTAGAATATTATCTCAAAAGAACGTCATATCAATGGAGGAAAGGCATTTCAGAACTTGAAAAGAATTGTCTTTCTCCAACGCCACACTTTCAAAATATTCAACAAGGCATTGGTCATCATAATCCTGGGTTGCCGGCCTTTAGGTATGAGGAAAAGAGAGAAATAGGAAGCCAGCGCATAGGAGAAAACCGTTGCATAAGCAGCCCCAAGACCGCCGTATTCAGGTATAAGCACAAAGTTCAATGCGACGTTTACCATAGCTCCTGCGCCATGTGTTATTATTGAATAAATGGTTAAATTTTCGATGATTAGCCAGCGACTGAGAACTGTCCTCATAAAAATAAATACTCCAGCCCATACGTGAACAGCAAGAATAAAGGACGCTTCCACGAATTCCTTTCCATAGAGCAAATTTATTATAATATTCGAACAGACACTCGTAATAACCGCAATTAAAAAACCACACAACGCCATAAAATTATAGAGAATCTGTAGTTTTTTATCGTAACCGGCTTGATCATTCTTACTCTTGATAAGATATGGAAATGCCGAAGAAATTATCAGCCAAGGTAAAAAATACCAAAGTTCTGAAATTTGAGCAGCCGCAGCGTAAATTCCAACGGAAAAGTCATCAGCCATTTCCCCGATCATTATCTGATCAAGCTTCATATAAACAGCCGCTGTTGCTCCTGATAACAGCAATGGCCACGATTTCTTTAACAGATATGAGGCATGATGTGAGGAAAATCGGCAGGCGAGAATGCTATCTCCTGCACTCCGATGATAAAAATATATGAGCGCAACAGCAATAATGAAAAAACTGGATGCTTTTAACGAAACAAAGTAATCTCCAGGTAACCCTGCCCATATACCGTAAATAGTACAGGTCACAAATGCAGCCAAGCTAATCAGCTTTGCAAAAACTACATATTTGGACTCTGTTCTGGACTGAAAAAAACTATCCAAAACATCAAAGGGTTTGGCAAAAAGAATTGAAGCTGCAATTAATGTCCAGAAGAAATGCCTGTCGTAATCCGGACGCAAAACATTCAGCATGATCAAAACGGTGAGAAATGCTATCATGCCACCAATAAATTGCAAAATGATCGCAGTACCAAGCGTCTTTCTGATGAGTGCAGCACGAGAGACAAGCCTATGTATTACCACGCCGTTCAAACCCATTTGGCCTAAAGGCAGAAAGAGCATTACAAAGGATATCGCATAATTATAAACACCGAAATCACTTGGCCCCAAATAACGGGCCAGCCACACTGTAGTAAAGAAAAGAAAAAATAACTGCGCCCCCTTTTCCAAGAATAGCCACAAAAAATTATATACTATTTTCAGAATGGCTTGATCCTGAAATCTATTCGCAATCATCTAAACCCTTCAACAAATATATTTTTTCTTCAGAATCTCTACAATCTGACGGGATGATGTCCCATCCCCAAAGGGGTTTCGTGCCTGAGTGAATTTAGTGTACTCAGCGGCATCATCCAGAAGATGCTGGACTCCTCCGGCAATGCTATCCACCGCATTTCCGACCAGCCGCACCGTACCTGCCTCGACGGCTTCCGGCCTTTCGGTATGCTCGCGCATCAACAAAACGGGTTTTCCCAGCGATGGCGCCTCTTCCTGAATACCCCCTGAATCCGTAAGAATAATATGTGCTTTCATCATGAGATAAACAAAATCCAGATAATCAAGCGGTTTCAGCAAATGGACATTCCTGACCCCTTCCAGTAATTCCAGAACCGGCGTCTTGATATTTGGGTTAAGATGAACCGGATAAACGATTTCCACATCGGGATTGTTCAGGGCGATTTGTTTAAGGGCAAGACAGATATTCTTGATACCCTGACCGAAATTCTCCCGCCGATGCCCGGTTACCAAGATCAGCCTCCCCTTATTAAGGAAGGTGTATTCGGCCAGAATTTTTTGCTTAAGCCCCTCATCACCGGCAAGTTTTTCCTTAACCTGCAGAATGCTATCGATAACCGTGTTACCGACAACATATATATTATCCGGAGAGACATTTTCCCTTAGCAAATTTTCCTTAGCCACATCTGTCGGCGCGAAATGATCCGTTGCCAAAACTGCCGTTAACTGTCGATTGCCTTCCTCAGGCCAGGGTGAATAGATATTGCCCGTCCGCAACCCCGCTTCAACATGCCCGACTTTTATCTTGTTAAAATATCCGGTCAGAGCTCCACAGAAGGACGTTAAAGTATCGCCATGAACCAATATCAGATCAGGGGAAAAGTCCTGAACCGGTCCTGCCATTCTCGCTACTGTTTTAGCGTGGGTCTCCGCCAGGTTCTGGTTGGGGGACATAACATCCAGATCAAAATCCGCCCTGATATCAAAAAAGCTCAGTATCTGGTCCAGCATTTCCCGGTGCTGCCCTGTGGAACAAAGTTTGTGTTCAATTTCACAAGTTCGGCTAAGTTCCTTAACTAAAGGAGCCATTTTAATGGCTTCCGGCCTAGTACCCAAAACTGTCAAAATTTTCATTCGCTTGTCTTTTTCGTATCGGGAAAGATGATAATCTGCATAAATGCCAGCAACATCCCAAAGAATATACCAAAAAATATTCCCATGAGGATAAGCAATATTTTATTCGGCTTTACTGGCCGCTCCGGAGATATGGCCGGGTCTATAACGTGAAAAACATAATTATTTGATGTCGAAACAAGCATTTTGCGCTTCATCTCCTCATTGATAAGGCCAATAAGCTCCTGCTTGATCCGAACATTTTTTTCCATAGCGAGCTTTTGCTCAAGGAAATTGAGTGACGATGTTGTTTCCTCGTCTTCAATTTCTTTGATTTTCTGATCCACGCTGGCAACTAATCTATTGGTGATATCGGCCAACTGATCTGCGGTATTCCATTGCACTGCTATTTCAATGATCGGCTCATCCGAGAATTCGCGGATATCGATATGTTTTTTCCGCCAGTTCTTCATAAACTCCTGAAAAAAAGTCTCTTTGCTCTTATTTATTATCTCGAGCTGCTTCTTTTCCTCGTTCCAGTTTTCCGGAAAGAAAAACTTCTCACTTCCATTGGCCTCAATAAAGTTTTGCATAAATGTCCTGGATTGCAGCATAGATTTGGCCAGCATCACTTTTTTATCCTGCGTCGCGGAATTTCCCGACAGTCCCAAGCCCTCTAAAAACGCACTTGAAGTTTTTGACATTGAAGAGGTGAGATAACTTTTGGGAAGCACAAGAACTTTTGCTTCATATACAGGAGGCAATAAAAAAGCATATGCCATGGAGAGAGCAATACATACAAAAGGAACCAGAAAGAGGGTTTTCTTTTTATCCAAGAGCCGTTCAAGAACCTCACGAAATTCAATAGATTTTTCACTCATCCCCCGCTGAGCACTGAATCGGTTGAGAAATTCCCAGATCAAAGAAATGGGAATTGATGAAGAGTTAGCTTCCTCTGTTTTTCTCTCTTGTTCCTTACGATCCACAAATAAATTCCTATCAATATTCCTAGTTCTCAATTGGCCTTAGTACAATACAAGTCAACTCCATAAATTTTGACAGCTGATCCAGCCCGCCTTGCGCCAACAAATTAAAACCCAACCTCCCAAATGATACCCGCGCTGAAAAAGTTACTGTCTCTGTCAGCGATATCCAGCCCATCGCTATAATATCTCACACTGAGTTTCGGAGCCCCCATAGAGGTTTTGCCACCAGCATATGCCTCGAAAACGCTGATGTTCTTTTTAACTGCTGTAAGGCTGTGATTAGCTGAACTGTCGTCGTTCAATTCGATATTATGATATTTGATGCCATAATTCCATTGATGGGAAGACGTATATTCAGCGGAGAAAGCAATACTCCGACTGTCGCTATCGATGGTGTGTCCCAGAGAAACACCCTTAAATCTATATCCTGTTCGATAAATCGCATGCTCATAAATCAGATTTTTTCGCCGGTCGCCGAACAACCAGTATTCCGTCGAGGTCGTATCGGCATATTCCGCCGTGACGCGCCACTGGGCACCACTCTCACCCCAGGGACCGTAGGCCGTCGCCCCCAACAGACGAGCAAAACGTTTAGGCAGGAACAGCTTTCCAGCTTCATCTTCCGCCGTCGCCTCTGCATAAAACTTTAAAGTCGCGTCTTTGCCGATACCAAAGCTGTAAGCCATGTCAATTTGTGCCAGCTGGTTACCAGGCTCGGTCGGCTCCCCACGGTTATTGTCCAGATCCCCGCCGCCGATAAGCGCCCTTGCCCAGGTCTCCCCGTTACAGGGCCTGTCATCCCCACAAAGCTGCAGGGTCCGGCGAAGTCCTACCTCCCAGTTCTCCACCGGCTCGAAGGTCAGGCTCATCCCGGCGATCAGGGCATTGGGCACATACCTGTCTTCTTCCATCTTGGCCAAAAACAGCCTGAGTTGCCACGGCCCCATCCAGCTCAGCCATTTGGTCTGGAATGGCTGCGGTTCAGACCGCATGAAACCGATGGACGGCATGGGACGGGCATTGTTACTAAGCAGCAGAGTGCCTTCGCGGCCCGGTCCCCACCAACGGTCAATAGCACCGGCGTAAAGCTGCCAGTTCCCCAGTTCCTGGGCCAGGTAACTGCCGTCCAGATGGGCGTAATCCTCGCCATTACCGTTCCGGTAGCCACCGGAGATATTCACCGTCGTGCTCTCGCCATTATACTGCAGGGAAGCTGAACTATCGAAATCATTGCGGGCCGTCGCCTCGAACCCGCGGACGATTTCCGGCTCGGTGGTCGCCTGCAGACGCACAGATCCCTGCCATTCGCCGGGCATTTTTTCCTTCACCCGCAGCAACGCCATGCGCACATAACCGGGCAGTTCCATTTCATCGGCCCGGTGAAGATTGCGGGTAATATGTTTCCAGGTCATCGGCCAGGTGCCGACCGGACCGGTGATCAGGTCATACCTGGCCAGTAATTCCACATCATTGCGCAGTTGCATATCCCCGACCTCGGCAAAAGGCGCAGCCTGTGAAAAACTATTTACAGAACAAGAACTTACGACAATTACTACCAGGAAGACAATTAAATGCATTTGGTATCCGACCCCAGATTATTTCTTTTTTGACTATAGTCTTTTAGACCAGGAGAACAAGTTTCACAAGCATGGTTAATGTTATTTTGCAATACCCTTGCCGACCCCGTGATAGATAAAACCTTCCTCACCGGGATTTGCCTTGGCATAGATATTCCTGAGGTCGATCAGAAGTGGCGCTTTCAGAAGGGTTTTCACCCGCTTCAGATCCAGGGCGCGGAATTCATTCCACTCGGTCACGATCACCAGGGCATCGGCCTTTTCCATCGCCTCATACGGTCCTCTGGCATACTGAACATCCGTCAGGTAGTTGCGGGCTTCCGCCATGGCCGCGGGGTCATAGGCATGAACCTCGGCACCATGCTGCTGCAGCACCGGGATAATATCCAGGGCCGGGCTTTCCCGCATATCGTCCGTGTTCGGCTTGAAAGCCAGTCCCAGGATGGCAATTTTCTTGCCGGCCACCGATCCACCGCAGGCGTCAATGATCCGGTCGGCCATTTTCAGTTTCCGCGCCCGGTTCACATTGACTACCGCCTCGACAATCTTCAGCGGCACATCATTCAGTTCCCCGGTCCTGAGCAGGGCCAGCGTGTCCTTGGGAAAACAGCTGCCGCCATACCCGGGACCTGCATGGAGGAATTTGGGGCCAATCCGTTTGTCCAGCCCCATGCCCCGGGCCACATCCTGCACATCCGCGCCCAGCACTTCGCAAAGGTCGGCAACCTCGTTAATGAAACTGATCTTGGTGGCCAGAAAGGCATTGGAAGCATATTTAATCAGCTCGGAGGTCTCCCGGGCTGTATTCACGATCGGCGTTTCATTGAGGTACAGCGGCCGGTACAGATCGCGCATAATTTCCTGTGCCCGCTCGCTGTCGGTGCCGATCACGATCCGGTTGGGCCGCATGAAGTCCTCTATCGCTGCCCCTTCGCGCAAGAACTCAGGATTGGACGCCACATCGAACTCCACCTCCGGCCTTATCTCCCGGATCAGTTTTTCGATCTCCCGTCCGGTGCCGACCGGTACCGTCGATTTGGTCACGACAACCGTATAACCCTCCAGCAGCCGGGCAATTTCCTCGGCTGCCGCATAGACATAGGACAGGTCGGCATGGCCGTCGCCACGACGGCTCGGCGTCCCCACCGCAATAAACACGGCATCGGATCCGGGCACCGCCTCCGCCAGGTCAGTGGTGAAATGCAGGCGCTTCTCACGGACATTCTTTTCCACAAGCTGATCCAGGCCGGGTTCATAGATCGGAATTTCCCCAGCCTTAAGTCGTTCGATCTTGTCCGCATCCTTGTCCACACAGATAATTTCATGCCCGAATTCAGAGAAACATGTCCCTGAGACAAGGCCGACATATCCGGTTCCTACCACTGTTACACGCATCTTTTTCTTCCGTCTTAAAGTGTCTTGTCTTTGATAAAATCCATCAGGCCGTCCCGAAGGTCGTCCCGCTCCAGGCCAAAGGCCAAATTAGCCATGAGAAACCCGAGTTTGTCACCGCAATCAAAGCGCCGCCCCTCGAACCTTAAACCATAGAAATTTTGAGGCCGGAGCATCCTGGCCATGGCATCCGTGACCTGAATCTCCCCGCCTGCGCCTCTTTCCTTTTTGGACAAATGACCGAATATTTCCGGCAACAGAATGTAACGGCCAATGATCGACAGGGTCGAGGGCGCCTGGTCCGGATGGGGTTTTTCCACCAGTCCCCGGATTTCTACCAGATTGTCCATTTCCTCCCCCGGCGACAGGATACCATAGCGATTGGTTTGTTCTCGCGGCACTTCCATGACCGAGACGATATTGGCGCCGGTTTTCTCATAGGCGTCAACCATCTGCTTCAGACAGGGCACGTCCGCCTGTACAAGATCATCCGGCAGGATCACGGCGAAGGGATTATCTCCGACAATATAACGGGCACACCAGATGGCATGACCGAGACCCAGCGGCGCCATCTGCCGGGTAAAGCTGTAATTGCCCTCAGGCGGCAGAGCGGCCAGCAACGCGTCGAGCGCTTCATCCTTGCCGCGGCTCCTCAGCAGATCCTGCAGTTCATAGGAATGGTCAAAATGATCCTCGATCAGGCCCTTGCCGCGGCCGGTAACAAAGATAATTTCCTCGATGCCGGCAGCATGTGCTTCTTCCACCGCATATTGAATCAGTGGTTTATCCACCACAGTCAGCATTTCCTTGGGCATGACCTTGGTGGCGGGTAAAAACCGGGTCCCCAGTCCGGCGACCGGAAAAACAGCTTTTTTAACTGGTTTGTTCATTCCTGTACGATCTCTCTTCAACTTGCACGTCCGGATCAGTTCATCCGGCGCCCCCATTCCATATATTGCCGGGTCAGGACCTTGCCTTCCTCGACCGCAGGCTGGTCGAAGGCATTCACGTCAAACAAATGGGCGCCAATGATAGTCTCCAGCATGAAATGCATGATCAGGCCGCCCATGCTGTATTCATCCAGCTTCTCGAGCTTGATCTGCCGCACCGGCTTGTTATGACGGCTGAGGGCCTCCATGGTCGCCCGGGCTTCCGCCGCCACCAGATCCCCGACAGTACGGCCGGACATGTAACCAAGCTCCGGGTCGGACGCCAGCTTGTCATCAATCACCGGGCCCTTGCCGTTCATATTGGTGGTGATGAAAGTGAAAAACTTGTCGTTCGGGCCGTCCAGATAGAGCTGCAACTGGCTGTGCTGGTCCACCGGCCCCAGCGCCCGCACCGGCGTAGTGCCCTTGCCGGCCTTGCCGACGCTTTCCGACCATAGCTGCTGATGCCAGCGGGCCAGCGTATCCAGCCGGCATTCATAGGGCATCAGCACATTGATATTCATGCCCTCTTCCGCACAATGATAAATGGTTGCGGCCCCGACGGCTGCCGGAATATTCTCAATTTCCTCGGTTTCCAGGCACTGCAGAAGAATCTCCCGCGCCCCGCGGCGGGTTTCCCGAATATCGAGCCCGGCTATAGCCGACGGCAGAAGCCCGACAACAGACAGGGCCGAATAACGCCCGCCGATATCCTTTGCATGATCAAAAATCGGCAACCGCCAGCGATTGGCGAAACGACGCAGGATATTATCGCCCGGTTCCACAATCACCGTGAAATACTCCGACAGTTGCCTGCCGTTTTTCACCCGCTCCAGCATGGATTTCACCGCCGACAGACAGGCCATCATCTGGGCCAGGGTTTCCGCCGTACCGCCGGACTTGGAGATGATCAGAAAGTGGGTTGAAGCAAGGTCCAGCTCCGACAGCAGGGCATCCATGGTATAGGGACCCAGATTGTCCGGGAAATGCATGCGAGGATACTGGTTGTTATGGGAAAAACGATTTTCCTTGAGCGCCACCAGGGCATGAGCGCCGAGGCTCGACCCGCCGGTGCCCAGCACAACTACGTCATTACGGCCGTAACGGATAGTCGCCGCCAGACACTCAATGGCCGGCAAATCCTCCGCATGATCAAGGGGCCGGAGAAAACCGTAAAGCGCATTTTCCTGTCTCTGTGTCCGTAAAAGATCAATCGGCTCAGCTGCCTTTCTGAAGACGGGAGCGAGATCCCGGTCTTCCTGACCTCTTATTTCCTGACTGTATGACATCTGCACCTTTCGGCTGTCCTGACATTTACCGTGGGCCTGCCTTCCGGAGGGAATGCGTTAACGCCCTGTTCCCCTTATAAATAGCCTCAATTATTTCAGGTTGGTGATTGTCCCGTGGAGTTTTTATGACAGGCCCGGATGTAACGGTTAGAAAGCCACCCGCCAGCCCAGTTCAATGTCAAAACGATCCTTTTTCAGATCCGGCGTATCGGGCTGATCGGTCATGTAACGGGTTTCCACCGCCAGTTGCCCGATCGCCGTCGGCAGGCGGCCGGACAATTCGAAGATATCCAGTTTCTTGGCACTGAGGCTGACGGGGTTATATCCGGCATCGTCCCGGTTCAGATGAGCATTATGCCAGGCCAGAGAAGCGTCCCAACCCTCCCCGCCGTAGATTTCGGACCGCAGGGAAAACAGCCTGACATCATTGTCCAGACTGTGACCGAGGGACCGCCCCTCATAGCGAAAACCATTGCGATAAATACTGTGATTATAAAAGACGTTGAAATCCCGCTTGCCGGTAATGATCTTGAATTTGGCGCTGGTGTCCGAATATTCGCCCGTCAGACGCCACTGCAAGCCATCCTCCCCCAGCCCGCCATAAAGGGAGGCACCCCAGAGAGTGGCAAATTTCACCGGCAGATACTGGCCCTCATCCTCGCCGGTAAACTCGAAATAGCTATTCAGGTGGATATCCTTCGCCACCGCAAAGCTGTAGGAAAAATCGAAGCCGCCGAGCTGGTTGCCGGGTTCATTCAGGGTGCCGGTATTATCCGCCGGCCCGCCGAACAGGGCGTCGGTCCAGGTGTTAAAGCCGCAGGGTCGCCCCTCGCCGCAAACCTGGAGCGCCCGCATGGCGCCCAGTTCCATATTCTCTATAGGGGAAATTTTGACCCGGATGCCCAGCACCAGCGGATGGGCAATATACCGGTCCTCCTCCATGCGCGCCAGAAACACCCGCAAATCCCAGGGACCGAGCCAGCTCAGCCATTTGCTCTCAAAAGCTTTCGGCTCACTGCGCATCAGGCCGATGGACGGCATCGGCCGGGCATTATTGCTGAGCATCAGGGCGCTTTCCCGCCCTGTGCTCCACCAGCGGTCGATGGTGCCCACATAAAACTGGAAGGTGCCAAACTCCTTGGCGAAATAGCTGCCGTCCAGCGGCACTTTGTCCGTCACATCTCCACTGTCACTGTAGCGATAGCCGATTGCCCCCTTGGCCGAGATCGTATCACCGTGCAATTCCATCGTCACCGTTGCATCCACATCGGACCGAGCGCTGTCACCGAACCCACGCAGCAACGCCGGACTATTGGTGCCCCGCATCGTCAAGCTGGCATTGAATTCCCGGGGCTGCTTTGCCCGCACCCGCCTCAGGGCCATACGCACATAAGCCGGTAATTCCAAATCGTCTGCCCGATGCAGCTGGGACGTAATCTGCCGCCAGGTCAGCGGCCAGGTCATGACCGGACCGGAAATAAGACCATATCCGGCCAGCACCTCCACATCATTGCGCAGCTGCATATCCCCGGCCCCGGCAAAAGGGGAGGCCTTTGCGGGAAGTGCTGAAAACAAAAGAACAACCAGTATCAAGAGAACCCTGAACAATTTTTCACCCCGTGTTATTGTGCGAAAGGCACTGGATTAATGTCTTTGTAATCATTAGGCTCTATATGTTTCAGTAATGATACAACGGCTGTAACAGACTGATCTAAATGAGGAATGTATGAAAATCCTGGTTACCGGCGGAACCGGTTATATTGGCAGCCACACGGTTCTTGAACTGCTTCTGGCGGGTCATGAGGTCACCGTGATCGACAACCTGTGTAATTCATCCCCTGAATCCTTAAGCCGGGTGCAGAATATCACCGGCCGCAATGACGTCACCTTCCAGGAACTGGATATCCGCGATCGGGACGGACTGGACAGGCTGTTTTCGGAAAATGATTTCGATGCGGTCATTCATTTCGCCGGCCTCAAGGCTGTGGGAGAATCCGTCACCAAACCTCTGGAATATTATGAAAATAATGTCGGCGGCACCGTGACCTTGTGTCAGGCCATGCAGGAAGCGGGTGTCAAAACCCTGGTCTTCAGCTCCTCCGCCACCGTTTACGGCGACCCGGCCAGCGTGCCGATCCGGGAGGATTTCCCCACCGGCGGTACCACCAATCCCTACGGCACCTCGAAACTGATGATTGAACAGATCCTTGAGGACTTCCACCAGGCAGACACGGACTGGAACATCGCCCGCCTCCGCTATTTCAACCCGGTCGGCGCCCATGAGAGCGGCCGGATCGGCGAAGATCCCAACGATATACCCAACAACCTGATGCCCTATATCACCCAGGTGGCGGTCGGCAAGCTCAGGGAACTGTCCATCTTCGGCAACGATTACCCGACAAAGGACGGCACCGGCGTGCGCGACTTTATCCATGTGGTGGATTTGGCCAAAGGCCATTTGAAGGCATTGGACCGGCTTTTACAGAACCCCGGCCTTGTGACCTATAACCTGGGCACCGGCACCGGTTATAGCGTGCTGGACATGGTGCACGCTTTTGAGCGGGTCAACGGGGTGAAAATTCCCTATAAGTTCACCGCCCGGCGCGAAGGCGATATCGCCGAATGCTACGCGGATCCCTCCCTCGCCCAAAAGGAACTGGGCTGGCAGGCGGAAAAAACGCTGGACGATATGGTCCGGGATGCCTGGACCTGGCAATCAAAAAACCCGGACGGTTACACATAAAAAAAGCGGCCCGAAAGCCGCTTTTTCTTTAATCTGTATTTTGAGGATCAGCCCTCGATCTGGTCGGCGAACTGGCCCTTGGGCCGCCAGTGCACCAGATAGGACGGGATAACGGCCTCGACCGGCGTACCGGTCATGCCGAGGCTTGCGAGCCCCTCTGCCCCGTCGCTGACCACATTATCCTTCTGCAGCAGGCGAAGCTGATCGAGTGTGACCGGCGCACCGGGCAACATTCCCAGGAAAAAGCCCATGACCCAGGCGGCAGGTGCCGGCACATCGATGAGCGGAATATCGTTCATGGTTTCGGTGCAGGTGAGCTCCAGTATTTCCCGCATTGAATAGATTTTCGGGCCGCCGAGCTCAAGGGTCTTGCCGGCCAGCGCATCGTCATTCAGGGCCCGGATAATCACCTCGGCCACATCGCCCACATAGATCGGCTGGAATTTTGTCTCGCCGAAAAACACCGGCATCACCGGGAATGTGCTGGCCATAGCGGCAAAGCGGTTGAAGAACTGGTCGTCAGTCCCGAAAATCACGCTCGGTCGCAGGATGGTGGCGGTGGGGAAATAATGTTTTACAGCTTCCTCGCCCTTGGCCTTGCTGCTGGCATAATGGCTGTCGGAGTCGGCGTCAGCACCAAGCGCCGACATATGCACCAGCTTTTTCACCCCGGCTTCGGCGGCATATTTGGCGACAATGGCGGCGCCGATGGCCTGGATTTTGTTGAATTTCTGTTTGCCGGACTCTTGCAGAATACCGACCAGATTGACCACCGCATCGGAACCCTGGATCGCCGCCCGGACCGATTTCTCATCGCGCAGGTTGGCCTGGACCACCTGCACCTGCCCCACATCGCCCAAAGGCTTCACATGGGTGGCGCTGTTGGGATGGCGCACCGCCACCCGCACACGTACGCCGGTTTTCGCCAGATGCTGGACAAGGGTGGAACCCACGAATCCGCCACCCCCGAAAATAGTAACAAGACGATCAGCCATTTTGGTCTCCAGAAAAGTCTTTATCAAGCCCGGGGCGAAACTTCATTTACCGCCTCATCCCGCGAAAAAATATCACAGTCTTTTAGACTTTAACCGGGTCTCTCGTCCAGTCCAATTTAAATTTTTCACATTGCCCTTGACATTCCTTTTGCCAAGTCGTAATTCCTGCACACCAACCCGTGCCCAGATGGCGGAATTGGTAGACGCGCTAGCTTCAGGTGCTAGTGTCTGTATAGACGTGGAGGTTCGAGTCCTCTTCTGGGCACCATTCTCTTTATCCTTTTTCCATGCTATTTTTGAAAAAACCTTGCTTTTCAGTGCTTTATTGCGCTCTGAACCACTACTTTTAGTTGTGTTTCTGTGCTATTTTCTGCTATTATTACGCACGATTTACGTACAGATTGCGTACACTCAGGAGAAAGCTATGGCATCTATCCGGAAAGTCCGCGGAAAATGGTACGCTGAGGTCAGAATTAAAGGCAGATACGCCAGCAAGATTTTCCCCTCCAAGATGGAGGCCAAGAGCTGGTCTCTAGAGAAAGAACATGAGTTTGGCCGGAGCGAAACTGTAGTTCGGGGAAAAACCCTTGG
Source organism: Emcibacter sp. (assembly GCF_963675455.1). GTDB lineage: Bacteria > Pseudomonadota > Alphaproteobacteria > Sphingomonadales > Emcibacteraceae > Emcibacter. Next base: position 1,928,520 of record NZ_OY776217.1, on the reverse strand, counting down.
GGACGCCTTTAAGCGATATGCTCGCGAAATATCCCCTGAAAAGAAAGGCTCCAGATGGGAAACCATCAGACTGGAAAAGTTCGGTCGCGACGAAATCGCGGACAAACTGCTGACACTTCTTAATTTGGATGACATTGAATGCTGGATTAAACGCTCCAGCGAAACCCTGGCCCCAGGCTCAGTACGCAGGGAAATGACCCTGCTGAAGTCAGTTTGCGCTCAATGCATCAGGTGGAAATGGCTGCCAAAAAATCCGTGCCATGGCGTAAGGCTTCCTCCCCCGCCACCCGGCCGGGATCGACGCATCTCCAACGAAGAGGTTGAGAAGATACTTACTCACCTCGACTTCTCGATTGAGAAAAAGGTTTCAAAACTGAAACATGAAGTAGCCGTAGCATTTCTCATTGCCCTTGAAACAGCAATGAGGAAGGGAGAGCTCTGGTCTTTGACGTGGGAAGATGTGTATCTCGAACGTCGCTTTGTGCATTTACCGGTCACCAAGAACGGAAGCAAACGGGACGTGCCCTTGTCTGCTCGAGCGATCGAATTGTTCCGGCTGCTTGGCCCAGACAACGATGGTTGTGTTTTCAAAGGAAGCAAAGCATCCTCCGATCCAATCTTTCGCCGAGCAGTAAAAAAAGCGGGCATCGAAAACCTGACGTTTCATGATAGCCGACACGAAGCCCTGACGCGACTATCAAAAAAGATTGATGTCCTCGACTTGGCGAGAATGGTTGGTCACAAAGACCTCAAGTCTCTTATGATTTACTATAATGCCACTGCTGAGGAAATTGCCAGATTACTCTAGCGCTAGCAGTGCTTAGGCAAACTTTTTGGGCAGCTCCGGCGTCCACTCACCAGGTGGACTTAGTGGCAACGAGGCAGGCACAAAGGCTCGGACCTTCTCTCCCACCGTCAACACACTCACGTATCAGCTTTGGGGCTTTCGCTTCACGTTGCTTGCCTCAAACCTAAAATAAGCTCACCCATTATTTTACCTTAATTCATTATCCTAAAATAATAGGCCTAAAATTTAAAAGTAAGCAGTTTCCCCCAAAGATCCATGAGATTCTGCCGCATCTTTCCCTGCCTTTTACTTTTCCTTGTCTTTCGAGCTTATGCCGGAACCTGTCGTCCCTCAAGGGACCGGGTTGCTCGGTTCCCTCACTGTCCGCACCACACCCTTGATCTCCTCCTGAACCCGGCGGGGGTATGGGGAAACAGCCGCCGGGACTGTTTCCCCACCATCTGTGATGGTCCCCCTTCGCCCCTCGAAAGGTAAAGCGCAGTCCAATGGGGATTGTGTCATTACAGGAGTGAAGACCATGACCAACATCGATATCTATCAGACCGTCACCGACAGAATTGTGGAAGCCCTGGAGCATGGCAGCATCAGCTGCAGTCTACCCTGGAACAGTGGCCTATCCCTGCCCGTGAACGCCCATACCGGGAACCATTACCAGGGGATCAATATTCTCAACCTATGGGCGGAAGCTTATCTCAGAGGATTTAGTTCTCCCTGCTGGGGCACTTTCAAGCAGTGGAAACAACAGGGCGCCAAGATCAAGAAAGGCAGCAAATCGTCCTTTGTCATTTTCTACAAAGCCTTTGAGCGGGAAGAGGACAAAATGATCAACGGAGAAGTCGTTCCCGGAGAGACGGAACTTGTCACCCGACATTTTGCCCGGGCCAGTCGTGTCTTTAATGCCGACCAGGTAGCGAACTGGGACGGAGCAGAAAGTGAAAAAGACCCGGAAGAAGATAATGCCCCCTGCCCGGTTACTGACCTGGACGAGGTAGAGCAGTTCATCGCCGGCACAGAGGCTCATATTTCTCATGGCGGAAATCGAGCTTACTACTCCCCTACTCTGGACCGGATCTTTGTTCCGTCCCGGGATCTATTCACGGAGACGGAATACAGCAGCGCCACAGAAGGATATTACAGCACGATCCTGCATGAGCTTACCCACTGGAGCGGGGCGGAGCATCGCCTAAACCGGGATAAGGGAGAAAAGTTCGGAGATCAAAAATACGCCTTTGAAGAACTTATTGCCGAACTGGGAGCGGCTTTCCTGTGCAGCAGACTATCAGTTACCCCCCAACCAAGGCTGGATCATGCCGCCTATATTCAGTCCTGGCTGATGGCCCTTAGGAACGACAAGAAAGCCGTTTTCAGGGCAGCAAAGGAGGCTCAGAAGGCCGTTAATTATCTTCGCGTTTTATCAGCGGAACGTGTAACCCGCCAATCCTTGTTTTAATTAACATACGGGAATTTGTCGGCCCCGCGTTTCGCGGGGCCTACTCACTCAAGTTCTCGGGAGTTGTCGAAAAGGATATTATCAAATCGATACGTAACAAGAGGGAACAAAATGCTACCAGGATTTCGATGAAACCTATATTCAGATCTTCTATCACTTGGAAAAGTCTGTCATCACGCTATTTAAGACATTATCGGCATAAATAACAAATTTTCTTGTATTAGCGTGACGCATTAATTCTAGCATAAACAATGCGTTAGAAAAAATGTTGCGGTAATATCAATAAGTTGATACTAATCATACATGCTGGAAATATCTAAAGACGACATACTAAAAAGCCTGAAACGTGACAACCCATGGTGGGGCGAATCTTACAATCACCAAGGAAAGCGTTACGCTAAAAAACGCGCATATTTTAACCCATTCGCGAAAACTGCACTAGATTGGTCTGTCAAACGCTCAACCATCCTCATGGGACCGCGTCGTGTTGGTAAGACAGTTATTCTGCGACAGCTTATTGATGAAGCCATACAAAAAGGTTTTCCCGGAACAAACATATTATTTGTATCAGTGGATACCCCTCTTTATAGCGGAATTGCACTTGAGCGCCTACTCACACTTTTCGAAGAAGAAACTGGTCACAACGGCCAGAGGCGGCGGATTGTAATCTTTGATGAAATTCAGTATTTAAAAGACTGGGAAGTTCACCTGAAAGTGCTGACTGACCAGCATACTAATACCCGCTTTATTGCTTCCGGGTCCGCAGCTGCAGCTCTTAAACTCAAAAGCCAGGAATCTGGTGCCGGTCGGTTTACAGACTTCTTCCTGCCTCCTCTTACCTTCGCAGAATTTCTTACGTTCCGGAACCTTGAGAAGGAATTAATAGAAGTTAGCCACGCTGGCACTTCTATGCGTTTCACAACACATAATATTGATCGATTGAATGAAGAATTTATCAATTATCTGAATTTTGGAGGATATCCAGAAGCAGTCTTGAACGAGACGATTCAAGCTGATGTGCAGCAATATCTTGGGCGAGATATTATTGATAAAGTGCTGCTTCGTGACTTACCAAGTTTGTATGGCATTCAAGACATTCAAGAACTCAACCGCCTGTTTACGACAATTGCCTATCATACAGGGCAAGAAATTAGTTTGGATGGTCTGGCAAAAAGTTCCGGTGTGGCAAAAAACACCATCACCAAATATCTTGATTATCTCGAAGCTGCTTTTCTCATCGTTCGTGTCAGACGCGTAGACGATACAGGAAAAACCTTCCAACGGATGAGACATTTTAAGGTTTATCTAACAAATCCATCAATGAGATCTGCGCTTTTTTCCGCTATCGGCGATCAGGATAATTACATGGGGGCAATGGCGGAAACGGCCATATTCAGTCAGTGGTTTCACTCTGATCTCATGAAGAACATTCATTACGCTCGCTGGAAGCAAGGGCGACAAGAGTTAGAAGTTGACCTCGTCCGTGTCGACCCAGCACGACTGAAACCTACCTGGGCTTATGAAATAAAATGGTCTGACCGCTTCGCAGACGACCAACCTGGAGAGTTACGCGGTTTAATTGAACTTGCCAAGCGTAACAAGGATATCAATCTTCCGTTAGGCGCAACAACGAAAACCATAACACGTGAAACAGTAATTGACGATATTACTATTCGCCACTTCCCTTGTGCTTTACATTGTTATCAGATCGGCAAAAATCTAGCTGAGGGCAGGGCTCCATAGTCTTTAAAGCTGGTCAACTAGTCTCATCAAGTAAACGGCATCTGAATTATGAACTATTCCCTATCAGATCAGCAAGTTTATAAGTTTTATACAAAAACCACTTTGTAATAGGAACTTGCCTTCAAAAGTAGATAACCCATTATCGGCAGGGACAGCTTGATATAGATGAATCTACTGGAGATTCCAAGACCTCTATCGAGGACCTGACCCACCTTCCTCATGAAAGCAAGATATTGCGTGAGAAGCGGAAATCCCCAAAATCTCTAACGCTTTATTCGCGCATCTTATGCATCAATCCGCATAAAGTCATTTTATGACTTATATCGCATAAAATAAAATTATGTGCCAATCCCGATATTGACATTTTATGAGAATTAGACCATATTACGAAGCATGACAGATCTTGCTCGCACACCAAAACAAATCGGCAACCTCATCCGACGCACTCGCAAACAGCGGGGATGGAGCCAGACCCATCTTGGGGGCGAGACCGGCCTGCGGCAGGAAACCATCTCCCTCATTGAAAGAGGCAATCCTGCAACAAAGCTGGAAACGATCCTCACCGTTCTGGCGGCGCTTGACCTGGAATTTCAGATCGCACCCCGTTCGAAGGGACAGCCCTCTGACATTGAGGAGTTGTTCTGATGGGGCGCCGTCGCCAGTACGCTCCACTAAGGGTCTATCTGAACAATAAACTCGTCGGCTACCTAAACAAAGAGCCAGGCGGTGCCATCTCTTTTCGTTATGACGAGACTTGGCTGAACTGGAAACCGGTCTTTCCTGTATCGCTGTCCCTTCCCCTACGAGAGGACGCCTATCGAGGTGAACCCGTCGCTGCCGTGTTCGAAAACCTCCTGCCTGACTCCGATGCTTTACGACGGCGGGTCGCCGAAAAAGTCGGCGCACGGGGAACGGACGCCTACAGCCTCCTCAGTTCAATCGGCCATGATTGTGTCGGCGCACTTCAGTTTATCGCCGATGATATAGAGCTTGACTTGGACAGCACTAAAATTGAAGGCGAAACAGTCAACGATGCAAAAATAGAAAAAATTCTCTGTAATCTTGCTCAAGCACCCTTGGGACTTGACCGCGACGATGAGTTTCGCATTTCAGTAGCCGGCGCGCAGGAAAAAACGGCCCTGCTTCACCACAAGGGGCGATGGCTCAAACCACATGGCACGACACCAACGACACATTTGTTCAAAACACAAATTGGTCAATTGCCAAACGGAATTGACCTCTCGAACAGCGTAGAGAATGAATTCTATTGTCTGAAACTGTTCGAGGCCTTTGACCTTCCCGTCAACAAATCAGAAATTCTCACGTTTGGTGAAACCAAGGCGCTTGTCATCGAGCGGTTCGACCGGCAATGGACGAAGGACGGACGCCTGCTCCGCCTGCCTCAGGAAGATTGTTGCCAAGCGCTTTCGATCCCGCCATCCCAGAAATATCAGAGCAACGGCGGCCCCGGCATTGTCGATATCCTGAAATTCCTGAAAGGTAGCGACAGTCCATCAGAGGATCAGGCACTGTTTCTCAAGGCGCAAATTCTATTCTGGCTCATTGGCGCCACAGACGGCCATGCAAAAAATTTCAGCGTTTTCCTGAGACCAGGCGGTAGTTTTTCTCTGACACCTCTTTATGATGTGCTCACAGCACAACCAAGCCTTGACGCTCATCAGATCGAGCGAAAACAGATGCGGCTCGCGATGTCAGTGGGCAATAACAATCACTACCGCATTCAGGAAATTCACGCCCGGCATTTTGTACAAACCGGTGAAAAAGTGGGCTTGCCCAAAAAACTTGTACGTTCGGCGATTGAAGAAATCTCCGACACCGCAGTCAAAGCAATATCAAAATTGGAAAGCAACCTGCCCAGCGACTTCCCCGAACATATTATTAAATCAGTCAGAAGCGCGACTGAGATCAGGCTCCGCAACCTTACCCTACCGGAACTCTGACCCAGCTGAAAGAGCCTCCGGGTCTGGCTTTCGCGGCTTCTAGTTGCGGGGCATGAACTATTTTGGCGCGGGGCGTGGGGAAGTTGCAGAATACCTCGGATTATCGAGAAGTGTGAGGCGTGAGGTTGAGAAGCCTGTGCAAGATAAAAAGAACCGTGTTTTTATTTCGAGAGGATCCTGTTTGAAAAAGACTTTTTACGGGGCATAAGGGTATTTTTTTACCCCTCCGCGCGCACCAGTCTGAAGGTACAGCGTCATAGCCCCAAAACGCCCCGCGAAGACTGCAAATGACAGACAGCCGCAACACAGAGGACGCAACCAATAACGCCCAGTATATGATATTTGAAATCTATAAAGATTGGGCGTAACCAGCCCTTTACACCCCTCAATAATATTGATTGAATATATGATTCATTATGCTACCTTAAGGAAGTCACCGTAAGGTGATGGCGTTTGATAGCGTCTGTACACAAGTCGGCCCACTCCCGATAATGAGTGGATTTTATCCAGGGAAGTCGCTATAGACCCCCCTATGGTGACTACTGTCCGGATATGAGTTTTTCTCATGTCGGGGGTGGTGCTGGAATAGAATACTCTTCGGAGGAATACAGCCCACACGACTTGTGCGTGCTATCAAGCCCCCGGCGCCAGGGACACATTCTGGCGCCTCTTTAAAGGAGGCTCAAGCATGCTGGATTCAGATCCTTTCGACATTGATACCATGTCTGCCCTACGTGAGCTGACGGGTGATCCATCCCCACGATCCAAACTCCCTCGCGCGCCCAAGGACCCTCCATCCTATTCCACCCGGGAATTCAAAAGCTTTGAAGCGGCCTGTTACAAAAGCCTGTACCCCACCACGTCACCGGAACAGTTTTGCGATCGGCTGGCCAGCATTCTGGAGAAGCTGGGGTTTCCCAATTTCTCATTGACGGCAGTGTCCCCTCACCCCCGCCTCCTGCTTCATAGTATGCCCGATAGCCTTCAGAACACCTATGCGCAAGGGAATTATGATCGGGTAGATTATGCCATTTCCTATGCCAACAGCTCACGACATCCGATCCTGCGATCCCGGATCGAGGACTATTTTTCGGCCGCACCTCTGCAGACCCGGGAGATGGCCCGGAACCAGGATTTGTCCATCCTGTATAAGAGCCACGGTTTTTATGAATTCTATCTGATCCCCATCGTAACCGGAGGGGAGCGATATCTGTTCAGCATCACATCAGAGGATATTGCCCCGGATTTTTTGAAGAAACTCCGCAAGCATCCGGAAGCGATCCAGCTTGTGGCCGAGATTTCCGTGAGCTTCGGACAGCGGAAGTTTCCGCAACATTTTCGGGCAATTGGGCTAAATAAGAAGGCCGAGTTGCATGTGCAGCCGTTGACCGTCATCAGTCGGATGGCGGAGGAAGACCTTCCCATCCAGCAAATAGCTCATGCACAGGACCGAAGTGTTCACACCGTCAACCAGCATCTTTCCAAAGCGCGTAAAGCCCTGAACAGCAGAACCACTCACGGTGCTATTTATAAGGCCATTCAGGAAGGTCTGATCCCCTGCCCCTGCAGCAGATGTCTTGAAGAAAAGGACACGCCAAACCAATCCTATGATTCGCAACAAAGCAACATTTAGCCCAATAAAACACCCCAGGAAAGCGCTCGGCATAATATGTTCGCACAATTTCCTGCCCGAAAAGAGGATTTTTTTAAAGCGTATTTTCGTTTCTCTAGACGTCCTTGCACGTCAGTAAATTTATTTACATTTATCACTATTCCTTCCCTATTTTTCTACCAACAATAGTTAGTTGACGCCGAGCAATCCAAGTTGTCTAATTTATTGTTGAATAGATCCAACCAAACTAGAAGAGGAGCTATTATGGCATTGGCAATATTGAAGAAAATTCTGGAAGAGGTTGAAAAACAAAACATCAACCAAGCTGAATTATGGGATTTGGGAGACCTTGCAAGGTACCTAAAAATGAGCAAGTCCTATATCCAACATTGCATAATCGGCAAGAACGGATTCCCCCCACCAATAGTCCTTCCGACAACTGAAAAAAAAGGTGCGAAAAGGTGGAAATCCAAGGAGGTAAAAGATTGGGCAAACAAGTTCAGAATCTAACATAATTACGTGCGTTTACGTACAAATACGCACAAGCCATTGATATAATTAAATTTACCCAGTCCTCTTCTGGGCACCATTTTTCCCCACATATCCCCTTTTAATATGACAGGCCAGGAGCCTTGTGCAGCCATTCATCGCTGTCCAGCTGTTGCAGCATGAATTGCGCCACATCCGCCCGTGAAATTTTCAGGGTCAGGTCCCGATCCCCGGCAGGGAAACCAGATTTGAAGTTATTCGTCATCGGGCCGTCGGTAAAGGCCGCCGGGCGCACAATGGACCAGTCAAGGTTACTGGTTCTTACAATACCCTCCTGGACCTCATGATCTTTCAGGACCTTCCTGAGCAGAACCCCGAACATAATATATTTCCAGATAAAATCGAGATTGCCCCGGCTGTCCCCGGCCCCGAGCGTTGTCTGGCAGACCAGCCGCTTCACCCCCTGTTTCTGCATGGCCGCGACAATATGCCGGGTGCCGGTGGAACGCACCGTACCGGACATCTTTGGCGATCCCAGCGTCACCAGCACCGCCTCCGCGCCCTTAATGGCCAGCGCCACTGCCTCCGGATCAAACACATCCACGGCAAACATTTTCAGATTCGGATGCAACAGGGAAAGAGCCTGCGGGCTGCGGGCGACAGCGGTGACCTGATGGCCCTGATCAAGAGCCTGTTCAACGATATGGCGGCCAACCGACCCGGTGGCGCCGAAGATGGCGAGTTTCATTTTATATTCCTTTCCTGAAAAAATGGATTACTTGACACAATGTCAAGTTGACATCGAGACAAGTAGGTGTTATTTTACATTATGTCAAGTAAAAATCTGAAAACCCGCGAACGCATTTTATCCACCGCCTTGAAACTGCTGGAAGCAGGCCGGGGCGAAGGCGTGCGCATGTCGGACATCGCCAAAAAGGCGGGCATTTCCCGCCAGGCGGTTTATTTGCATTTCCCGAGCCGGGCGGAGTTGCTGATTGCCGTGACCCGTTATCTGGATGAGGTCAAGGATGTGGACGGCCGGCTGGCCAGAAGCCGCACCGCGGCCACAGGCATTGAACGGCTGAACGCCTTTATTGACGCCTGGGGCGATTATATTCCGGAAATCTACGGCGTCGCCCGGGCCCTGATGGCGATGCAGGAGACCGACAAAGAAGCGGAAAAGGCTTGGGCCGATCGCCTGCGGGCCGTACATCAGGGCTGCGCCGCCGCCGTGGAAGCTTTGGCACTGGACGGCAGCCTGACCCCCGAGCATTCCGTTGAAGAGGCCACCGACCTGCTGTGGACCCTGCTGTCGGTCCGCAACTGGGAGCAATTGACCCGCGACTGCGGCTGGCCGCAGGAGAAATATATCGCAAAAATGCAGATTCTGGCGCGGCAAACTCTGGTCAAGTGATTGCATACGCACCTATGTAAAAAATCCTGACAAAGCGTCGGAATTCTTTACAGTTTTCACGGAGCCATCTCGCCCGCCACACTATAAAACTCCACTATTTCTTTATATTTCAATACCTTATAAAATTGGCATAGTTGTTGCTTATAATTATCGGAATTCAGATTAACAAATATAATCATAACAGGGGGTCCATTATGACCAAATCATTTCTTAAAACCATTATTCTGGCGGCCGGCCTGTCCGCTGCCTTTATGTTTCAGAGTGCCAATGCAAGCGTTGTGACCACATATTACGGCGATGACGACGGCTTTGGTATCAGCGCCACATCCGGCACCCTCAATCCCTACGACGCCGTGCAGGCCGGGGATGCCGCGCTCACCGATATTGCCCTGATCTCAAATTTCTATGCGGATCAGGATTTGCCGGCTTTTGGCCCGACCGGGGGTTTTGACTCCTTCGTGGTCGACGGCACCATCGTCAGTGTGACCCTGACCCTGCGCACCGCGTCTTTTGACTCTGACGACAGCCTCGACGGCCAGAATGTCATTTACCTGGACGGTATGCTGGTGGACAACAGCTTCATCAACAGCTTCTCCAATGTCAGCGACAATGCCATTGAAACCCTGAGCGTTTCCCTGGATTCCTCCTTCTTTGCTATTTTGGCTGACGGCGAGGTTTCCCTGTCCGGCACACATATCAGTGAAGCCGACGGATCCGGCGCCTTCGCCATCGATTTCCTGAGCCTGGAAATCACCACCGGTGATGTGGATGTTTCCGAGCCGGCTCCTCTGGCGCTTCTCGGCCTCGGCCTGCTGGGTTTCGGTATCCGCCGCGCCCGCCGCAAATAAATTCTAAAAAAACAGAGACAGAAAAGGCGGCCCGGGGCCGCCTTTTTTTTATGGCTTCAGCAGCCAGACATTCTCCGTCGCCGGGCATTGCCCTTTCAGCCCGCCGGCAACCTCCAGACTGTCAACGAGGGTCAGTTCGTAAGCCTCGCCGTAATGCCGCCTGATCTCTTCCTCTTTCACGCAAAAGGGCGGGCCGTCCATAACGCTCTGGTCATAATCAAAGCTGATCAGAAACTGCGGCGCCGTCTTGGTGATTTCCCGCAGGTGGGCGGTGTACCGTGGCCGCATCTCCTGCGGCAGCGCCACCAGCGCCGCCCGGTCATAAATGGCATCAACAGGCCCCAGAATGCCGGGGGTCAGGTCAAAGATATCGCCCACGAAGATATCGATACCTTCGGCGCTGTAGAGGATCAGGTCGCCGATCTCCGATATGGCGGGCTCGACACCCAGCTCTTCAAAAAGCTGCCGGATGGCGATCTCGCTCAGTTCCGCCCCGGCAACCCGAAAGCCCTGAGACAAGAGCCAGGCAATATCCAGGGTCTTGCCGCACAGGGGCACAAACACCCGGCTGTCTTTGGGCAGGGCGAGCTCCTTGAAATGGGCCACCAGCATCGGGTTTGCGTCCCCCAGATGAAAACCGATATCCTTCTTTTGCCATTTTTTAAGCCAGAAATCCGGTTCCATGCTACCTCCTTGAAATAGTGTGATTTGTTTGCACCACTAACAGAATACAGGTTCAGACTTACCTGAGGTCAAGAAAAAAATGATCGCCGATTCACCTTTTTGATCTGATCTGTCCTTTTCCCGCTTCCATAGCTCTGCTATCCTGCCGCCATGACCCTGAAAAACATCGCTCCGAAAAAGCAGGCGCTGATCAAATTCATCCTGCTGTGCCTGATCCTCGCCACCTATGTGGCTTACCTGAGCCATGAATACGGCCTGATGACCGGCGGCATGGCGGCCCTTCTGACCTGGAGCTTTTTTGTGCTCTGCACGCCTATTGCCGACGCAGGCTTCCTGCTGGATTTTCCCTTGCGGCTGCTGTTCGGCATCCGCATGATTTTTTCCGAGCTGGTGGTCTGGTCGATCGCCATCGGCCTCAATCTCTATAGCCTCACGTTCCGGCCACAGAATTACGACACCACCGTCGTTACCCGGCTGCTGCATCATATCCTGACCCATCCCTGGCCTTACTGGAGCGTGGTGGCCCTGTCCTGCGCCGGCACGTTTCTCTCGATCCGTTTCGGGGACGAGCTGATGGACGTGATCCATCACCGGGAGCGGGCGTTTTTCCACAGCCATGCCTTCAAACATGAACTGATCATGGTGGTCTTTTTCGTCGTGGTGATTTTCGGCTATTATGAAATGATCGCCTCTCTTGGACTCGAAACCGGAAGCTGGTAGAGTATTTCCGAAAAGGTTATCCGGGGAACATCCATGCTGAGAATAAAGCGACATCACGAACAGGCAGGCACGGCGCCGGGCACTCTCAGGGCGCCGGACAGGAAGCAGGTGGAAAATGTCACCATCGAGGTCATCCGCTATAACCAGGACGAGTTTGAAGTCCTTACCCTGGAGCGGATCGAGGACTGTTTCAACTGCCGTACCCCGGGCCATGTCACCTGGCTCAATATCAACGGCCTGCATGACCTGGAGATGATCCGCAAAATCGGCGACCATTTCGGCCTGCATGTCCTGGCGCTGGAAGACCTGCTCAATCTGGGTCAACGTCCGAAGATGGAACAATATGACGACCATCTGTTTGCGGTTTTCAAAATGATCAAAAAGGAGTCTCCGGAACAGGCGGAACAGGTCAGCATGTTTATCGCCGAAAACCTGGTGATTACCTTTCAGGAAATGGAAGGCGATGTCTTTGAGCCGGTCCGGCAACGCCTGCGGACCGGCAAGAATAAAATTCGCAAATGCGGTGCTGACTATCTGGCTTATGCGCTGCTCGACCAGGCTGTCGATGAACTATATCCGGTGCTGGAACGTTACAGCGAAAAGATTGATAATCTCGAAGAACAGCTTATGGACAAGCCCCGCCGTGAACATCTTGAATCTGCCCATAAACTAAAGCGCGAGCTGCTGGCCCTCAAGCGCATCATCTGGCCGGAACGGGAACTTGTGAACGCCCTGATGCGCAGTGATCTGGACCTGGTCACCGAGGACACCAAAATCTATCTCCGGGATGTTTACGACCATACCATTCAGCTTGTTGATGTGACGGAAACCTACCGGGACATGACCATGGATCTTGTCGACCTTTATCTGTCCAGCATCAGCAACAGCATGAACGAGGTGATGAAGGTGCTGACCGTAATTGCCACCATTTTCATCCCTATTACTTTCATTGCAGGGCTATACGGCATGAACTTCAATCCGCAGGTCAGTCCGTGGAACATGCCGGAACTGAACTGGGCCTGGGGCTATCCCTTCGCGCTCGGCCTGATGGCTGCTGTCGTCGCCCTGATGCTTTATTATTTCAAACGGAAAAACTGGCTCTGACCAATGACACTGGAACGCTCCCTCATCAATCTTCGTATTCACTTGAGAAGCCTGATTACAGGCCGCCTGTGGCTGCAGGTGATCATCGCCATGATCCTGGGCGTCGGTTTCGGCATCCTGATCGGCCCGGCAAGCGGTTACGTGGACAGTGATATTTCCGAACTGATCGCCAGTTGGATCGCCCTGCCCGGCAAGATCTTTCTGCTCGGCATCCAGTTTATCATCATTCCGCTGATCATTGCCTCGGTCATCCGCGGCATCGCCGCCGGCGAGGAAAGCGAGAATATCGGCCGACTGGGTGTCAGCACCATCCTGTTTTTCATTGCCACGACGGTGATTGCCGTTGTCATCGGCATCGGCGCCGCCCTGATCATCCAGCCCGGTGCCTATATCGACAGCGCCCTGTTGCAGTCGATCATCCCCGAGACAGCGCCGGTAGAGACCGGGAACGCGATTGCCAACGGCCTGCCCAAGGTCAAGGAAATCCCCGACCTGCTGACCAGTCTGTTTCCGAAAGACCCGCTCGCCACCTTCGTCAGCGGCAACATGCTGCAGACGGTAATCAGCGCCATCATCATCGGCGTCGCCATGCTGGCCATGGCCCCGGCCCAGCGCCGGCCGATCCTGGAGCTGCTGGAATCCATACAGACGGTGTGCATGGTGATTGTCAGCTGGGTACTGAAATTTGTGCCCTATGCTGTGTTCGGCCTGCTGGCCAACATCGCCGCCCGGGTCGGGGTCAGCACCCTGCTTGCCGCCACCGTCTATGTGGCGACGGTTCTGATCGGGCTGTTGCTGTTGCTGCTGATCTATGTACTGATCGTCATGGTCATGGGCCGCATTGGCCCCCTCACCTTCCTGCGCGAAGCCCGGGAAGTGATGCTGCTGGCGCTGTCGACCTCCAGTTCCGCCGCGGTCATGCCGCTGACGCTCAGCACCGCCGAGAAAAAGCTCGGAGTCAGGAGCGGCATCGCCCGCTTTGTCATCCCGCTCGGCACCACCATCAATATGGGCGGCACGGCGCTTTATCAGGGCGTGGCGACCCTGTTCCTGGCCCAGGTGTTCCAGGTGGAAATCGGCATTTCCGGCATGATCCTGGTGGTGGTGATGGCGACCAGCGCCTCCATCGGCTCGCCCGGCACCCCGGGGGTCGGCATTGTCATCCTCGCCACCATCCTGGAAAGCGTCGGCATCCCCACCGCCGGCATCGCCCTGATCATGGGCGTGGACAGGATACTGGACATGTGCCGGACCTCGGTCAATGTGACCGGCGATATCGCCGCCAGCATTACCCTGAACCGCCTGATCCCGGAGGAAAGCGGAGTGGCGGCACCGGTAATTGAGGATGAAATCCCGGTGCCCATCAGCGACAAACCGCGGGGCTGAGACCTAGATCCCCATCTGCTTGCGGTATTTCTTCATCTTCTTGAGCAGCATGTTGCGTTTGACCGGCGACAGGTAATCGAGAAAGACCACACCGTCGAGGTAATCCACCTCGTGCTGGATCACGGTGGCGAGCCAGCCTTCAGCCTCGAGTGTCTGCGCCGCCCCCTGCTCGTCCAGATAAGTAACGGTGATGTTTTTCGGGCGGGTGATTTCGGCGGAGATGCCGGGATAGCTCAATGAGCCCTCCTCAAAAGCCTGCAGCTCCTCCGATTTTTCAACAATCTCCGGATTGACCATGGCGATGGGCTGCTTCACGCCGCCTTCCTGCAGGTCAATGACGATCAGACGCTTGAGAAGTCCCACCATATTGGCGCCGAGGCCGACGCCCTGCTCCCGATAAAGGACCTCGAACATGTCCGACGACATCTGGCGGATTTCATCGTCCACCCGGTCCACCGGGGCGGCTTTTTGGCGGAATATGGGATCGGGTGCATAGATGAGTTTCAAGGCGGGCATTAAGAAGTTCTTTTTCTTTAATTGTTAAAAGGTTGCCACTTATACTTTAAAACAAGTATAAACCATAGCAGAGCTTTACCAGACAAATTGGAAAATTCATGACAGTAAAATTGTATCACGGGGACCTGCCCGACGACATAAAATTTTCCGGACCGGTGGCGGTCGATACTGAGACCCTCGGCCTGAAACCACACCGGGACCGGCTGTGCCTTGTACAGTTATCCGGTGGTGACGGCAACGCCATCCTGGTTCAGATCGCCCAGAACCAGGCCAGCGCCCCCAACCTGAAAAAACTGATGGAAGATGCCAGCAATATCAAAATTTTCCATTTTGCCCGCTTTGACGTGGCCGTCCTCAAACATTATCTGGATATCAATGTAAGGCCGGTCTATTGTACCAAGATCGCCTCCAAACTTGTGCGCACCTACACAGACCGGCACGGGCTCAGGGATATCTGCAAGGAACTGCTGCAGGTGGACCTTTCCAAACAGCAGCAGAGTTCCAACTGGGGCGCCGACGAGTTGAGCCAGGCCCAGCAGGAATATGCCGCCTCCGACGTGCTGCATCTGCACCGGCTGATGAGCCGGCTGGATGTGATGCTGGAACGGGCCGGGCGACGGGAACTGGCGCGGAAATGTTTTGAATTCCTGCCGACACGGGCTGAACTTGATCTGGCGGGCTGGGATGATACCGATATATTCGCCCACAGTTGACAGATCGCTGATGATTTCCGGTAAAAAATCTTTTCCCCCAATCCTTTTTCTGCCATCTTCCTGACAGATAACAATGTCAACCAGAGCAATATGCCAAACAATAGTCTCCCCGTCAGTCTTTGACGGGGCCATGGGCGTGATATGAGTGAAAAGAAGGATAACCACGGCGAACTACAGGGCGGCAGCCATGCCGAACATCTGGAAAACCTGATTCCCAGAAGCAGCCAGAGCTTTGAGGAAAGTCAGAAACAAGTGGAATTTATTGCCATCCTGAAAAAATCCTTCCCCGTCCTGACGGTTATATTCCTGGTCGCCCTGGTCCTGTGGCCGGTCTTCAGCACCAAGGAAGGCAGCTTCACCCTGGCCATCGACCGGCTGGAAAAACGGGATGAAACCGCAAAACTGATCAAGCCCCGCTATGAAGGCAAGGACCGCTACAATAACCCGGTCCGGATCTCGGCGGAAAGTGCCTTTCGGAAAACCAACGATGCCAAGGACTATAATTTCCGCAACCTGCTGGCGGAAATGTATCTGAAATCCGGTGACCGGATGACGGTAGAGGCCCGGTCAGGCATATTGGACGTTTCGGACCAAAAAATGCTGCTGGATGATGAAATCGTCATCCAGTCGGAAACGGGATTCAACCTGACGGCAAGCAAGGCCGAATTCCTGATCAATGACAAACTGGCAAGCGGTCACGACGGCGTAAAGGGGTCAGCCCCGTTCGGCGCTTTCAGTTCCACCTCTTTCCAGGTTAATGTGGATGACGAAACCATTTTCCTCCAGGGCGATGTGAAAATGCATATTGATCCGCAAAAACCGATTGAAACACCGGACCTCTCCCCCGAGAATAACAATTAAACAGGCAATTCCAGGTACTATGATGACTAACACTTCCCCTGATCGACTATATGGCCGCAAGAGCTTCAGAAAACTGTCCCTGGCGATATCCGCCCTGTTACTGATGATCTGTGCTCAGCCGGCGCTGTCACAGATTTCGGCGCTCAAGGACCATGACGTCAAGGAACCTGTGGATATCAGTGCCGACAAGCTGGAGGTGCGGCAGAAGGAAAATATCGCGGTTTTCGTCGGCAACGTGCAGGTCGTCCAGGGGGACATGACCATGACCTCCGACCGGATCAATGTCTATTACGAAGCCGGCGAGGAAAAGGAACTGTCCTCTTCCATAACCCGGCTTGACGCCGCCGGCAATGTCAGGGTCAAGTCACCGACCGAGGAAATCACCAGCAGCTGGGCGGTCTATGACCTTTCGGAAGGTATTATTACCCTGGGCGACCGGGTGGTCCTGAAAACCGAAGACGGCGTTCTCAAAGGCAAAAAGCTGCGCCTGAACCTGGATAGCGGCGTCATCAGCATCGAGGGACAGGACGGAAAAGACCGGGTCAAAGGCCAGTTTACGGTACCGGACAAATAACCCCGGACCGCCGGAAAAATTATCCGAAACAAAATTGCCTCCCTGTATTTGAATTTTATGGTAAATTTCTTATATCTTAGAGGCAGGATCAACGTCGGGAAAAAACCCTTTGTTAATCCCTTATGGGGTACATAATGAGTATGGATCAGAATATTACGCCAATATCCGGACAGTCCACTGTTACACCGGCCACTCTGCAGGAAGAGGGACTGGTCATTGATTGCATTGAAAAGAAATATCGCAAGAAAACAGTGCTGCGCGGCGTCAGTCTTGAAGTTCACAAAGGCGAGGTTGTCGGCCTTCTCGGCCCCAATGGCGCCGGAAAAACCACATGCTTCTACACCATCACCGGACTGATCGAGCCGGACGCCGGGCGAATTGTCCTCGATGGCCATGACATCACCCGTATGCCCATGTACCGGCGCGCCCGGCTGGGCATCGGATATCTGCCACAGGAAGCCTCCATCTTCCGGGGTATGACGGTGGAAGAAAATATCTGGTCGGTTCTGGAAATTTCCGAATCCAACGAAAACAAACGGCTCGAAATGCTGGAAGAACTGCTCAGCGAGTTTTCCATCCAGCATATCCGTCAATCCCCTGCTCTGGCCCTGTCCGGTGGGGAACGGCGACGGGTAGAGATAGCCCGGGCTCTGGCCACCCGTCCCAGTTTTATGCTGCTGGACGAACCGTTTGCCGGTATTGACCCGATTGCCATCGCCGACATCCGTGACCTGGTGTCACACCTGAAGGACCGGGGCATCGGGGTGCTGATCACCGATCATAACGTCCGGGAAACCCTGGATATCATTGACCGCGCTTATATTATTCATGATGGAAACGTCCTGATGACAGGCACACCAAAGGAAATTGTCGCCAATGAAGACGTTCGTCGTGTATATTTGGGTGACAGATTCAGTCTGTAAGGTGGGATAGAAAAAATATGGCTTTAACGCCACGCTTGGAACTCAAACAATCGCAATCGCTGGTCATGACGCCCCAGCTGCAGCAGGCTATCCGCCTGTTGCAGTATTCCAACATGGAGCTGGTTGATTTTGTGATTGAGGAAGTGGAAAAAAACCCGCTTCTCGAGATTGGCGAGTCCAGCGACCAGTCCCCGACCCAGGCCGAAAAAGACGCGAATGAGCGGGAGAGCAATACGAGCGATACCGAGTCTATGGCAAGCTCCGACGAATTACTGTCCAAGGACAATATGCAGAGCGGAGAGACAGATACACCGCTCGATACCGACTATGAGAATGTGTTCAACAATGACACCGCCTCGGATGAACCCTTGTCGAACTATTCCGACAGCCTGAGCATCAGCGGCAGCGGCATGTCCGGCGGTGGCGGCAGCTTTGAAGACATGGAGTATTCCCTTGAGCAAAGACTTGGGGAAAGCACCACATTGCGGGATCACCTCGAAGACCAGCTCAACATGATTGTCCTGCCGCCCAACGACAAACTGATCCTGCAATATCTTATCGGCATGCTGGATGAAGCCGGATATCTGGGTGAGGACATTGGCCTGATCGCCGAGCAGTTTGCCTGCAGCACCGGGGAAATCGAGAGAGTTCTGGCCATTGCCCAGACCTTTGATCCGATCGGTGTTTTTGCCCGCAACCTGTCGGAATGCCTGAAAATCCAGCTACGGGAACTGGACCGGCTTGATCCGGCAATGGAAACGCTTCTGGATAACCTGGAGCTTCTGGCCAAACGGGACTATAATGCCCTGAAACGGCTCTGCCGGATCGATACGGAAGATCTGCGGGACATGATTGAGGAAATCCAGGCCCTGAACCCGAGACCCGGCGCCCTGTTCGGCGGCGAAGTGGTTCAGACGGTGGTGCCCGATGTATTCATCCGTAAAAACCCGAAAGGCGTCTGGTACGTGGAACTGAACAGTGAAACCCTGCCAAAGGTTCTCCTGAACAACAGGTATCATGCCGAAGTCAGGGGACAGACCCGCAACCGGGAAGACAAGGAATATCTGGCCGAATGCATGGCGTCGGCAAACTGGCTTGTCAAGGCGCTGGATCAACGCGCCAGAACTATTCTCAAGGTATCAAGTGAACTGGTGCGGCAGCAAAGTGAATTCTTTGAAAAAGGAATTAAATTCCTGCGCCCGCTGAATTTGAAAACCATTGCGGAAGCAATTGACATGCACGAAAGCACCGTGAGTCGGGTGACCGCCAACAAATATATCGCCACCAACCGCGGTATATTCGAAATGAAGTATTTTTTCACCACCGCCATTTCCGCTATGGAGGATGGTGATTCCCATTCTGCCGAAGCCGTCAAACATTCAATCAAGGCCCTGATAGATGAGGAAAATCCCAAAAAAATCCTCTCAGATGATAAACTTGTAGAATTATTGAAGTCAGAAGGCATTGATATTGCAAGAAGAACAGTAGCAAAATATCGCGAGGCCCTGAATATTCCTTCTTCTATTCAGCGGCGCCGAATGAAGAATTCCGCCCTGTGATCTTACCGGAACAGAAGATTAAACAGATAGCGTTTTTTGTTCCCACAGAGTGGTTTCCGGTCTGACGCAAAGTACAGTATTCTGCGTCTTTCCGGGGGGACCTGGGTCAAAACTTGACAAAGCCGTCAGTTGACACTAAGTTCCGCGGCCTTGAACTGGTAAATTCAAAAGGCTCTTTCCAATTTGCTGTCTGAGAAGGATCTGAGAAAAGCATGAGAATCGTTGTTACCGGAAAACAGATTGATATTGGTGACTCACTTCGCAGCCATGTTGAAGCCAACCTGGACGGAAGTGTAAACAAATATTTCGATCAACCCATTGACGGGACCGTAACCTTTTCGAAGGATGCACATTTGTTTCGGGCAGATTGCCATGTCCATCTTGGCCACGGGGTCGACATGCAGACTCATGGTGAAGCGACGGATATTTATGCCGCCTTTGATTCAGCCGCAGACCGCATGGAAAAAAGATTGCGCAGATACAAACGACGTCTGACCAATCATCACAGCCAGCGTGTTAACGGCCAGTCCATGATACCGGCCCAGTATAATGTACTGGCCGCCGAAGACGAAGGTGCCGAAGAAACTGAAGACGCTCAGCCCGCAATTGTGGCGGAAACGGAAACATATATTCCGGAAGTGACTGTCAGTGAAGCCGTTATGAGGCTCGATCTTGGAAACCTTCAAACGCTTATGTTCCGGAATTCCGGTCATGGGCGCATGAATGTGGTCTACCGCCGCGCAGATGGAAACATCGGGTGGATAGATCCGAAAGAGGAATAACAACAAGAAGTGATCCGTATGGATATTGCTGATTTGATTAATCTGGAAACTATAATTCCGGATATGAAAGCGACAAGCAAAAAGCAGATTTTGCAGGAGCTCGCAACCAAGGCAGAAAAAGTTCTGAACCGGCCAAGCCACGAGATCGTAGATGTTCTTGTGGAACGCGAACGGCTCGGCACCACAGGTGTAGGACATGGCGTTGCCATTCCCCATGGAAAAATCCCCGGCCTGGACCGGCTGTACGGCATCTTTGCCCGGCTGGCCCAACCTGTGGATTATGATTCCCTGGACGGAGAGCCCGTTGACCTGATTTTCATGCTGTTGGCACCGGAAACCGCCGGGGCGGATCACCTGAAGGCCCTGGCCAAGGTATCCCGCCTGCTGCGCGACAAAACGACCTGTGAAAAACTTCGGGGGTCTGAAGGTGGCGACGCCATTCATGCCATCCTGACGTCCACGAGCAAGAATTCAAACGCCGCCTGACCCCATACGGATCAGCTTCTGTTGAAAAAATAAACCCTCCGCGAAATATCGCGGAGGGTCTTCTATATCTGTCAGACTGGAAGAGAGGATTATTCTTCGGGTTCCACATCCTCTTCTTCGGGAACGTCATTCTGGGACAGTTCGGCCGGTGCCTCGCGGGATTCCTGAACAAGTTTCCAGACGATCTTATCCGCTTTTTTCTTTTCAGCCGCGGCAACAACTTTGGCGCTCTCTTCGATCCTGGCCGATTTTTCCTCTGCTACTACAGCCGGCTTTTCAGCCGCTGCAGGCGCCTCGGCTGTGCTGCCTTTTGTTATATCTTCGATTTTCTCAAACGGTTTTGCCTTGTCCTTGTCCACTTCAGGCAGCTTGCCTTCCGCAGTCAAGGGCGGGCGAACCCAGCAATCGGTCCCTTTTTCCCTGATCTTCTTGCAGGCCTCGTTTGCTTCCTCAAAGGATGTCAGAGGTCCGGCATTCAGGCGGTAATAGAATCCACTCGGCTTTTTGCCTTTGCGGTCACCAAAGTCCACTTCAGAGCGGCGCGGTTCAAGATGACCGATAATGTCGGAATATTTTTTCTTCAGCATTTCCCAGCCGGGACGCAATTCGGACTTCTTGCGATAGGCCGCAATCTGCAGGGCCCAGCCTTCCGGACCCAGCAGAGCCGGCACAGAAGGATCTTCCTCTTCGGGTTCAGCTTCAACAACCGGTTCCGGCACTTCTTCCACAAGACGTGCGACCGTAATACTGCGGGTCAGGCTTTCATCTTCAAAAACCTCGTTAGCCGGCGCAGAAGTATCGGTTTTCGGCTCCACCGACTGGTTTATGACAGAGGAGAATCTTCCGTCTTCCGGCATACTGGCCAGAACGCGGAAATAATTCAGGTTTTCATTGGTCAGTTCCGGACCGCTGTCAATGGACAGCAGGCGGGATGCCATAACCTCATTGCCGGAAAGGGCATAGGCCATAGCCAGATTCTGACGATGACTTGCACCAGCGTCCTTGTGCTGGGCAGCCTGCTTCAGGATGTTGACAGCCTCATCGTGACGGGACTGCAATGCCAGCGACAGGCCATAGTTATTCAAAAGTTTCAGATTGTCCGGATCAAGTGCCAGACCGTCCTTGTAAACTTCCAGGGCAGCCATATTATTGCCCTGCATCTCCATGGCAAGCGCCAGGCTCGAAATCACTTCCACATCTGTCGGCGCCAGTTCCACTGCAGAATTCAGGACCGGCACTGCCATTGTCGGCCGGTTGAGGGCGACGTAGGATTTACCCAGGCCTTTCAGGGCGGCAACATTCTGCTCGTTGTTGTCCACTGCTCTCTGATACGCCTCAACCGCCTCCTGATACTGGCCGGTGGCGCTCAGTGAATCACCAAGCCCAACCAGAGGCTCGGAAGAGAACGGATGCCACTTGTGGGCACGCCGGAAGAGAGGAATCGCGGCGTTATAGTCACCTTCGGCGACCATTTCATTTGCCAGCGACAGAAAACTGTTGTCCGTATTGGAGGCAACTTCCCTGACTTCGGCAGCCGATGCGTTGGCTTTTGGCGCTTTGTCAGCAGATCCTGTCTGGTAAGGTGCGCCACCTGTGCAGGCAACCAGGAACACGGGCACTGCCGCCGTCGCCATAAGTTTTGCAAATCTGAAATTTTTCATACCAGTCCCTTTTCGGATGTTTCCACTTTCCATAGTCAAATTATTCTCTGTCCTGCAGGTGTTTATTCAGCAAGACAGGAACATTTTTTGGCATTCATGTCCTCTGACTGATGCGACAGATACATATCCAGTGCTTCTGTCAGGACTTCCTGACAGCTCATGCGGGTATGTGCTGAATAAAGCCTCAGTTTCAGGTGATCTTCCTCGTTCATGCGCAAGGTCATGGCCACGCGTTTACCGGCAGCCGCCTTAGACGCTTTTGTCCCTGCGTCAACTTTCTTGCGACGACCGAAAATTTTACTTGCCATTGAAGTTGTTTTCTCGTCAGTGGGTGAAACTTTCTTACCCTGAATCTCGGCCAGCTTCCTTACGGTACCGATTGTATTTTCAAGCGGGCTTTCGCTTTTACCGGCTTCTGGTTTTACTTCAGCGGTATTTCCCTGCTCTATATGTTCAAACCTGTTGATCGCCGGCGCAGAAAACTTGGGTGATGACGGACTTGGAATTGCCCGGCCCTTACGCGCAAGAAGTGAACCGGTTAGTCTGGCTTCTTTTCTCATAGTCATAGTCCCTGCTCTCTTTTCTTATGCCTGTACCTGCCTGCGGCCAAATCCAGGTGACTGGACCGGCGCCCTTCTCTGGGCGGCATTATTCTGGAATACAGTGCGACGGAAATTCTTCTCAAGACGATCGCTGATATAATCCCAGAGGTCGGCAATTTCCTTTGCAGATTTTGATTCAGGATTGGTTTCCATCACTGTCCGCCCATCAATCATGCTGGAGGCATAGTCAGTTCTCTGGTGCAGGGTTACCGGGGCAACGGTCCCATGCTGCGACAGGGCAATGGCGGCATCACTGGTGATCCGGGCACGGGGGGATGCGCCGTTGATCACAAACATGAACGGCTTGTCGGTTCTGTCGGCAAGCTCCACAGTTCCACCTGCTGCACGCAGGTCATGCGGACTGGGGCGTGTTGGAATAACAATAAGATCGGAAACCGCAATCACACTCTGGATCGCCAGGGTAATCGCCGGCGGCGTATCGATGATCGCCAGTTTAAACCCCTGTGAGCGCAACTCGTCCAGATCCGTGATCAGCCTTGACACGTTGGTCTGGGCAAAAGCCGGTGTCGGGGCTTCACGTTCGTTCCACCATTCTGTCAGGCTGCCCTGCGGGTCGGTATCCACCAGAACCACGGGGCCTTCACCAGCCAGCTCGGCCTGGACAGCAACATGACCGCTTAACGTGGTTTTTCCTGACCCGCCCTTCTGTGATGTAAATGCCAAAACTCGCATATGTTCCAACCTTGTTTGATGTTTATAATTGCTGCTATAGTGCAAATTCCTGTGGGCAAATATTTTTCATATACCCGTACAGTTAACCAGTCTGCCTGTGAGGTATTAATAAATCGTAAAGTGAAGTACAAAATTTTAACTACTAACTATTTATAAACACTGGTAAAATATATTGTTTTTTATATATTAGCCTTCGACAAACGGGGACTTGGAGACAAGTTAACAGCCTATGAAAAACACAATCCTGATTTTACCATTTCTTCTGGCCGCTCAGATAAATCCCAGCATTACAGTCGCTTCTGCAACTGTTTCCGATGGGGTAAGGGCCTATGAAGCAGGCAACTATGAACAGGCCCGGGAAGAATGGCTTCCCTATGCGGCACTGGGCAATCCCAACGCCCTTTATAACCTGGGACAGCTCTACCGGATGGGGCGCGGCGTCAGGCAGGATTTCAAAAAGGCCGAGGAATATTATCTCAGAGCTGCTGAAAAAGGACATGTGGGCGCCCAGAGAAACCTGGGAACCCTTTATTATTTCGGCCGTCTCGGAACTATCGATATGGAACAAGCCTACAAATGGCTTTACCGGGCAGCCAGCAACGGTGATGCCCGGTCCCAGTATATCGTCGGCACAATGTATTATAACGGCCAGCATGTGGCACAGAACAAAACCGACGCCTATGCCTGGATCCATCTGTCCGCCCAGCAGGGTATACGCGATGCCATGGCCGCCCAGGATAAATTAAAGACCTATCTGGATTCCGACACTGTTCAGGCGGCCCTGGCCCGGGCACCGGGTCTTGTCGGTTCTTATCGCGCTTCTGACGACAGGGACCTGATGGTAGACAGTCAGAACGGTGAAGCTACCGAAGAAACCACACCACTGGACCTGCCTGATGAAGGCAGAGCGGCAACGCCCGTAACGGTGAGTGAGGAACTGCCGGCCACTTCCAAACAGACACCTTCGCTGCCAGAAACCACAACGCCAGACATTTCCGCGCCTGACAACTACCGGGTCCAGGTAGGGTCTTTCCGGTCATCTGACGAAGCGGATACGGCCCTGTCCAGACTGAAGCAGAAACATGCCGGCCTGATCGACAGTTACGAGGCTGTTGTTCAGGTGGTGGATATCAAGAACAAAGGCATTTTTTACCGGCTTCAGCTCAGGCCATTTGCCGACAGGGAAGCGGCAAACCTGTTGTGCGACCGGATCAAGGACAACGGTGGAAACTGCTATTCTCTTAAAACACCGCCTCAGCCCTGAGGCGGGTTTTTCAGCTTGACCTGAAGCAGACCGCGAACCGAATTACCGACAAAGATCTTCTCTGCCCGGAGCAGGTCTTCGGGCCACAGGGTCTTTTCAATGGCCCTGCCCTGTTCCAGCAAGTCCTGCCGCAGCGTTCCGGCAAGCAATCCTGCCGATACCGGTGGCGTAAAGAGCTGTCCATCCAGTTCGACAAAAAGATTGGTAAAGCTGCCTTCGGTGAGCTCGCAATTTTCGTTCTGAAAAATCACCTCAAAACAGCCCCCGTCCTGACGGGCTTTGGCCAGCTCTTCGTTATAAAAGTCCCGCGCCGTTGTCTTATGGTAGAACAGGCTGTTCCTGCTGTCCGTCCGCCTGTCTGAAAGGCAGATCTGCGGCACTTCCCCGACCTGTCCGCCTGCCTGTTTTTCACAGGTCACGGACCAGTTCCCCACGCGTGACAACAACAGCCTGATCCGCCACTCTGTCTCGGGAGCCAGATACTCGGCAGTCCGTTCCAGATCCTTCCTGATCTCGTCCCGGTCAAAGCGGAAATCAAAATATTCAGCCGATTTTTTCAGGCGATCGAGGTGTAAATCCAGAAGTTTGAAACCCTCTTCTCCCGACCAGCCGATTGTCTCCAGCAGGTCAAATGTCGGCTGTTTCCGGGTCAGAAAAGATGCCTTGAGCAGACATTCCTCATATTCCTCCCCGGCAACGGAATCCGCCACAATACCACCGCCGATGCCAAGGCAGCCCCTGCCCGCCCGATCCAGAACCAGCGTCCGAATGGGCACATTGAAACACAGGTCCCGGTCCGGCGTGATATAACCGATGGCGCCGGTATAAATACCCCGCGGTCCGCGTTCCAGTTCGTGGATGATCTCCATCGCCCTGATTTTCGGAGCCCCGGTGACGGACCCGCAAGGGAACATGGACTTCAGCAGGTCGGTGACTTTTACATGATCGCCAAGGCGTGCCTTTACTGTAGAAGTCATCTGCAGAAGGGTCCGGTATTTCTCAATATCAAACAGACTGTCCACCTGAACGGACCCCGGCTCCGCCAGTTTTGACAGATCATTCCTGATCAGGTCCACAATCATCAGGTTTTCGGCCCGGCTTTTTTCATCTTCCCGCATAAAGGCCGCCAGGTCCCGATCTTCCTCCAGGGTGTGACCGCGCCGGATCGTCCCTTTCATCGGTTTCATGACGACCACATCTGCCTGCTTTTTGAGAAAAAGTTCCGGACTGAACGACAGGACATCCAGTTCATCGGAACTGATGTAGGCGCCGTAGGAAACCGGCTGCGCCCTGCGTAATCTGGAATAAAGTGCTTTGGAGGGACCGGCATAGTCAAACAGGGCTTTCAGGGTATAGTTGACCTGATAGACGTCACCCGCCTGCAAATATTCCTGTATTCTCTCAATATCCTGCAGATATTCATCCCGCGATATATTCAGCTGGAGATTATCAACCTCGGGATCCCGCATCCCGTCGCCGGTTCGCCAGTATTCCCCGGCATCAGATGCGGTCAGGGTTTTGCGTTCCCCATAAACCCCAAAACACAGATAGGGCACATCGGCCTTTGCCGGCAACAGACCCTCCAGGCAATGCTCCAGCGCCAGGCCCGTTTCGTAGCTGATATATCCGGCCAGATGCTTCCCCGCGTCCAGCACCTTTTCCATATGCTCAAAAGCATCGGTCAGTTCGGCCGGCGTGCGGGCGGTGATCACTTCATCCGGCGTGTCATAAACGTAGGACACCTGCCCCGTAAACAGATCAAGACTGTTATCCAGAAAAACCGTAAATTCCTGATTTTTGCCTGCCGATTTTTTTTCCGGCATTGTCACCGAACCTTAAAATTTATCATCTAACGCTTGCTTAACAACATTCGACAACAAGTCATAAGTTATCTTACACTCAACAACAATAACCAAATAACCGGATTATTCGTAGGAGCCTGAATTTCTTCTCCTTTATGTCGATTCCGCCAGCAACGCCGCAACAAGCCTCCGGGGAGAAACCAACGTCGGGCGGTCCACAACCTGATAGGATTAAAACAGCAATCTTCTGCTCGTATGCCAAATCACATCGACTATTTAGTGGCATATGCAGATGACATATGCTAAGTCAAAAAGCATAAAAACAAGATAAAGAGTCGTAATATTTAGCAGGCAGAAAAGTTTCCAAGGGATCTGAGTATAGTGTCAAATAATCTGTTCGAAACATCGGGAAAATCATCCCGGGTTGAAAAAATTGTATGTGAAATCATCCGGGGAATTCATCACGGAAGCTACGCCCCCGGGCAGCGTCTGGTCGAAGCCGCACTCACCTCTGAACTGAACACCAGTCGTGGCCCGCTGCGGGAAGCCCTGCGTCTGTTGTCGGCCGCCGGACTGGTGGAACTTATTCCCAACCGCGGCGCTGTGATCCGGAAAATGAGCCGGGAAGAGATCATTCATCGTTTCCAACTGGTAGACGTCATGGGTGCCGTCGCCTTTCGCGACTACCAGCCTTCATCGGTGGAAAAGACCCGACTGGTGTCGTTGATCGACGAGACAGCAAACGACAAGGATTCCATTCTTCAGTCGGTCATGAATTTTTACAGCCAGCTTGCTCGCAGCAATAATAACGCTGCCCTGGCCGAAATGCTGGCGCGTCTGAATATCTGTCATTTCTCCCGGCATGTCCTGCAGGTACTAAAACTTGACCCCAGGGAATTCTGGGATGATTTTCGGGCCGCAGGTCATGCCTTGCTAGACGGCAACAGAGATGACGCCTTGGCAAAACATTCCGCCTGGATCAACAAAGTGATCGCCAGCGCCTTCTGAAATTTATCTTCCGGCTTTCCGAAGAAATGATTTTCCGGTTGCCTGTCCCGGGGTCCCGACCTAAAGTTGGGCCAACAGAATGCAGGGTGACGGGCCCTGCCGACAGAGGGGAACCAGAGTGACACTGCTTCAGATTGTTGTCCTTGCCATCGTACAGGGCATTACCGAATTCCTGCCCATCAGCTCTTCAGGCCACCTGATCCTTGTCCCGCAACTGACCGGCTGGACGGACCAGGGACTGATGATGGATGTGGGGGTCCATGTCGGCACCCTGGCGGCCGTGATGATTTATTTCCGCAAGGATGTCGGGGCCTTGCTTCACGCTTTCTGGCAGATGCTGAGCTTAAGCAAGAGCCACAAGCCCCACGAGCGTAAACTTTTCCTGGCCCTGATCCTGGCCACGGTTCCGGTTGTCGTGTTCGGCGGCCTGGTGTCTGTCTTTGACCTAAACGACCTTTGGCGCACTGCCGAAGTGATCGGCTGGACAAGCATCATTTTCGGCATTCTGCTTTATGTGCTGGATATGCGGTCCCCGGTCACCAAAACCATACTGGAATTGCGCTATGGCCACGCCCTGATCATGGGGCTGGCCCAGGTGCTGGCGCTTATTCCCGGCACCAGCCGCTCCGGCATCACGATGACCGCTGCCCGCGGCCTTGGTTTCAGCCGCACGGAAGCGGCGCGTTTTTCCATGCTGATGTCCATTCCGACGATTCTTGCCGCCGGCACCCTGGAA
This sequence comes from Emcibacter sp., assembly GCF_963675455.1. GTDB lineage: Bacteria > Pseudomonadota > Alphaproteobacteria > Sphingomonadales > Emcibacteraceae > Emcibacter. The sequence continues at coordinate 1,900,121 of NZ_OY776217.1, read as the reverse complement.
GGGCTGAAACTTGTCGAAAGCGGTGATTTTGTCCTCGGCCAGGATGTGCTTGTCGGTGCTGTCCTGTCCTTCATCGCCGCCCTGCTGGCCATTGCCGGACTGATGAAGTGGTTACAGAGCGCCAGCATGACGCCATTCGTCATCTATCGTGTCCTGCTCGGCGCCGGACTGTTGATCTGGGTTTATGCCTGACCGGCTTTTGAAGGATAAAGTTCCCGTTAACTTTCTTACATGATAATATTCTCCTGAAAAAAGGGGAATCAATGATCGCTGGAGTGACAAAGAAGCTTTTCCGGACAACAGGCCTTGCCGCACTGTTCGCGCTTCTTTTGTTTTCTCTGCCTGCCTTTTCCCAGAGTCTGTTGCTGAAAAATACCACCCTCATTGACGGCACCGGCGCCCCGGCCCGGACTGTGGAGAATATCCTGATCCGTGACGGGCTCATCGCCGGGTTTGACATAAAGGTGTCCGGAGAGGACACTGAAACCATCGACCTCAAGGGCGCCTGGATCATCCCGGGCCTGATCGACAGCCATGTCCACCTGTCCGGATTTGACGGCGATCGCCAGCACATGCAGGACGTGCTGGAACGGGCGCTCAGGGGCGGTGTGACCGCCATGCGTGATATGGCCGGTGACGCCCGGGTCCTGAAAGACACCATGGACGGCCTTCACCGGGGCGATTACCTGGCCCCGATAATCATCTACAGCGGTCTGGTCGGCGGCCCCCGTATGTTTGACGACCCCCGGGTACTGGAAGCCTCGCAGGGGTATGACGCCGGAACCGCCCCCTGGCTTCGGGCCTTTGACACAACCAGTGATGCCGACGAAATCATGAAAAATATCGGCAAGACCGGCGCAAGAGCCGTCAAACTTTACGGTAACCTGGACCGGAAGGCAGTCAGCATACTGATCCCGGCGGCGAAAAAGACGGGGCTCATGACCTGGGCCCATGCCACCACTTTCCCGGCCCGGCCCTCGGATCTGGTGGAGGCCGGAGTCGACGTACTGTCCCACAGCGCCTATTTCATCTGGCAGGCGGTGGCGGACGTCCCGGCCGACTATAACGCCCGCAGGAAAGGCCCCTATCCCGACTATTCTCCCCATGACAAGGCCTTTGACGGCCTGCTGCGGGATATGGCCAGAAACAATGTCCTGCTGGATGCGACCCTTTTTGTTCATTACGCCCACGCCCTGCATGACGGGGAGACGCTGACAGGCACCACCGGAACGGCCTTTACCTGGGCCACGGCCTTTACCGCCCGGGTCCACAAGGCGGGGGTCAAGATTACCGCCGGCACAGACGCCCTGCTCCCGGAGAAGAAGGATGACGCCGACGCCCTGCCCAACATCCATAAAGAGCTGGAGCTGCTGGTGCAGTATGCCGGACTGACCCCGCTCGAGGCACTTGTCGCCGCGACCCGCAACAGCGCCGAAGCCGCCGGGCGTCTTACCGAGGCCGGTACGATAGAAGTCGGCAAGATTGCCGACATGGTAATCCTCAATGCCGATCCGCTGAAAGACATCACCGCAACCCGCGATATCCGCATGGTCATCCGGGCCGGAAATATCGTCCCCGACGAATAAAAGGCGGCGCCGGGAGAAGCCGACAACCGCCTTTTTATTCACACAGTAAGATCTTTAATCCAGATTTTCCAGCAGCAGCAGACCGGCTGCGGTATTGGAAATCGGGATGGTATATTTCTGGTGCAGGAGGTTGACCTTGTCGCTGAGCGCACCGCGCATCATCAGCCACAGGATCAGTTCGGTGCCCTGTGATCCGGCCAGACGCACCAGGTCCGGAATGGAATAATCCAGCAGGGCCTTCGGATCCTCGACAATCTTTTCCATGCACATATGGTCGAATTCCTGATTGAGGAAACCGGCCCGCTCGCCTTCAAGCTGGTGCGACAGGCCGCCGGTGCCGATGATCACCACCTTGACATCTTCCTCGTAGGAACGGATCGCCCGACCCATGGCCTGACCCATTTCATAACAGCGTTTGGGCGACGGCACCGGATGCTGAACCGTGTTCACACAGACCGGGATAGTCCGCACTTCGGGGCTCCAGCGTTCCGGCCACAAAAGCTGCATCGGTACGGTAAAGCCGTGGTCCACCTTCATCTCCTGACAGGTGGTGAGGTCGAATTCCTCGTCCATCAGGGATTCAATGATATGCCAGGACAGTTTCGGATCGCCCGGAAACGCCGGGATTTCGGGAATGCCCCAGCCTTCATCCTCATTCTTGTACTGTGGCGCCGCGCCGATGGCGAAGGTAGGCATGGCGTCGAGGAAGAAGTTAAGCCCGTGGTCGTTGTAAATCACCACCGCCACATCCGGCTTGACCTCGTCCAGCCAGTCCCGCACTGGCGGGTAGCTGTCAAAAAAGGCTTTCCAGTAATGTTCTTCAAAACGTTTCTCGGCAATCGCCTTGCCAATCGCGGGGATATGGGAGGTGGTAATGCCACCGACAATTTTAGCCATGATCAGTCCTTTCCGTATTCGCCGAGCACTTCATCAAATTCTTCCCGGGTCATGCCGCGCTGCTGGGCGCCGATATCCTGCATGTTGAGCCCGAAAATCCCGGCGAATTTGGCCAGGTAATAGGCGTTGCCGCCGGCCTCCAGCAGGTCGAGGACCTGACGGCTTTTGATCGCCGCTTTCTGCTGCTCATTAAGGCCGTATTTGTCGCAATAGGCGTCCTCGTCGGCAAGGAACTCCTCGCGGTTTTTTGCGTCGTTAAAGGAAAAGCACATTTTGTTGAGGGCATAGCCCTTCATGGCTTCGTCCCCGTCAAACAGGGTCGTCCCCGGGATCGGGTCATATTTCATCATCGTCACGCTCCCATTGGTTTAACACTCAATTGAAATGACTTTAGGCCCCGGCCGCCGGGCTGTAATTGACATAGATCAGAAAAATTGATTTATTGCATTCAATATTGGGGTATTTTTGACAATAAATGGTATTTTTACACCATTTTGCGTGCAATATTGGTTGTGCGATCGCTTTCAGCACACAGCAAACGGACTGCCGGGCCGGCCCCCCGCCCGGCGACAATACAAAATTGCCCCCCCCGCCTCAACCTAGCGGGCAGGTTCAACCCTGGTGGTAAGACGACAGCTTTTTCCAGCTGCGGGGTCCGTAATCCGCAAGACAACCAGACCCGGCTGTGCCTTGTTATCCAGAGAGCCGGTAATGGTCACATTTACCGGTGCCGCAGCCGGGCAATTGACCACAGCCGGTACCGCAGCCATGCCCGTCATATTGGGTGAGCTGGCCACAGACAGGTTATAGGCCCGCGCCGCCCCTCCGGGACAGCAGGTGACCTGGGCCGTATAGCCGTTCCCGCCCGGAAGAATAAGCTTTCCGCCAGCGGCACCCCCGGGTCCGGGATCCGCCGTAGGGGTCACCCCGCCCGGCATTGTCGCCTTTATAGGGGTTTCCGTTACGGAAATAGTCTGGTGGTCGGATTTCGGCATTTTCCAGTTTGCCGGGGGATTGGGCGGCGGCGCTTCACCCAGGGCAGACACCTTCAGGCTTCCCGCCGTGCAGGGATCCACAAGCTGCCCGCCAGCGACTTCATAAGTGTACCCGCTGCCTCCGGCTATCAGGCGATAGGCCGGTGACAATGCGGTTGCAGCAGCCACATTGGTATCATTTGTTTTGAGAAGCCGCACTTGCGCTTCATAATTGTTGACAAAAGGCGGGCTTTCAAGCTCCACGGGCCCACTGTATGCAAAACTGCCGTCACAGGCCGCAACCACCGTTTGATCCGGATCAAGGGTAATTTTTCCGTCGTTACAGGCGGTGAGTGTTCCTGCCGCCGCCAGAACGCAGGACCCGTATAACAGATGCTTGAAATATTGTTTGTTCTTAATCATGCCGATCTCCTCGTCCCCCCGGTTTTCGTTTTACGCAGGACGCAACATGTCGACATACTTTTTACAGACCCCCGGGACTCAGGCCATTCCTGTTTGGATGGCGTCCCGGACCTGTAAATCTACAGTGATCCGGTCTTTTAATCAACTCTCCTGACCTGACGGCGCCGGCCCGCCCCGCTCCCCCATAGGACGTCACCCAAATACTTGGCATGACCAACCATCTCTGATATGACATAGGCAAATAACGGAACATGTCGCAGGGCAGTCAAAGCCCGGACCAAGGGAGATCATTTTCATGACCTATATTCGCACCTCACATGTCGGCAGCCTGCCCCGCGGCGAAGAACTCACCCCGCTTCTGGTGGCCCGGGATTCCGGCAAGCCCTATGACGCGGAAGAGTTTGACCAGAAGGTCTCGGCCGCAGTCAACCATGTGGTCGAAAAGCAGGTGGAGTGCGGCGTCGACGTCATAAGTGACGGTGAAATGGGCAAGATCGGCTATTCCACCTATATGATCGAGCGCCTGTCCGGTTTCGGCGGCCATGTGGACCGCAAACCGGCGGCCGACCTCGCCGAACATCCGGGCCTCGCCAAAAAGCTCTCGGCCATCATGGGCAGCCAGGAATTTGTCCGGGCCTCCTGTGTCGGTGAAGTCAAGCTCGTGACCCTTGATCCGCTGTGGGAAGACATCCGCCGCTTCAAGGCCGCCCTTGAAAAGCACGGCACACCCAGGACAGAGGCCTTCATGAATGCCGCCTCCCCCGGCCTCATCACCGCCTTCCAGGTCAACCAGTTTTATCCCAGCCACGAGGCGTACCTCGCCGATCTGGCCGATGCCATGCGCGAGGAATATGAAACCATCGTCAATGAAGGTTTTTACCTGCAGCTCGACTGCCCCGACCTCGCCATGTCGCGCCATACCGGCTATCAGGACATGACCGATGAGGAATTCCTCAAGGTGGCGGCGGCCAATGTGGAGGCGCTCAATGCCGCCACCGCCAATATCCCGCCGGAAAAAATCCGCATGCATGTCTGCTGGGGCAATTATGAAGGCCCCCACGACCATGACATTGCCCTCGAGAAAACCATCGATATCATCCTCGGTGCCCGCCCGGCCACCGTCCTGTTCGAAGCCGCCAACCCGCGGCACGAGCATGAATGGAAGGTCTGGGCCGACGCTAAAATTCCCGATTACAAGATCCTCGCCCCCGGTACCATCGACACCTGCTCCAACTATGTGGAGCATCCGGAGCTGATCGCCCAGCGTATCGAGCGCTTTGCCGGCATCGTCGGGCCGGAGCGGGTCATCGCCTCCACCGACTGCGGTTTCGGCACCTTCGCCGGCTACGGCAAGATCGATCCGGAAGTGACCTGGAAAAAACTCCGCGCGCTCAGGCAGGGGGCGGATATCGCGGGGGGACGACTGTAGAGCGGCCCCGTCATTCCCGCCCCTCAGTCGTCATTCCCGACTTCTCCATCGTCACCCCCGTGAAAACGGGGGTCCAGTCCTTATTGATCGTCATTCCTGCGAAAGCAGGAATCTATCTTTCAACAGACGCCATCCTTCGGGGTGGCGTTTTATTAGATACTGACGTAAAAACAGCTTAGAAGTGACCTCACGTCTGGTGCAAAAGCAATTCATTGATTACCTTTGGCCCCAAATAGGTATATAGAGAGTTTGGGTCAGAATCCGCTGTATTCAAATTGCTTGCAATCAGCTGCCCAACAAGAACTTCCCACGGCTTTGTGCTCCCCAAAAGAGCTACGATTATGTTTCTCAGATTTTTAATTTTATTTATTCGCCTCTCAGAAAAGTGCTCTTTAAGGAAAATAAGTTCATCCGTTATATCATGATCAGGATTCAGCTTTATCCATTCCTCAATTTTTCTCAGAAAATCCTCTTCACTTAATCCATGCGAAGTAAGACTTTCTTTCGAAAGCAATAAATTTTCGACGGCATAACAGTTTAAACGCCCCCTTTTCACCAAACCTAGATCATCAATGTGTGCCTGTTCAGAATTGTCAAGATCTCTAATTGAATACGCTCTTGGCTCGTCGTATATAGATGGCAAAAAGTCATTTAACCATTTTTCCCACTTATTCATTTCATCAACGGTTCCTACAACACAGGGGGTCAGCTTTACTTGTCCTTGGCTACTTCTTACAAGCTGATCAAAAATTCGCTTATCGTCCTCCCCCTCAACCAATAGAACAGGTTCTCGATTGAAATGGCTCGACAGTGGATGAGCACCAAAAATAGGTAAAATCTCATGACAAATCGGGTCGTATTTAAAGGAATTAAATTCTGCTTCTTGTCTATCAGAAATTGGTACGATTTGTAGATCTGCATCTCTACTAAATGCGCCAACAATCGCTGTACTATGTGTAGCTAATACAACTCGAAAATCAAACAATCTTGCTGTCTCTTCAACAAATTCGATAAACTTTTGTTGAAGATCAGGATGAAGATGGACATCAGGTTCATCCAAAAGCAAAACCTTGTCCTCTAGACTAGAACGAGAAAACACCAAAACCTCGATACACAATGCTATTAGTTCAGATTCACCGCTTGAAATCTTGTCTTCCGCTATTTTTTGTCCATTATTGTCAAATATTTCAAATCCACGATCAGCTCGTTGCAAGCTTACCTTAGGTAACAAATCATTAATCTTCTTCAATGTCGTATCGAACTTGTAGGATAGATCGTTCCTAAGTTTCTCATTTGCCTCAATCTCGCGTAGGACCATAACCTCCAAGTTTCTAAATTGTGCTGTACTTTGTTGCCTAAATTGCTCTGTACGATTTTTACGTCTATCTTCAATGATCCAGTTTTCATTTCTAAACATGTTGTTATCAACATTTGGATCATATTTTAAAGTTCCACCTCGTTCAGGGGAGATATATTTGGTATTTGTAGCGTGAAATGCATCTATTTCTCTAAGCAACGAACTCTTCCCGGCACCGTTTTTCCCCAAAAGAACAGTGAACCCCGCACCCCAAATAATTTCTAAGGCATTATCAATTTTTGTAGCCATTTAAACCCTCAAGAACATTACCTTGAAACACTGCCGACCAGAAATCGACAGCACGTAACCAACTGTGTTCTATAAATTATTTAGACATCTTTAAATAAGTATACATAACGCAATCCCAACACCAATTATTACTACTTCTTCCCCACTCTTATATCCTATATTCTACTTATAGTTGGACCTTTGCAATAAATTACACACGAAACAAAATATGGAACAAAAATCGAATTATGCAGACAGTCGGCTAATCAATGACTGTATTTACTGTGGCGGGGCGGCGACCACTAGAGAACATGTCCCCTCCCGAGTATTTTTAGATCGTCCTTACCCTAATAATTTACCAGTAGTTGGCGCATGCAAATCATGCAATCAGGGGTTCTCACTAGACGAGCAGTACTTAATCTGCCTTTTCGAAGCTATCATTACTGGTTCCGCAGACCCAAAAAAAATGAGGAGAGAAACTGTTGCAAAAGCTCTAAAAAGATCGCCAGCCTTACGCACACGAATTGAATCCGCGACAAAAATAGATGGCAACAACATCATATTTGACGTTGAAGAAAGCCGAATCAAAAATGTTCTACTCAAAGTAGCAAGAGGTCACGCAGCGTATGAATTAAGCCAGCCTTGCCCACGAGAGCCGACGTACTTTTGGTGGGGCCCTCTAAATATTTTATCAGAGACAGAGCGTGAACAATTTAACATGCCGCATGTGCAACAGATGCTTAGTGAAATTGGCTCGAGAAATATTCAAAGAATGCAAGTTATAGAAATTCTCTTGCAGTCCGAAGATGGAAAGAAAGTTACGCAGGGCCTTGTACTAAATGACTGGATAGACGTCCAAGATGGATACTATCGTTTTCTCGCGATAGACGACATTGGAGGGGTTGTTGTAAGAATGGTTATTTCAGAATATTTCGCTTGCGAAGTTTTATGGAAGGTTTAGTCAAAAAAAACCCTTGCGGACTAGTTGAAAAAGAACAAACTTTTCGCACGTCTGGTAAATGATTCAAATATATGAGAGGAAAATGGTGGGCGGTACAAGGTTCGAACTTGTGACCCCTACGATGTCAACGTAGTGCTCTACCACTGAGCTAACCGCCCCCAAAGGGATGTGAGACGGATTTATACTGATTTCGCGCGCCAACGCAAGCCCTTTGATCAGCTTTTTTTGCATCTCATTGGCTCTTTGGCCCGCCTGCCCGCCCTAATTCGGACATCTCTGTCCCCGATAGTGGAATGTGAAAAAATCTGTTATGATGATGTGTAAACCAAGGGGACCTGTCATGAAGCAAACAGTTCGATTTCTTTTCCTGATGATTGCCACCGCCACCCTCGCCGCCTGTTCCGGCGGGTATAAAAGCGATGTGACCCGTTTTCACAACCTGCCGCGCCCGGCGGGCGAAAGCATCGAGGTCATGGCCGCCAGGGCGGACCGGCAGTCGTCCCTCGAATTCGGGCAATATGCGGAACTGATCGGCGCCCGGCTCGGCACCGTGGGCTATACACCGCCCATCGCCGGACAGGGCACACCGCTGATCGCCTATGTGGATTACGGCCTGCAGCCGGTGGCGGGCGTCACTTACGAGGAAGGTTCCTCCGCCTCCATCGGCATGGGCACCGGCGGCCGCCATACCAGCTTCGGCCTCGGCCTTTCCTTCCCGATCGGCGAAAGCAAGCCGCGCCAGGAGTATGTCTATATCCTGTCCCTGGACATCGTGCGCCGGGGTGACGGGGTCAAGCTTTATGAAGGCAAGAGCACCATCCGCGCCACCGGCAAAACGCTCAATGAGATGATGCCGTTGCTGGCCGATGCCCTGTTTGCCGACTTCCCGGGCCAGAGCGGCACCGCAACCCGGGTCAAGGTGGGGAACTAGCCCCCCGAACCGGATTGACAAAATGCCGGAAAATCGGGTATATATCGCTCAAGGCGCAGGAGGCCTGCCGCTCACGCCCTTTGGGTATGGTGAATTCCTGATCTTCTGACAAGGTTCCATTATTTACGGACCCTGCAGCAAAGTGAGCCCTGTAGATGAGTGTCCATAAAGTAATGGAGACCATGATGACCATGACAATCCCCTCTGCGGACGTCCTGAAACAACAGGCGAGCCGTCTTCGCGACCATCTGGCCGGGAAAAATATCGACATCAGCCACGCCGACGCACTGGAAGCGGTGGCCAAACAATATGGCTGCAAAAACTGGAATGTGCTCAGCGCCATGGCCAAACGGGAAAAGCCCGAAAACTGGCTCGCCATCGGCGACCGGGTCCAGGGCAGCTATCTCGGCAATGCGTTCAGCGGCCAGGTGATCAAACAGAACCTGTGCGACATGGCCAGTGCGCGCAACTATTCGATCCGCTTTGACGAGCCGGTGGATGTGGTGAAATCGGAACATTTTTCCGGCTTTCGCCAGCAAGTGTCCATGACCCTGAACAAGGAAGGCCGAAGCGTCGACCACAAGGGCCGGCCGGACAATATTGCCGAACTCTACGGCTAGATTTATTTTCGGGAAGGCCGGTCGCGGTCTTCCCGCCCCGCACCGATCACATAATTGTTCATGGCATGTTCAGGCAATCGGGGATAGGCTCTGTTGATGTTTCCCTTCTGTGCCCGGAATTTTACCAAGGATTTTTTATGACAGTATGTCTCCCGCGTCCCTTTCCTGTGATTGTTCCCCTGTTTCTGGCTCTGTTATTCTCCGGCTGCAGCGGCGCCACCATAAGCCCCCATGTCAGCCGTTTTCACCAGCTCCCGCCGCCGCACGGAGAAACCCTGACCATCATGGCCCGGGACCCGGCCCTGCAGGACAGCCTGGAGTTCAGTACTTATGCGGACAGGATCGGCCAGAAGCTCACCGAAGTGGGTTACCTGCCGCCCGCGACCAGCAAAAGCGACCTGGTCGCCTATGTTCATTACAGTGTCAATCACCTGAACCGCATTGAAGAGGAACTCAAACCGGTCAGCGGCCATGTCACGGTGGGCGGCGGCAGCCGCGGCACCTTTACCGATGTGGGCATCAATGTGAACCTGGGCGACCGCAAAAAGACGGAAACGGACAGTGTGTTCCGGCTGCGGCTGGAAATCGACCGGGTCAGCGACGGGATGCGCGTCTATGAAGGCACAGCCTCTTTGCGCCGGAAGAACAGCACCCTGAATGAAATGATGCCTTATCTGGTCGAGGCCCTGTTCAAAGATTTCCCCGGCGAAAGCGGCACCGCCGGCAAGGTCAAAGTGGCAAAATAGAACGCAAGGCCCCTGACGCATGATCTCAGGATATAGGAACTGCCTCCAGGATATTCATAGAGGTAGGTGGAAGCTCCATGGTTTTAGTCAGACGGAAACCGCCTTTTTCCAGCAAGCCCTCATATTCCTTCCGGCTGCGTTCCCGGCCGCCGGTCAGGGCCATCATGTTGAGGTCCGCCATCCAGCCGCCGTGCGGTGTAAAGTCATCGGGCACCAGAATCTCGATGATGCACAGGGTCCCGTCCGGCCTGATCGCGGTGCGGATATTTTTCAGGATCTCGATGCACTGGTCATCGTTCCAGTCATGCAGGATCAGTTTCAGCAGATAAAGGTCGCCGTCCGCCGGCACTTCCTCAAAGAAATTCCCGCCGATGCCGCTGAGCCGTTCGTGTCCGCCCCCCTGTACCGTCGGGAAGATAAAAAGATTACCCCACGGGCACGGCCTCAAGGATGGTCATGTTCGGCGGCGCAGGCGTTGCCTTGGTCAAGGTGAACCCGGCTTCTGCAAGAAGGGTTTCATATTCGCAACGAGTGCGTTCCCGCCCGCCAGTCACCGCCATCATATTGAAATCCAGTAGCCAGCCCACATGGGGCGAATGATCGTCCGGCAGCACCATCTCCATGATGCAGAGCCGGCCGCCCGGCGCCATGGCGGCGCGGATATTCTTCAGGATTTTCACATTCTGTTCGTCGGTCCAGTCATGGAGAATGAATTTCAGCAGATAAAGATCGCCGCCGACCGGCACCTCCTGGAAAAAATCACCGCCCTGGGCCTTGATCCTGTCGGTATGACCGAAAGTTTCCGACGCCCGTTCCGCCACCTCCGGAAGGTCGAAAATAACCCCTTCCCGGTCCGGATAGCGCTCCAGAATGCGGGACAGCAGCGTGCCGTGGCTACCGCCGATATCTACCAGCTTGTTGAAGGGCGGAAAATCATAGGCCGCCACCGCCGCATCAATGGGGCCGGTAAAATCGCTCATGGCCTGGGCGAACAAGGCCCCTCGCTCCGGGTTTTCGCCGTAAAATTCGAAGGCCGGCTGATCGTAATGGGCCATAAAGCCGCTGGTCGGCGCCGTCAAAGCTGCATCAATCCGGCCAAAGGCGTCATAATGTTCCAGGCCGAAGACGGAATCCACAAAGGCGCGCAGCGATTGCGGGCCGTCGCTGGTCAGGCAGGCGGAGGTTTCCGTGGAGGCAAATTTGCCCGTCGGCAGGACCCGAAAGACCCCGAAGGCCGCCATGATCCGCATTAACCTGAGCAGACGGTCCGGCAACAGGCCGGTTTTATCCGCCAGCTCTTCAACTGTAATTCCCTCTTCCGGCACATGATCGGCAATCTTGAAATGGGCGACCGCCCAGACCGCGCGCGACATCCACAGGCCGGAGGCCATCTGCAAAACCATCTCAGCCGGATTGCTACCCTGTTCCATTTATTTGCTCCCCTTTTTAAAGGTGCCAATATGCCACAAAAGCCCGGGGGCGGCAATTAAGCCGTCTGTTCCTTGGTCTTCAGGAAGCGGATGTCGGGATAGTCCTCTTTCGCCTTGTCCAGGCGCCAGGCATTGCGGGCCAGGAACACCGGCGAACCGTTATGGTCCTCGGCCATGTTGGCCCGGTTGGCGTCGATGAACTGCTTGAGCTTGTGCCGGTCGTCGCTTTCCACCCACACCGCGGTATAGAGCGAGGTGGTTTCAAACCGGCAGGGCACATCATATTCGGTGCGAATGCGATCAGCCATCACCTCGAATTGCAACATGCCGACAACGCCCACATACCATTCGGAACCGAGGGTCGGCTTGAACACCCGGGCGGCGCCCTCTTCCGCCAGCTGCTGCAGGGCACGGGCCAGATGCTTGGCCTTCATAGGATCTTCCGGCCGCACGGTCTGGATATATTCCGGGGCAAAGCTCGGGATCCCGGTAAAGCTCAGGGGATCGCCCTCGGTCAGGCCGTCGCCGATGCGCAGGTTACCGTGGTTGGGAATGCCGATGATGTCACCGGGCCAGGCTTCTTCGGCCAGTTCCCGGTCCTGGGCCAGGAACAACACCGGGTTATGCAGGTTGACGATCTTGCCGGTGCGGGAATGTTTCAGCTTCATACCGCGCTTGAATTTACCGCTGACCAGCCGGAAAAAGGCAATGCGGTCCCGGTGTTTGGGGTCCATGTTGGCCTGGATCTTGAAAACGAACCCCGTGACCCTGGGATCAAGCGGGTCAATGCCGCCCTTTTCCACCGTGTTATAGACACCCGGCCGGGGCGCGCGTTCACCGATCCCTTCCAGAAGCTCACGCACCCCGAAGTTATTGATGGCGGAACCGAAATAAACCGGCGTCAGAGTGCCGTCCAGATAGGCCTGCTCGTCAAAGGGCGGGCAAAGTTCGCGCACCATCTCGATATCTTCTCGCAGTTTTTCCAGCTGATAGTCGGGGATATAATCGGCCAGTTTGGGATCGTTGATGCCCTCGCAGACAATGCCCTCGTCCGGCTTGTCACCCTTGTTTTTTTCGATCAGGATCAGCTTGTCGTTGATCAGGTCATAACAGCCTTTGAAATCCCGGCCCATGCCGATCGGCCAGGTCGCCGGGGTCACATCCAGGGCCAGTTCCTGTTCGATCAGATCGAGAAGCTCAAACGGATCGAGGCTTTCCCGGTCCAGTTTGTTGATGAACGTCGTCACCGGCATATCGCGCAGACGGCAAACCTCGAACAGCTTGCGGGTCTGTCCCTCGATGCCCTTGGCGCCGTCCAGCACCATGATGGCGCTGTCAACGGCGGTCAGCACCCGGTAGGTATCTTCCGAGAAGTCTTCATGCCCGGGCGTGTCCAGCAGGTTGAACATATGCCCGGAATATTCAAAAGACATGACGGAAGAGGCCACGGAAATACCCCGCTCCTGCTCCACCTTCATCCAGTCGGACCGGGCCCGCCGGCGGTCCCCACGCGCCTTCACCTCACCGGCCATCTGAATGGCACCGCCGAACAGCAGCAGCTTTTCAGTAAGCGTGGTCTTCCCCGCATCAGGGTGGGAGATAATGGCGAAGGTGCGCCGCCGGTTTACTTCATTTTCAAGGGTTGTCATGGGTCTTTACAATTTCATCTCTGTACGGGCCGGAATTTAGGGATTTGCCCCCCATAAGTACAGAAGAAAATATTTTTCCGCCAAAACATGCTATACTTCGGCTTGCAGTGATCGCGTGCAAATACCGGAATTCAAATCCCAGGGGGGACAAGATGCCGTTTGATCAGATCCCGGATGAAGTTGAAGAAGGCCTGGACGAGCTCGCCGCTTATCTGGGGCAACAGATTCCACCCAAAAAGATGGAGCAGAACCTGCTCATCGCCACCTGGAACATCCGGGCGTTCAGCTCACTTACCCGCAAATGGCTGGCCGGGGACAATGACAGCCCGAAACGGGATTACTGGGGCCTCAGCATCATTACTGAAATCATCTCCCGCTTTGATGTCATCGCCGTCCAGGAAATCAAGGGCGACCTCAGGGCCTTGCGCACCATGATGAAGGCGCTTGGTCCGGACTGGGGCTTTCTGATGACCGATATTACCCTCGGCGATGCGGGCAACAACGAACGGCTTGGGTTTATCTATGATACCAGACGGGTCACGCCTTCCGGCCTCGCCGCCGAACTTGTAATACCGGAAGACTGGCAGGAAGAAGAAAATATCGCCCCGGACGCGCTAAAGCGGCAGTTTGCCCGTACTCCCTATGCGGTCAGCTTCCGGGCCGGCAGCGAAACCTTTATCCTGGTCACCCTGCATGTGGATTACGGCGACAATGCCGATGACCGGGTTCCGGAACTCAGGGGTATCGCAAAATGGATGAAGGACTGGGCCAACCGGACCAACCGCTGGCACCATAATCTGATTGTTCTGGGCGATTTCAATATCGACCGGGCCGGCGACAAACTGTGGCAGGCCTTCACCTCCACCGGCCTGACCGTCCCTGATGAACTGATGCATGTGCCGAAATCCATTTTCGCCGATCCTGACGAACCGCAGAATGAAAAATTCTATGATCAGGTTGCCTGGTTCACCACCGGCAACAAACAGAAACTGCATATGACCTACAAAACCGGCGGGTATGTGGATTTTGTGCCTTTCAGCTACCAGAACAAGGACCTGGACCGGAATGCCATTTCCTACCGGGTGTCAGACCATTATCCGCTATGGACGGAGTTTGAACTTTAGTTACCCCATATAGCTCGGGGCGGGGCCTTGTTCAGGCTCCGCCCCGTCCCCTCCCGGATGTCAGTTTGTTATTTGACAAACCGGTACACAAACCTGTCCGTCCTGCCGCGGATAGTTTCATCCCACATGGGTTTGGTCCCATTATCGTCAGGGTTCCGGAGGATATCAGATTCACCGTCGAAAGTAAAACCCGCAGCCGTGATTTCACGCATGGCAATGGCCGGGTCAATCCGGTGCAGCGTATCGCCGCTGGTGGACGGTGTACCCGCCGGCGCCACATGGTCAACCACCGCCAGCACGCCGCCGGGCTTGAGGGCCTTTTTAAACTTGGCCAGAAGCATCTTTGAATCGATGGCCGGCCAGTTTTCCGCTACATGGTAGAAATCATGGAAACTGAGAATCAGAAACACCGCATCCAGGCTGTTGTCCTTGAGATCCAGGTCAGCCACTTCCACATTCAGCGGCACCACATTGGACATGCGGCCCGGAACCGCCAGTTTCTGCCCCAGCTCATCCTTGGTATAGGCGATATAACCTGCGTTATTCTGGGCGATAACCTTGCCCTCTGGTCCCACTACACCGGACAGGATTTCCGTGTAATATCCACCACCGGCAAACATATCCAGAACCGTCATACCCGGCGTGATGCCGAAAAAGGAAATAATCTGCGCGGGCTTACGATTGATATCCCGCTGGCGGTCATCTTCACTGCGCTGGGTATTTTCGACAGCACAGCTGATCACGTCACATTTAAGGTCCGCCGCATATAAAAATGCCGGCAACAGCATCACCATTACCGACAAAATCAGGATTTTATAAATTGTCCGACTAGACTTCATTTTGCCCTCCCCTTTTCAAGATCATTCTATCTTTGAGTATCCGGCGGAGAAAACCCGCTATTCAGCAACAGATAATATCGAGGCAAATGAACTGCCGTTCCGATATCCTATTCCAGTTCAAACTGGGCCAGGGCGCTTTCGGCTTCTTCGCTGCCGTTGCGCACGGCTTCACTCAGCCACCATTTGGCCAGACGGCGATTTTGCTCCACCCCTTCCCCGAGGGCATACATCAGACCGGTCACAAGCTGGGCATCCCGCAGGCCGCTCTGGGCCAGAGGAAGGCACACAGAATGGGCCATATCAAATTCTGAATTGATAAAGGCCTCCAGACAGCGCACTTCGTCAGCCGGATCAGCAGCACGGGCCATCTCCATGGGGACATTGCTGCGGGTTGCTGCAGAAAGCGGCGCTGAAACAAAAACACTGCACATCAGCAGTGACACGGACAAAAGAATTTTCTTAGACATTTTCGTTCCCTATGAACTAATTATAATTTTAATTATTCTGTTAACGATTTGTACTTTTGCAAATCCCGGGCCAGTTTCCCGTTTTTATTAGTTATCAGCATCTTAGATCAATTTCAAAAAGAGTCCTAATATAATTTATGGTTAATATTATGAAAAACTTTACAGTGTCGTCAAAATTTGTCCCAAAACGGGACTCAAGCTAAAATCCCTAGCTTTCTGCGGAAAACGGGCTTTTATGCTATACTACCCTTACCAGATGCGCCATGTCAGTTCGGGCGGCAAATGCACCATTTTCTCAGCAGGAGCTCCGTCGTGAAACTATATTACAATCCCCTGTCGACCTATTCCCAGAAGGTTCTAATTGCCTTTTATGAGAAAGGGTTAAGTTTTGAACCTTTTATCGTTGACCTCAGAAACAAGGCTGCAAAACAGTCTTATCTGAAGATTAATCCGCTGGGAAAAATCCCGCTTCTGATCACCGAACAGAACCGCGCCATTCCCGAGTCGAGCATTATCATTGAATATCTGGATATGAATTACTTGACCGGCGCGACCCTGCTTCCGAGGGATTCTGAAATGTCCCGGCAGGCCCGCCTGAAAGACAGAATGTATGATCTCTATCTCAACAATCCGGTGGTGAATTTACTGTTTGAAAACATGAAACCAAAAGACCGGCAGGACCCCTGCCTGATGGTCAGGGAACGGGAAACTCTGAATATCATGTATGACAGACTGAATGACGACCTCAGCAATCATAGCTGGACCAACGGGGAAGAATTCAGCATCGCCGACTGTGCGGCTGCGCCAGCCCTGTTTTACGGGCAACGGGTGCACCCCTTCTCAAAATACCCGGCGATCAAGGCCTATTTTTCGAGACTGATGGGTCGAACCTCCCTGCAAAAGGTACTGGGCGAAGCGGAGCCTCTGGTGAAAAACTTCCTCAAATAGACCTCGTGTTATCCAGGCCAAATCTATTTGATCCGTTTGTAGCTGATGACCCAGAGATCTTTCCATTCATTTCCCAGATCCTCGCTTTTCTGCCAGCGCCAGGTCAGTGAGTCTTTTTTAATATCCGTAAACAACATCCGCAGAAGTACACCGGGTTTCTTGACGGACTGCCTGGTCTGGAAAACAAATTCATCACCCAGGTCCTGGCCGTAAAAATCAAAAAATCCGCCCTGGTTATCCATCCAGGTCTGACGCCATTGCTGTTCCCGGCTGTCAAAGATGGAGATACTCATGCCTTTAAAATGCTGGCCGGATATCACCCCGCCATCGAACTGCTCCTGAATGACACAATTGTCCAGGGAACGGCTGATGACATTGGTGCCCTCCCCGGCCTGATCGCCGGAGCCCCAGCTCACCTTCCAGGTGCCGACCCAGAAATCCAGTCGCCGGTATTCTTCAGAGGCGCAGTAGGCCTGGGCCTCCTGTGCCAGAAGGGCTTGCGAGGAGAAAAAAAATATCACCGGCAGTATAATCGCAAATACAGATTTTACCCACATCATATTTCTCCCAAAACAAAGGTGTTATTTGTAACGGACCACCCTGACGAATGAGGTCTTTCCCGGAATAAGCATCTTGTAGGAACCCATAGCCGCTTTCTTGATCTCGACACTAAATTCCCCGTCCGGGAAGCGGACACGCTGGGAATCTTTCTGCATCCAGATCTGGCCGTTCTCGAGATAGACCGCAAATTGTTTATTGGGGGACCAGGCAACCTTTACTACTTTGGAGGAGATGGACTGAATATCCGACTGTGTCTGCTCTGCTTCGGATTTTTCGACGCGCTCGACACCGAAATTCTGCTCCCGGGAACTTACCTGCGGAGCAACTGCGGCAGGTGCCGCCTGTGCGGGTGCCGTTTCGGATGGGTCAGACACCCCGATCACGTCATAACAGGTCAGCCGGTCCATATCTCCGGTGATAGTCCTGCATTTTTCAATTTTCTGCTGCAAAGTCAGATCAGACGCCTGCACTGAAGAAACGCCTGTACAGATTAAAGATATGGCGGTTGCCGCCATTACCGAAAGAGCTTTCATTCCTATCCCCTTGTATAAAGACTAGACCCCCTTTTACGGGGTTTCCTCTAGTCCTGATTATGCTTAAGGATAAACTCTTTTACTTTTGGTGCAATGTGGTTTTTCCATTTACGGCCGTTAAAGATGCCGTAATGACCGACAGATTTCTGTTCATAATGCTGCTTCATTTCTTTGGGCAGGCCGGTACAGATATTCTGGGCGGCTTTCGTCTGACCGATACCCGAGATATCATCCAGTTCACCCTCAACCGTCATAAGAGCGGTCTTGGTGATCGCTTCACACTTGACCGGGCGCCCGCGGGAAACCAATTTTCCTCTGGGCAGGGAATGTCTTTTAAAGACCTCGCGAATGGTCTGCAGATAGAATTCCGCCGGCAGATCCATCACTGCCAGATATTCCTCGTAAAACATCCTGGTCTTGTCGGCACTTTCATCATCACCTTCCACAAGGTGGTCAAACATCTTGCGGTGTGCACCGATATGGTCTTCCAGGTTCATATTCATAAAGGCTGAGAGCTGCAGAAACCCCGGATAAACCTTGCGCATCGTGCCGATATTTGGCCAGGGTACGGTGTGAATCGCATGGCGTTCGAACCAGTCCATTGATCGTTTGTAGCTGAGCTCATTGACCACAGTCGGACTTTTGCGGGTATCAATCGGGCCACCCATCAGGGTCATGCTTGCCGGCACACAGGGATTATCCTCCGCCGACATAATGGCGGCCGCCGCCAGTACAGGCACCGAAGGCTGGCAAACCGCCAGCACATGTGTATTTGGCCCCAGAAACTCCAGGAACTCGATCACATAATCGATATAGTCATCCAGATCAAAAGAGCCCTCATAAAGGGCAATGTTCCGGCTGTCCTGCCAGTCGGTGATATAGACATCATGATCCGGCAGCATGGCCTCAACTGTCCCCCTGAGAAGAGTAGCATAATGCCCGGAAAGGGGAGCCACAATCAGCAGACGGGGATCGTTGTTGACATCCGCAGATCGCTCAAAATGCTTCAGATGGCAGAATGTCTTGCGCATCACATCATGCTCGATCACTTCGATGGGAATCTCGTCGATCAGAGTGGTGTCCAGACCGAATTTCGGTTTGCCGTAACGGCGGGTCAGAAGTTCCATCACATCGCAGGCTGCGACGATCTGTTTGGCGCCCGGCATATATGAAAGGGGATTCATGGGATTTTCAAGACTCTGCTGCGTCAGATCAACCATATATCTCGCAGGCGCGAACAATGTGTGTTGGAACTCGTACATCTGATACAACATAATACTAATCCGTACCTTTCCCTGAAAGATTTTCTACAATACTGGCCCTTAAAACGGCTTTAGATACCGTTATTTGGATGTATTTTCATCCTGTATAATGTTAGCCTAGCATATGTGTAAATATAGACCAAAGGTTATTTGCGGTGCAGCATTTTTTATGCCAGAGTCCGCAAACTTACCTTTATAAGGGTCTCATGAACAGGTTAACGGGAGTTTAAAATGGGCAAGATCATGCAACCGGATGTCTTAAAAGGAAAAAATGCCGTCATCACCGGCTCGACGAGCGGTATCGGCCTCGGCATGGCACGGGCACTGGCCGACTCAGGGGCAAATGTAATGATCAACGGCCTTGGTGATGCCGGTGAAATAGAAGCCACGCGGGCCGCCATTCAAAGCGATTATGCAGTAACCGCCCTCTATGACGGCGCCAACATGATGAACGGCGACGAAATCACTGCCATGGTGCGGCGGGCCGAAGCGGAACTCGGCAGCGTGGATATCCTGATCAATAATGCCGGCATCCAGTTTGTCTCCGCCATTGACGAATTTCCCGCAGACAAATGGGAAGCCATTATTTCCATCAACATGGTGTCCAATTTCCATGCCATCAAGGCCGCCCTTCCCGGCATGAAAGCCCGCAACCAGGGCCGGATCATTAACCTGGCCAGCGCCCACGGGCTTGTCGCCTCCCCCTTCAAGTCGGCCTATGTCGCGGCCAAACACGGCGTACTCGGCCTGACCAAATCGGTGGCGCTGGAGATTGCCGAAACAGGCATTACCTGCAACGCCATCTGTCCCGGCTATGTACGCACCCCTCTGGTCGACGGCCAGATCAGAGACCAGGCCAAGGCCCACAATATGAGCGAGGAACAGGTCATCCGGGACGTGATTCTGGCTGCCCAGCCCAATAAACGCTTTGTCGAGGTTGAAGAACTGGGACAGCTTGCCGTCTTTCTGTGCACTGACGCCGCCCAGAGCTTCAATGGCGCAAGTCTGCCTGTGGAAGGCGGCTGGACGGCCCGTTAATAAGATCGGCTATCCAGTAAGAAGTTGCATCTTGTGAAGTGAAAATGATAACCTTGGTGATTATAGCATATCACCAAGGGATTATTATGAGCAGGTTTCACAGGAATAAAAAGAAGGCGCCTCAGAACCGCGAAAAAAAGACCATCTGGCTGCTGATCATCGCCGCCGCCATTCTGGTTATTATTCTGGCAATGGTCTAAAAATATTTCCCGTCACAACAGCCTGAAAAGTTCTTTCCCCTTACGAAACGGCGACTGATCCGCCTCCAGCACCAGCCGGTCGCCGGCCTTTTTCAATCCTTCGGTGCCGTATTTTTCCCGTACCATATCCTTGAGCCAGCTTTGCCCCTGTTCCCGGCGGCTTCTGTCAAGTTCACCAGTCTCGCGCAGCCAGACCGCATGGTTGTCCACCGCAGTGACAAGCTCTGCGAGTCCCTCGCCACTATCGGCGCTGAGCTTCAGGACCGGCACCTGCCAGCCGTCATGGCCGGCGTCGGAAAGACCAAGAGCACCGGAAACATCGGCTTTGGCCCGCTCCGCCTTCGCGCCCGTATCCGCCTTTGTCACCACCATGATATGGGGGATTTCCATAATACCGGCCTTCATGAACTGCAGGCTGTCGCCGGAACCGGGCTGGATGCAGAAGACCACCGTATCGGCCACCGACGCCACATCGGTTTCAGACTGGCCGACACCCACGGTTTCCACCAGGACAATGTCATAGACTGCCCGCATCAGGGTCATGGCCGGCGCCGTCAGGCCGGCCAGACCGCCAAGTCGGCTGCGCGCCGCCATGGAACGGATAAAGATACCTTCATCTTCCGGATCGGTGACCAGACGGGTGCGGTCGCCAAGAAGAGCGCCGCCGGTCTTGCGGCTGCTGGGATCGACAGCAATAACACCAACGGTTTTTCCGGCCTTGCGCCAGTTTGCAATCAGGGCGCTGATCAGGGTGGATTTTCCGACGCCGGGCGGACCGGTCAGTCCGAGCACATGTCCATGAGGATGGCGCCAGGCCTGATCCAGCAGGGTGATCACACGGTCATCATCGGGGGAATGTTCGATAGCAGCCAGGGCCCGGGCCATGGCGGCTTTGCCGCCAGCCCTGAGCTCTTCGATGGTCTGGGGAAATGAGGCTGATTTATTCATTAAACCCCCGGAATCTGTGAGTGATCAGGCTTCTTTTACTTCCCAATCATAGGTCAGTTTGGCGGCCTTGGCCAGCGTCAGCGAAGCGGAACAATATTTGGTCATGGACAGCTCCACCGCCCGCTTGACAGACGCCTCCTTGAGGTCCTTGCCGCTGACGACGAAATGCATATGAATATCCGTATAGACCTTGGGCATTTCCTCGGCACGGGTACCAGAGACCTGACAGACACAATCCACCAGTTCCTGACGGCCTTTCTGCAGGATCATGACAACGTCGATACTGGCGCAGCCACCGGCCCCCATCAGCAGAAGATCCATGGGGCTGTGGCCGAGGCCAAGTCCGCCATTGGCCTTGCCGGCATCCATGGTCAGGGTATTGCCGGAGGCGGCCTCGCCGATAAAGGTCATTTTACCGGCCCAGGAGACTGTGACTTCCTTTTTCATCGGGCTTATGCCTTTTCTTTGAGCGCAGCCTGGGCGGCAGCCAGACGGGCAATCGGCACCCGGTAAGGGGAACAGGACACATAGTCCAGACCGACGCCGTGGCAGAATTCCACAGACGCCGGATCACCGCCATGTTCACCGCAGATCCCCAGCTTGATGTTACTGCGTGTCGCCCGGCCGCGTTCAGCGGCGATCTTCACCAGTTCGCCGACGCCTTCCTGGTCGATGGTGACAAAGGGATCCTGTTCAAAGATACCGGCCCGGATGTAATCATCCAGGAAGTGGGCGCTGTCGTCACGGCTGATGCCGTAGGTGGTCTGGGTCAGGTCGTTGGTGCCGAAGCTGAAGAATTCCGCTTCATGGGCAATCTCACCGGCCTGCAGGGCAGCCCGCGGCAGTTCGATCATGGTGCCGACCATATAGTCCAGCTTGGCGCCGGAGCTGGCAATAATGCCGTCCGCCACGGCGCAGACCTTGGCTTTCAGGATTTCCAGTTCCTTGCGGCTGCCGACCAGCGGGATCATGATTTCCGGCACCACCGGCTGACCGCTGTCTTTGGCTACCTGCAGGGCGGCCTCGATGATGGCGCGGGCCTGCATCTCGTAAATTTCCGGGTAGGAAATACCAAGACGGCAGCCGCGATGGCCAAGCATCGGGTTGAATTCATGCAGCTCTTCCGCCCGGATTTTCAGATCAGCCACAGACACGCCGGTCACGGCGGCCACATCGGCAAAATCATCTTCTTCCTGGGGCAGGAATTCATGCAGCGGCGGGTCCAGCAGACGCACGGTCACCGGCAGGCCCTGCATGATGGTGAACAGTTCGACAAAATCCGCTTTCTGGTACGGCAGGATCTTGTCCAGCGCGGCCCGGCGGCCGGCTTCATTTTCCGCCAGGATCATCTGGCGCACGGAAATGATACGGTCGGCATCAAAGAACATATGCTCGGTCCGGCACAGACCGATACCTTCAGCCCCGAATTCACGGGCGGTTTTCGCATCCAGCGGGGTTTCCGCATTGGTCCGCACCTTCAGGCGACGGTTGGCGTCGGCCCACTCCATCAGGATACCGAAATCACCGGAAAGTTCCGGCTGCACCGTATCCACGGCGCCGAACATCACTTCGCCGGTGCTGCCGTCGATGGTGATGGTTTCATGCAGTTTTACCTCGCGACCGGCAACCCGGATCACACCCTCGGCCTGGTTGATATGCAGATGGCCGGCGCCGGAAACGCAGGGACGGCCCATGCCGCGGGCGACCACAGCCGCATGTGACGTCATGCCGCCGCGGGAGGTCAGGATACCTTTCGCCGCATGCATGCCGTGAATGTCCTCGGGACTGGTTTCCACCCGGACCAGGATCACATCCTTGCCCTGCTTGGCCAGTTCCTCTGCCTCATCGGCGGTAAAGACAACGATACCGCAGGCCGCGCCCGGAGAGGCCGGCAGGCCGGTGGTCAGAACGTCACGCACCGCATCGGGGTCAAGGGTCGGGTGCAAAAGCTGGTCCAGCGCAGCAGGTTCCACCCGCAGCACGGCTTCCTGTTCATTGATCACACCGTCGCGGGCCATATCGACGGCAATTTTCAACGCTGCTTTCGCGGTTCTTTTGCCGGAACGGGTCTGCAGGATCCACAGTTTACCCTTCTGGACGGTGAACTCGATGTCCTGCATGTCGCGATAGTGAGCTTCCAGCTTGCGAAACACATCGGCCAGTTCATTATAAACGCCGTTCATGCTTTCTTCCATGGACGGTTTGTCGGAACCGGCGGCTTCGCGGGACACTTTGGTCAGGTTCTGCGGGGTCCGTATACCGGCTACCACATCCTCGCCCTGGGCGTTGATCAGATATTCACCGTAAAAGGCGTTTTCGCCGGTGGACGGATCACGGGTAAAGGCCACGCCGGTGGCGGAGGTTTCCCCCATGTTGCCAAACACCATGGACTGAACGTTGACCGCAGTCCCCCAGTTTTCGGGAATATTATGCAGGCGGCGGTAGGTCTTGGCCCGCTCGATCTGCCAGGACCCGAACACGGCGTTGACCGCGCCCCAGAGCTGTTCGTTGACATCCTGCGGGAACGGCTTGCCGAGCTCTTCCTCGGCTTTTTTCTTGAAGGCCTCGGCCAGGGATTTCCAGTCGGATGCATCCAGTTCCGTATCCAGGATATAGCCGTTTTCTTCCTTGTGGATTTCCAGCAGTTCCTCGAACAGGTAATGGTCAACACCCAGCACCACATCGGAATACATCTGGATAAAACGGCGATAACTGTCATAGGCGAAACGTTCATCTCCGGCCTGTTTCGCCAGTCCCTGCACGGTCACATCATTGAGGCCCAGGTTGAGGACCGTGTCCATCATGCCGGGCATGGAAACCCGGGCGCCGGAACGAACGGAGACCAGCAGCGGATTTTGCGCATCGCCGAATTTGGCCCCAACAGTCTTTTCAACCGCTTTCAGGGCATCCTCCACCTGACCGGCCAGGTCTTCCGGATAATTCCGGTTATTCTCGTAAAATGCAGTACATACTTCGGTGGTAATGGTAAAGCCCGGCGGCACCGGAAGTCCCAGATTTGACATTTCCGCAAGGTTGGCGCCCTTCCCTCCGAGGAGGTTCTTCATGGAGGCTTCGCCTTCCGCTTTTCCGTCACCGAATGTATAGACCCATTTCGTCATCATCATTAACCTTCAATGTTTGAAAAATCCGCGACCAGATTCATGGTCTGCCGGATCTGCGACAGAATCCGCAACCGGTTCTCCCGCTCTCCCGAATTTTCGCTGTTGACTGTTACTTCATCGAAGAAAGCATCAATAGGCCGACGCAATGTGGCAAGCTGCGTCATGGCCTCTTCGAATTGTTCCGCGTCAACAGCGGCTTTGACCGCCCCGGACACCTGTCCGAGACAATTGAATAATTCCGTTTCTTCCGTCTGGGTGCCCGCAGTGGGCGCGCCGTCGTGGGAAACGCCGTCTTTCTTTTCCTCGATCTTGACGATATTCACCGCCCGCTTGTACCCGGCCAGCAGGTTGGTCCCATCCTCGGTCTCAAGGAAATTCTTTAACGCATCAACCCTTGCCAAAAGCCTAACGAGATCATCTTCCGCCCGACCTTTTTCATCCTTGAGGGCAAAAACGGCGGAAATCAGGTCGTGGCGGACCCCTTCCTCACGCAGATGCACCTTGAGACGATCGGCAAAGAAGTCCATAATTCTCGGAGGAACAGCTTCACGTGGTTTTTCATCAGTTACAAAATCTTGCGCCTTGAGGTTGCTCCACTGACCTGACAGATCCATAACCTCGAACAAACTCAAACGAAGCTTGTTCTCCACAATTAAACGAATAACTCCAAGTGCTGCACGACGTAATGCAAACGGGTCTTTTGAACCTGTTGGTATTTCACCGATCATAAAGAAGCCGATTAGTGTATCCAGTTTTTCTGCCAGAGCTACTGCGACGCTCACCAATTCGGACGGACATTCATCGCTTGGACCTTTAGGTGAATAATGTGCTGCAATAGCATTAGCTACCTCAGAATTTTCGTCCAATGCCTCAGCATAATATTTACCCATCAATCCCTGAAGCTCAGGGAATTCACCGACCATACCGCTGACCAGATCAGCCTTACAGAGTGCAGCCGCACGCGCAGCCTCTTCTTTATCCGCATCAATAGCTTTCGCAATCCATGCTGAATGATTCACAAGGCGAGAAACACGATCACCAACATTGCCCAATTTTTCGTGAAAAACGATATCACGCAATTTATTGTTAAGAACCTCAAAACCACCTTCGCGGATTGTTTTCAGGTCCTGGTCCCAGAAGAATTTGGTATCGGCCAGACGGGCACGCAGCACCCGCTGGTTGCCGTCGATAATTTTGGCGCCATGATCGTCTGTCTTCATGTTAGAGACGAAGACGAATTTATTGGCGAGCTTGCCCGCGCCGTCGACAAGGGAGAAATATTTCTGGTGACTGCGCATGGCGCTGGTCAGCGCCTCCTGCGGCACATCGAGGAATGCTTTGTCAAACTCACCCATCAGGATGACCGGATATTCGGCAAGGCCCGCCACTTCGTCCACAAGCGCCGGATCGTCGAGCAGCTCAAGCCCGGCGCTTTCGGCCAGGGCTTTTGCTTCAAACAGGATTTTTTCCTTGCGGACGTCAGTATCCAGCACCACAAAGGCCTGGCCCAGCCTGTCCCGATAATCGGCAAAGGACGAAACCTCGAAAACCTCCGGCGCCAGAAAGCGATGGCCGCGTGTCGTGTTACTGCTTGTCAGCCCATCACCCAGATCAAAGCCGACCACGGCGCCATCCAGCAGACACAGCACGCTGTGCAGCGGACGCACCCAGCGCAATGATCCTGTGCCCCAGCGCTGGGACTTGGGCCAGGGGAATGTGCGGATCAGGTCCGGCAGGAATTCGGCGATAACATCGCTTGCCGCCCGGCCTTTCTTCTCGATCACCGCATAAAGGAAGGTGCCTTTTTTCTCTTCGCGGACCTCGACCTGGTCGCGGGTCACACCGGCGCCCTTGAGGAATCCTTCAATGGCCTTTTCCGGCGCATCGGCGCGCGGGCCTCGGCGTTCTTCGGACACGTCCGGCTGTTCGCTGGCCAGTCCCTCGATATGCAGGGTCAGGCGGCGCACGGTCACATAGGCGGTGGCCTTGTCATAGGAAAGGCTTGCTTCATCCAGTTTAGCGGTGACCAGACGTTTCAGGTCACCGGCCGCCTTCTGCTGCATGCGGGCGGGAATTTCCTCGGAAAACAGTTCAAGCAGAAAGTCAGCCATTATGCCTCTCCCTCGCCGATGGATTTGAGGTAAGCCTCGCAACAAGCCTTGGCCAAAGCGCGCACCCGGCCGATATAGGCCTGGCGTTCGGTCACGCTGATCACGCCGCGCGCATCCAGCAGGTTAAACACATGGCTGGCCTTGATGCACTGATCGTAAGCCGGCAACGGATAATATTTACCGTCTTCCACACCCTGACGCAGGATATCGGCGCATTCCTTTTCCGCATCCGCAAAATGGCTGAACAGCATTTCCGTATTGGCAATTTCAAAATTATAGGCGGAAAATTCCTTTTCGCTCTGCAGGAACACATCGCCGTATTTGACGCCCCCCTCAGATTCCGGCAGCCCGTTCCAGTCCAGATCGTAAACATTGTCCACACCCTGGATATACATGGCCAGGCGCTCGAGCCCGTAGGTCAGTTCGCCCATCACCGGCTTGCAGTCAAACCCGCCGACCTGCTGAAAGTAAGTAAACTGGCTCACTTCCATGCCATCACACCAGACTTCCCAGCCCAGCCCCCAGGCGCCGAGTGTCGGGCTTTCCCAGTCATCCTCGACAAAGCGGATGTCATGCTCCATGGCGTCAATGCCAAGAACCTTCAGGCTGTCGAGGTAAAGCTGCTGGATGTTTTCCGGCGACGGCTTAAGAGCCACCTGAAACTGGTAATAATGCTGCAACCGGTTCGGGTTTTCCCCATAGCGGCCGTCTGTCGGACGGCGGCAGGGCTGTACGTAAGCGGCCTTCCAGGGCTTGGAGCCCAGTGAACGCAGGGTGGTCGCGGACTGAAAGGTTCCTGCCCCCATCTCCAGGTCATAGGGCTGCAGAACCACGCAGCCCTGATCGGCCCAGTATTTCTGAAGTTTCAGTATCAAATACTGAAAGGCGGTTTCCTTGCGGTCCGCCGCGTCTTGCGCTGAGGCAGTCATCAACCGTTACGTTCCCTGTGTTACGCAATTGCGAAATTACCCGCGGAAACTACCGAGCCACCCGGCCCTCGTCAAGAATTGAATCGGTATTTAACAGTTACCAATGTCCCACAGGTTGGGAAAAGCCTAGAGCCCGAAACGTCCCCAGTGGACACGTTCGTCCAGCACCGCCATAATTTCGCGGGATACGGCGCTTTTTCGACCGCCCAGACCAAGCAGGCTCTTGATGAAGCCCTTTTCACCTTCAACCCGGTTGAATTTGGTTTTTTCGCCGAATTTTTCTTTCATCACCGTCTGCAAGTCGCCGATGCCGTCGATGAGTCCCATCTTCTCGGCCTCGGTCCCGGTCCAGAATTTACCGGAGAACATAACCTTCTGGGTCCCCTTCAGCTTCTCGCCGCGACGTTCCTTGACCATATCCTTGAAGAAGGCATGAATTTCCTTCTGGATTTCCTTGAGGAATTTCACATCCTCATCCTTTTCCGGCTGGAACGGATCGAGAATGGATTTATTTTCCCCGGCCGTATAGACACGCCGGTCGACGCCCACCTTTTCAATAGCCTTGTCGAACCCGAAGCCGGCGGAAATCACACCGATGCTGCCGATGATAGAGGCGGCGCTGCCATAAATTTCTTCCCCGGCCAGGGCCAGCATGTAACCGCCGGATGCGGCCACATCCTCGGCAAAGGCATAAACCGGGATTTTCTTTTCTTCAGACAGTTTGCGGATACGGCGCATGATCAGTTCGCTCTGCACCGGGGAGCCGCCGGGGGAATTGATGGCCAGCGCCACCGCCTTCAGACCGTAAGCATCAAAGGCCGCGTCAATGCGTTTTTCAATTCCTGCCAGATTTAACGCCTCGCTGAACCTGCCCGATGTGCCGATCACCCCTTCCAGCGGCAGAACGGAGACCACCGGGGCGGCATCGCCAAGAAAAGGAATGGGAAGTTTTGCAAGAAGTTCTCTGGTTTTTTTGATCATTTTATATCCGTTTATTTTTCTGATTATTAATTTCGGGACATCTTACGCAATCGTGAGCTTTTGTCCATGTCTCAAAACCGCTTCGGCCCGGTCCGTATATCCGCCTTCGGATTTATGCACGACCAGCCCCCGTTTCAAGGCTAGCGGCGCCCGGCTGTCTTTCCGGGTCCGCACAATTACCCGCCCGGCATCGCCACAATCATCCGGCCAGACCGGAAAGACGACGACCTCTCCGGCCTTTCCCTGCAGCGCGGACAGGATATCGTCAAGACGGTCCGCCTTCTGGATCAGGCTCAGGTATCCCCTGGGCCTGACCATCTTAAGACAACAGGAAATCCAGTCCGCCAGGGACAGGTGACTGCCTGTATGGGCGAGCGCCCGGTTTTCCTGCGGCGAGGCGGTATGCATGCCCTTTTCATAATAGGGCGGATTGCTGACCACATGGTGATAGCTGTTTTTTTCGCAAGTCTCCGGCGGGGCCACAATATCCCCTTCAAAATATCTTATCCGGTCATCAAATCCGTTGAGTGCTGCATTTTCCCTGGCAAACAGCACATGCAGCGGCTGCAACTCGATCCCGTGCAGGGTCAGGTCCGAGGAATCGTCGCCAAGCCTGCCGGCCAGACAGGTCAGGATACCGCCGGTTCCCGCACCCACATCCAGGACCCGCTCACCCGGCTTTAGCTCAAGGCTTGCCGCCAGAAGAACTGTATCCATCGCCACACGATAGCCCCGGCGCGGCTGATGCAGCCGGACAATGCCGCCCAGAAAATCATCGGTTGTATGATCGATATCATTTAAGTCTGTCATGGCCTGTCTTTAGCGGATGTCATCACTAAAATCCACATCATCTGCAAGGCCGGCCTCTCGAATCAGCCTTTTCGCCTGCGCGACCGATTCAGGCGGCACCATGACCCGACGCGCGATTCCCTCAATACCGCCGCCAAACAGGCTTGCATGCCCGTCCAGAACGTAAAAATCCAGCCCGCCCCCGGCAAACAGCGCGGAAACTCTTGTAATCAGCACCAGATTGTCAGACGAAAAAAGTTCTTTCACGTGAAATTGACCTCAAAAAAGACATATTCGACCGGTTGTCCCTTGACCTTGCTGCCCGGCAATGACTATTTTGCCCCGGTACAAACGCGTCAGGCCTGAACGATAATACAAGCTTATCAGGAGAGTCTCGCATTTTCCACAGTCCGGACCGCCAGAAAGGCGTCCACCGCTGGAACCGGTTTACAGAAACACAGGGACATATCGTGGGTATAGTCGTAAACTTCGAAGAAGAGAAAAAGGGCGAAAGCGCACTTGCACGGCTGCAGAAGCTGGTCAAGGAAGATATGGACAAAGTCAACCAGACTATCGTCCATAACATGCAAAGCCCCGTTGCCCTGATCCCCCAGCTTGCCGGACATCTGATCGCCTCCGGCGGCAAGCGCCTTCGTCCCATGCTGACCCTCGCCTCATCCCGCCTGTGTGGCTACAAAGGTGACCGTCATGTGGACCTGTCCGCCTGTGTGGAATTCATCCATAGCGCCACCCTGCTGCATGACGATGTGGTCGACGAAAGCGACCTGCGCCGGGGCAAGGATACCGCCAACGCCGTCTGGGGTAATAAAGCCAGCGTTCTGGTCGGCGACTTCCTGTTCAGCCGGTCCTTCGAACTGATGGTGGCAGATGGCTCCCTTGAGGTACTCCGTATTCTGTCGAGGGCGTCAAGTGTCATTGCCGAAGGTGAAGTGTTACAGCTGATCACCGCCAACGACACCGACACCACCGAAGACAGCTATATGGAAGTGATCGCCGCCAAGACCGCTGCGCTGTTTGCCGCCGCCTGCGAAATCGGCGCGGTTATCGCCGAGCGCCCCTCGGCCGAACAGGAAGCGCTGCAGAGTTACGGCCGTAACCTGGGGATTATTTTCCAGCTTGTCGATGATGTGCTGGATTATTCCGCCGAACAGGAAAAGCTCGGCAAAAGCGTCGGCGACGACTTCCGCGAAGGTAAAATCACCCTGCCGATCGTGCTTGCCTTCCGGCGCGGCAGTGAGGAAGAACGCACTTTCTGGCGCCGGACCATGGAAGATCTGGAGCAGCAGGACGGCGATCTGGAAAAAGCCCTGGAACTGATCAGCAAACATAATGCCCTGAAGGACACCATAGAACGGGCCCGTCATTACGGCGCCATTGCCCGCGATGCCCTGGCCATTTTCCCCGACAATGAATATCGCCAGTCGCTGATCGATATCGTTGATTTCTGTATTGAGCGGGCCTACTAGGCCTCTGAGGACAACAGCCTGATCATCTCGTCAAGATCCTGAAGCCGCTTCAGATCGCGGAACATATCGTCTGCCTGCGGATATTGCAGCCGCAGGTAAGTGAACCATTGCTTGACACGTGACGGCAGAAATCCCTCCCGCCGGTCAGGGCGTTCGGTCCCGGCATAACGGATCAGGAGTTTTCGCACCTCGTCCCACGTCATGGGCGCCTCGCCCTCCCCGATCATCCGGCTCAGATTGGGCAGTGCAAGGGCGCCGCGCCCGATCATAATATCATCACAGCCGCTTTCCCGGCGGCATTCCAGCGCATCCTCCGTCGACCAGATTTCCCCGTTGGCGACCACAGGAAGACTGACCTCGTCACAGATTTTCGCGATCCAGTGCCAGTGAGCCGGCGGTTTGTAGCCCTCCACTTTCGTGCGGGCATGGACTGTCAGCATGTCAGCGCCGGCACTTTCAATGGCCCGGGCATTGTCCAGAACCAGTGACTTGTCCTCATATCCCAGCCGCATTTTGACCGTAACCGGCTTGTCTGCAGGGACAGCCCCCCGCACCGCACTGATGATCCGGTAGAGTGTCTCCGGTTCCCTGAGCAGGATGGCGCCGCCCTTGCTTTTATTCACGGTTTTGGCCGGACAGCCGAAATTGAGATCCACGCCCGGCGAGCCCAGTTCCACCGCCCGCACGGCATTTTCCGCCATCCAGTCCGGGTCCTGACCCAAAAGCTGCACCCTGACGGGCGTGCCGGACGGGGTGACGCTGCCCGCTTTGAGTTCAGGACAAAACTTATAGAAAAGAGCCGGTTTATAGAGCTGCTGAGTGACCCGGATAAATTCAGTCACACAGAGATCGTAACTGCCGACCGACGTCAGCATGTCGCGCATCACATGATCCACCACGCCCTCCATGGGCGCGAGGAAGATTTTTCCAGCTGTGGAGGAGGTTTCACTCATCTCAGAAGGGAACCGGTGAGGTAAAGGTGATTTTTTCCTGCCGGACCGGATGAAACAGAGTCAGGCTGTGGGCATGCAGCTGCAGCCGGTCAGCCCTTTCCTGAACCTCTTCGCTGGCATAAAAGGGATCGCCAAGGATCGAATGACCCAGTTGCTGGCAATGGACCCGGAGCTGATGCGACCGCCCGGTCACCGGTTTCAGCTTCAGGCGGGTTACGCCATCTGCTTCCCGCTCCAGCACCCGCCAGCGTGTCAGCGCCTTTTTCCCCCGCTCGAAATCCACCATCTGCCGCGGCCGGTTGGGCCAGTCGCAGATCAGCGGCAGATCCACTTCTCCTTCATCCTCCGCCGGATGGCCCGCAACCCTTGCGATATAGGTCTTTTCCGTGCGGCGATGCTCAAACTGCCGCCCGATATGACCGTGGATATCCTTATTCAGCGCCATCACCAGAATTCCGGAAGTTTCCATATCCAGCCGGTGAATGGTCGTGGCCGTGGGAAAACGACTTTGCACCCGGCTTTCCAGGCAGTCCTTCAGGTGATCATGGCGTCCCGGCACGGACAGGAGGCCGCTCTGCTTGTCGAGCACAAGCAGATGGTCATCCTCATAAAGGATGTCCAGGTAAGGCTCCATCGGTGGTGCGTAATCGGGAAGCACAGTCATATCCTGAAATTATCGGCCGAAAATATCCGGCAGCGATATCACGTCAGGAGAAAAAATTCCAACAAATTGCTAATCATTCAGGGCAACCGGACGGAATGCCTCCAGAAGCTCCTGATCAATATGCCCGTCCCAGGTGGACATCATATTCATGGCCAGCCGCGGTGACATGGCCGGCTTGTAGGATCGTTTATCGGTCAGGCCGGAAAAAATATCGGCAATGGCAGTCATACGCGCATATCGGCTGAACTCATCTCCCTTCAGGCCATGCGGGTATCCCGATCCGTCGATTTTCTCGTGATGATGAACTGCCATATCGATAGTGATCTCATCCCAGCCCTGGGCCCTCAGCATTTCATCGCTGTATTCGGGATGTCGGCGCATGATTTCCCATTCTTCATCCGTCAGTTTGCCGGGTTTATCCAGAAGTTCCAGCGGCGTCCGGGCCTTGCCGATATCATGCAGCATGCCGCCGGTGGCCAATTGTTGCAGTTCCTCGCCTTTCATCCCCAGCACCAGGCCAAAAGAGATCAGGTAACCGCAAACCATCATGCAGTGACGATAAGTATAGTTGTGATGGTTTTTGATCGCCCCCATCCAGTCGGAAAGCCCCTCCCTCGACGTTGCTTCGATAATCATGTCGCAACTGTTTTTCACATCGCGGGAAGACAGTGGCAAGCCGAGACGGGCACTGTCGAATGTATCTTCCACCACCTTGAGACTGACCTTTAAAGCGGCTGACTGGGTGGAACTGAGCCGGGACCATTTCTTTTCCATTTCCCGATCAAGGATAATTTTAAGCCTCTCCTCGAATTTTTCATCCTCACAGGGAAAAACCCAGAAATCGGTGGCGCCCAGCACATTGGCCTGCACCACCTGTTTGCGATTCAGTTCCTTGAGAAGAAAAAGGACAGGAATATTGGGACGGGCCGGATTGAGGATATTTTCCTTGAGAATTTTCAGGTGATCCGGCCGCGCGAGATCCGCCTGCACAATGATCATGTTCGTCCCGTCAAAGACATTCATGGTAAAACCCAGAATGTCATGCTCTTCGGAGAAATGATATTTCCGGCATATCTTGAAATAGGACGGTTGCGGCTCGTCCAGATCCCTTAAAATCACAATCCTTCGATTGGCTGACATAATCCCTCTGCTTTTTGCACCCGCGAATCTGGTCAACGGCTCTCATTTCCCACTGGTTGGCACAAACAGTAGGCAATACAGATTAGAAAATGGTAAACAAATATCAATAATAGGAAATTATTTCGATAGCTCAGCTCTCGCTTGCCTTCCGGATAACCTTATGCAGCCGGCGCAGGAACCAGAAAACCCCAAAAATCACGATTGGCGCAGCAGCAGCCGTGACAATATAGGGATCAATCGACGGCAGTATTTCCTGGCCGCCCCGGGCGAGGTAATTGATAATCCCCAGGGCATAATAGCTGATGGCGACCACAGACAGCCCCTCGACCGTCTGCTGCAGGCGCAGTTGCAGCCGGGCCCGGCGGTCCATACTTTCAAGCAACTGCTTGTTCTGGGCCTGCAGGGTGGTATTGATCCGGGTCTGCAACAGGGTGCTCGCCCGATTCACCCGACGGGACAGGTTCGCAATCCGGTCTTCCATGCTGACACAGGTCCGCATGGCCGGCGCAATGCGCCTCTCGAGGAAACTTGAAATGGTCTGGAAGCCCTTCAGCGGTTCTTCCCGGATATTCTCGATACGTTTTTCCACCAGGGCGTAATAGGCTTTCGACGCATTGAAACGATAGGTGCTGCCGGCGGAAAGATGTTCCACCCTGGCCGCCATTCTGGTCAAACGGTCGAGAATTTCGTGTTCGCGGGCCGGGTCATCCACGCTCATCATCTGCTGCACCACATCGGCCAGTTCCTGTTCGATCTCCCGCGTGGCCTTTGAAATCTCGCCGGTGAGCGGCACGGCCAGCATGGCCATCATACGGTAGGTCTCAATCTCCAGAAGACGCTGAACCAGCCGCCCGGCCTGAGTTTCGGACATGCCGGAATCATTAACCAGAATACGACAGAAACCGTCACCGTGAATGTGGAAATCCGTCCAGACCTGAGCGCCGATACTGCCTGCCAGGGCACCAAGGACCATATTGGCACCGAAAATTTCCTCCAGCATCTCCCGTTGATCATTCTCGCTTTCCGGCACCTTGCCCAGATACAAATGAACACCGACAAGAAGCTGGCCGGGAATGGATTTCAGCCATTCCTCCGGAACCACCGACAGGGCCGTATCGAGGAAAGGATTCCTCCCCATGCCCTTGCGCAGGAAAGTATAGCTGCAGAACTCCGTATGCCGTTCCCATTTGAGCCTGAAGGTCCCGAAATCAATGATCTGATGACTGCAGTCGGCGGGAGGTGTCGGGAGGTTATAGTGACGGCACAAAGCGGCCAGATGCTCCAGATCCGCATTGCGTCCGGCCTCTCCCGTCAGAATGGCCATATGGCAGCAACGTGCCGGGCTGCCGACCTGAATGAAGGGACGGCTGTGCACCTCGTTGTTGAGAATATGTCTGGTCGGGAATTCACTCATGAGGCACGGTGTTACCCGTGCCGGGCCTGCTGCGTTTTTTTCCTGCTCTGCCATTTTCCGATCCCGGTGTTAGAAATTATATACCGGTTGCCACCTTGGGCGCAGCATGCCCCAAAATGAAATGGCTCTCAACTGTTTCGTCTGTAACCCGCGCTTTTTTATAACCGGACTAGCTGGCAGACAGCGCCTGCTCCACATCCTCAAGAATATCCTCAATGTCTTCAAGGCCCGCAGAAATCCGCACCAGGCCGTCACTGATCCCGTATTGGGCGCGCTCTTCCGGGCTGTATGTGGAATGAGTCATGCTGGCCGGATGCTGCACCATGGTTTCAGCATCGCCAAGACTTACTGCAATACGGCAGAGCTTGAGGCTATTGAGGAAATTAATTCCGGCTTCCATGCCGCCATCCAGCTCAAATGCAATCATGCCGCCGGGCTGGGCCATCTGCTTTTGGGCCACATCATGTCCTTCAAAGGACGTGAGCCCCGGATAAAAAACCTTGCTGACTGTGTTTCGGCTTTCCAGAAAATCAGCAATACGGGTGGCATTCTCGCAATGCCGGTCCATGCGCAACGTCAGGGTCTTGAGCCCCCTGTTGATCAGGAAGGCATTCATGGGCGACAGAACAGCACCGGTCATATCCTTCATGCCGACCATACGAATTTCGTCAATGGTTTCCCTGTCCCCCATAATGGCGCCGGCCATCAGGTCGCCATGACCGCCCAGGTATTTGGTTGCCGAATGAAGGACCAGGAACGCGCCCATGGCCAGCGGGTTCTGCAGATAAGGGGTGGCATAGGTGTTATCAACGATAACCCGAACGTCCTTTGCCGCGGCAATTTCACAAATGCGTTTAACATCGACAATCCGCATATTGGGATTGGCCGGCGTTTCGAAATAGACAAATTTCGTTTTCGGTCCGATTGCCTTTTCAAGCTCTTCCGGAACCGTCATGTCCACATGACGGACAGTAATCCCGAATTTGGACAGCCCGTGGCGGAAATAGGCAAAGGTGCAGCCATAAAGCGTTTTATCCACAAGCAGTTCATCGCCGGGCTCCAGCAGGGTCCAGAACACACAGCTAATCGCCCCCATCCCCGATCCGGTGGTCAGACAGGCCTCGGCGCCTTCCAGAACGGCAAGTTTTTCTTCCAACTGGTTAAGAGTGGGATTACCGAGACGAGTGTAGATAAACCCTTCCTGTTCCCCGGCAAAACGGGCGCCGCCCTGTTCGGCAGTTTCAAACTCAAAAGTGGACGTCATATAGATCGGCTGGGTCAGGGTGCCGTAGGGGTCCAGGGATGGTTGCGGCGCGTGGATAGCCCGGGTGG
The DNA here is from genome assembly GCF_963675455.1 of Emcibacter sp. Taxonomy (GTDB): domain Bacteria; phylum Pseudomonadota; class Alphaproteobacteria; order Sphingomonadales; family Emcibacteraceae; genus Emcibacter. The sequence goes on along the minus strand of NZ_OY776217.1, from coordinate 1,864,048 downwards.
CAAATCCCCGCCGGGAGTGTCCGGCAGCAAAATTATCCCTTTTCATGTCTTCCACAGCCATATACGCTCTCCTGAAACCAGTATTTAAATCACATTACTGAATCGTAGGTTAGCCCGATCATCAAAAGCAAGGTTATTGACGGGGTGGTTGACAACTATAATATGAAGCCATGAAAATCAGGTAAATAACGAAATAAAAAGTCCCGCAATGCTGAAATTCGATAAAAACTTTTCCCCTGACTATGGGAACCCTGTTTCCCTCAGCCCCCTGATCCGGCGAATCGTCGCCCAGAACCCGTCGCCTTTCACCTTTCACGGGACCGGCACCTATATTGTGGGCCCGGAAGATGGGTCCTCTCCCCTCGCCATCATCGACCCGGGACCGGCCATGCCAAGCCACCTGCATGCCCTGGAAAAACACCTGAACGGACGACAGGTCAGCCATATTTTCATCACCCACAACCATATGGACCACAGCCCGGCCGCCCATCCCCTGCAGCAGATCACCGGTGCTGATATCTACGCTTTTCCGGTGGACGGTCAGACCTGGTCCGACAACCACACCGAAGAAGGCCTGGATAAGGAGTTCCGGCCGGACCATGAACTTGCCGACGGGGAAATCATTCATGGAGATGGATGGACCATCGAAGCCGTGCACACGCCAGGCCACCTCTCCAATCACCTGTGTTTCGCCCTGCACGAGGAAAAATCCCTGTTTTCTGGCGATCATGTGATGGGCTGGTCCACCTCGGTGGTCAGTCCGCCGGACGGCCATATGGGTGATTACCTGCAAAGTCTTGAGCAGCTTCTGGTCCGCGATGATGAAATCTATTATCCCACCCACGGCAATCCGATCCCCGATCCGCGCCAGTTCGTCGAGGGACTGATCGATCATCGCAAACAGCGCGAGGAACAAATCCTCAAGGTCATCAGATCCGGTGCACAAAAGATCCCGGATATGGTAGAAATAATATATGCAGAGGTCCCAAGTTACCTGCATCCTGCCGCAGCGCGGTCTGTTCTGGCCCACCTGATTCACATGGCGGAAACAAAGCGCGTGAAATGTGACGGGGAAGCCGAGGTAAACAGCGTGTATGAGCTGATATAAAAGCAGATAAATGGAGAAACAAGAAAATGATCAAAACTGAAACTATCACCTATGACGGCCCCGGCGGCACCTATGAAGGCACCATCAGTTATGATGATTCCCTGGACGGTCCCCGCCCCGGTGTTCTTGTCTGTCACGCCTGGATGGGCCAGGGTCCGTTTGAAACAGAGCAGGCTGAAAAACTTGCAAAACTGGGCTATGTTGGTTTTGCTCTCGACGTTTACGGCAAGGGTGTACGGGCAAGCGACGCGGGCAAGGCTGCTGAACTGATGAACCAGGTTGCATCCGATCACGATGTGCTGCTGTCCCGCCTTCACTATGCTCTCGAGCTTCTGAAGGAACACCCGCTTGTGGATGGAAGCAACACTGCCGCTATCGGTTATTGTTTCGGCGGCAAATGCGTTCTTGATCTGGCGCGAAGCGGGGCGGCAACCAATGGCGTGGTTAGCTTCCACGGCATCCTCGGCGCCCCGGCAGGTGCGGAAGAACCGTCAATTAACGCCAAGGTGCTTGCCCTGCACGGCTGGGACGACCCCATGGCGACACCTGAACAGGCAACAGCCTTCGCCAGGGAAATGACCGACCGCGGTGCCGACTGGCAGCTGCATGCATATGGAAACACGGTTCACGCCTTTACCCTGCCGACAGCCAATGATCTTGAACATGGCATTGCCTATCAGCCAGATGCCGCCCGTCGGTCCTGGCAGGCTATGGAAAATTTCCTGGCGGAAGTTTTCTAGCCCTAGAACCCGAAAATTCTGTAAACACAAGTCTATGCGGGGCAAAATTATCCAATGTCCCGCATGGATTTATTTCAGAGTTTTACAACCACGTAAGATAGATTAGGATAGCCGGAAATACCGAAGCTACGGAGTGCAAATGTCTTCATTATTTACAAAAATACTGAAACCGTCCGGCTGGGCCTCTTCCTGGCTTATTGGAATAGTTTTTGTCGCCATTATTCTGATCGGTTCTTTGGGCTACCTCGCACCTCTCAAGGAATTCCTCGAAAGACCGGAATTCGTCTTCTCTGCCGGCAGCTATACCATCTCTGTCTATATGGTTCTCAAGGCTATTGTAATCCTGTTTGTTATTTTCTGGGTGACGGCCGCCCTGTCTGGATTTGGGGAAAAACGCATAAGCGCCTTGCACAATTTTGGCGCAAGTTCACGAACTCTCCTTATCAAAGTATTCCAGACCGGCCTGTATTTCCTGGCCTTCCTCCTCGCCATGGACATTATTGGAATTAATCTGTCAGTTCTGACCGTACTCGGCGGAGCGATTGGTATCGGCATTGGATTTGGCCTGCAAAAAATCACTTCCAACTTCATCAGCGGTATCATTTTGCTATCGGAAAAATCGATCGAAAAGGACGATCTTGTCGAAATTGGCGACGGCGTTGCCGGTTTTGTGCGCCAGACCTTTGCGCGTTATACTCTAGTCGAGACCTTTGACGGCAAGGAAGTTATGATCCCCAACGAAGATTTCATCACCAGCAGGGTCACTAACTGGACGTACAGTAACTCAAGCGGGCGCGTCGAGATCAGAGTCGGTGTATCCTACAAATCCGATCTTCACCTGACACGACAGTTAATGCTCGACGCCGCCAGAGAACATCCCGACTGCCAGAAGTCTCCTGAACCGGCATGTTTCCTGCAGGAATTCGCCGACAGCAGCGTCAATTTTGTCCTGTACTTCTGGGTGGCGGATATCACCACAGGCCGCCTCAAACCAAAAAGCGAAGTCATGTATGCCATCTGGGACAAGTTCCATGCCAATAATATTGAAATACCGTTCCCGCAACGGGACGTTCACCTGATTGGATCCAGTGATGTCGCAAAATGATTTTATCCTGCATCAGGTGGAATGGGATCTGCCGCCGGCAGAAGGAGAAGCGTCAACTGCTAACCAAAAACTGTCCTGGTTCCACCTTGACGCCCGCAATCCCAAGACCATGCAATGGCTGACTGACCGGCCCTCGGTGGATGAACTGACTGCAGACATTCTTTGCGCAGAGGAAACTCGTCCCAGATATCTTGATATGACCAATGGCGTTCTGCTGATCCTGCGCGGGGTAAACCTCAATGAAAACGCCGACCCCGAGGATATGATCTCGATCCGCCTGTATGTGGACCGAAACCAGATCATTTCCTGCCAATTGCGCAGCCTCAAGACAATATCAGACCTGCAAGCAAGGTTTCCGGCTGGCAATGGCCCCCAGTCCTCCGCCCAGTTCCTGGCGCATATGATCAGAACGCTTGGAGACCGGATGTCCAATACACTAAGTCATCTGGCGGATATTATCGATGAACTGGAAGCGGAGATTATTGAAGCCCCCGAACACCGATTGCGCAACAAGGTGATCCACCTGCGCAAACAGGCGATTGCCTTTCGGCGCTATCTGGCCCCACAAAAAGATGCCCTCGCCCGACTGCTCGGAAATGACAGTCAGCTTTTTTCAGTACGGGACAGGCGCCGTTTCCAGGAAGGCTATGACCAGACGTTCCGATATCTGGAGGATCTGGATGCCATTCGGGAACGTTGCCAGGTTATCCAGGATGAACTCTCCAACGCCCTGGCGGAAAAGCTCAACAGCAAGCTATATCTCCTATCCCTGATTACCGGCATTTTTCTGCCGCTTGGTTTTCTAACCGGTCTGTTCGGCATCAATATCGGCGGCATGCCCGGCGTCGAAAATGGCACTGCCTTCTGGACCTTCCTGTTCGGTCTCGGCGGAATATTTATCATCCAATTGGTTCTGTTCAAACTGTTCAAATGGTTCTGAAAGTTATCTTTCAGAGCGATTCGGTTTCAGTGAGGCAGAACTGCAACTTAATCGTTCCTGTTAACCATAATTCTAGTCTATTTATATAAGGTTCTTCTTTAAAATCCTGTTTTTTAAGAAAATTTCTTGATTTTTTGGAAGAAGTATTCGCATGTAAGGTTAAATAAGCATATAGTTTTGTCAAATACATCTGACTAAAGTGAGTACCAAAATGACCGAGCTAAACCTTCACGGGTTTGCTTCCGAAAGTCAGAGGCAACTGTTCAAATACTGGACAAACATACGCAGGGGCAGGGTTATGCCACACAGGGCAGACCTGGAACCCCGGCACATAAAAAGGCTGCTCCCTTTCATATGCATGTATGACGTATTGAGAGAGCAAAACAACGGAAGACCAAACTTTAAATTTCGTGCCCGACTTGTGGGAACGAATATTGTCGACACTGTTGGGAAGGACTTCACCGGAAAAATATTTTGCGGCACCTCCCCGGAAGCACCAGCTGGATTATCCGGTGCTGAAAAAGTATTTGCCGATGTGGTGGATACCGATAAACCGGTTTATGGAGAGTCTTTCATGGACTGGCCCCACAAGAAGCACTTCCGCTATTCTTTTCTCGCGATGCCCCTGAATGTTGACCGACAAACGGAACACACAGATATTATTCTGCTCGGCCTGCATTTCTACAGTTACGCTGAGGAATACACATATGTTCCAGACCATTTATTACCTTGCCAAGCTTGAAAGCAGCCGTTAAACCACCATCTGTAAGAGGCTGTTAAATCAAGCGGGGTGAAGCATGTCCATACCGTTAAATGTCCTGCCCAAAGGCGAGGCTAAAAAGTCCGATGAAGAGCTAATCGAAGAGATCAACCGTCTTCGCAAGGAAAAGAATGCCGTGATCCTGGCCCATTATTACCAGGACCCGAAAATTCAGGATCTTGCGGATTTTGTCGGTGACAGCCTTGATCTTTCCCGCAAGGCGGCTGCTACTGATGCGGACGTGATCGTCTTCTGTGGTGTACGCTTTATGGCCGAGGTGGCCAAAATCCTGAGCCCTGACAAGAAAGTGGTCCTTCCGGACATGGAAGCCGGCTGTTCCCTCGAGGACAGTTGCCCACCGGAAGATTTCGCCAAATTCAGGGCCAAATATCCGGATCACCTGTGCCTGACCTATATCAACTGCTCCGCTGCGGTAAAGACCCTGTCCGACATCATCGTGACCTCTTCCAATGCGGAATATATCATCAACCAGATCCCTGAGGACCAGCCCCTGATCCTGGCGCCGGACCAGCACCTGGGCGCCTATCTGGCCAAGAAAACAGGCCGCGAAATGGTGCTGTGGCCGGGAAGCTGTATCGTTCACGAACGTTTTTCCGAACAGGAACTGATCAAGTTGAAGGCGGAATATCCGGACGCGCCTGTTGCTGCCCATCCGGAATGCCCCGAGCATATCCTGCGTCATGCCGACCATGTGGGATCGACCTCCTCGATCCTTAAATATGTTCTGGAAAATGACGCCGACAAATTCATCATCGCCACGGAACCGCATATCATCCACCAGATGGAAAAAAATGCGCCGAACAAGACCTTTATCGGCGCCCCGGGCGCGGATGGCCAGTGCAACTGCAACGACTGCCCTTTCATGGCCCTGAATACCCTTGAAAAGCTGGTCGCCTGCATGGAAACCTTGAGCCCCGAGATCCAGGTGGACGAGGAAACCCGTCAGAAAGCCCTTGCCCCCCTGAACAGGATGCTGGAAATGTCGCCGCCGGTCCCCAAAGACCAGCGTCCGCCAACCTCCGGCAGGGCATATTGATTTGATGGCGACTGATTTCCCCCTTTTCAAGGAAGAGCTTCGGCAGTTCATCAAAAATGCGCTGGACGAAGACGTAGGCCGTGGCGATATCACCACCCTGGCCACCATTCCTGCGGCAGATAAACTTGGCGCGGCTCTTAACAGCCGGGAAAACCTGGTTATCGCCGGCATGCCCATCGCGCTGGAGATTTTCAAAACTCTTGACCCGCTGATCGACATCGAAGTCCTGGCCAGTGACGGCCTGGAAGTCACTGCCGGCAACTGCCTTCTGAAACTGCACGGCAACGCCCGGAAGATGCTGACGGCGGAACGAAGCGCCCTCAACATCCTGCAGCATCTGTCCGGCATCGCTACCCTCACCCGGCAGTATGTGAAGGAAATCGAGGGCACCGGCTGTATCCTGCTGGACACCCGCAAGACCATTCCCGGCTATCGCAAACTGGCAAAATACGCCACCCGGCTGGGCGGCGCCCAGAACCACCGCATGCGACTGGATGACGGGATCCTGATCAAGGACAATCATATCGCCCGGGTCGGCAGCATTTCCGCCGCCATTGAAGCCGCCATCGCCTTTGACGGATCCGCCAGCACAATCGGCATTACTGTTGAATGTGACACGCTCGAGCAGGCCGCCGATGCGGTCAAGGCCGGTGCAGACAGGCTCCTGCTGGACAACATGAACCTGGATCAGTTGCGTGAAGCGGTCTCCCTGTATAAGGGCACGGTTAAACTGGAGGCTTCAGGTGGTGTACGGCTGGATACCATCAGGAATATTGCAGAGACCGGTGTTGATTATATCTCGGTAGGCCGGATCACCCAGTCCGCCCCGGCCGTGGATATCGGCATGGATTACCTGGACTAGGCGGCCTTCGCCCCCTTGGCTTTGGCGTAATACCCCACCAGCCAGCCGGAGAAGTTCCATATCAGCCAGGTCGCAATGATGGAAAAATAACCGTCCACCGCATAATGCCAGCCCAGATGAACTGATCCGACCTGAATCACCAGCAGAAAACCAAGAAAAAAGAATCCTGCAAAACGGTTCATTTCCCGCGCCGACAGATAGAGCAGCATCGCCACCGCTACATGCAGGCTGGGCATGGCGGAAATGCCGCTTCCCATCCCCATCGCGCCGTTCTGATAATAAGCCAGGAGCTGTTGCTGCAGATCCCGTGTCTGAAGCTGGAAAAACCCGCCCCCGGCTTTGAGCTCATCATAATAAAGGCCGAGCCTGTCCATCAGCGGTGCATAAAAGTCATTTCCGGGTAATACAACAGCGTAATAACAGGGGCCTGCAGAAGACATCATTACCGCCATGAGATTCCCAAGGACAAACCAGACCAGCAGAAAGGCGCACAGGAACTGCGCCCGTTTGTGGCCAAGCGAGACATTCACTACCTGCCAAAGCACGAAGACAAACATCAGCACAAACCAGAGTTTGTAACAAAAATCCAGAATACCGGCCGCCAGCGCACCGCTGAATAATGTATGGGTAATCACCCACGGATCAAAGCCGAAATGCAGCCACCGGTCAAGACTGGCGAATGTCTGGTCCAGCCCAAAGGGCTGTATTTCCGGGATTACTGTTTTCAGGGAGGAAAACAGGGAAATAAATGGCGGCAAAAACAGGATCGGCACCAGAAAAGCCAGGAGATAATCGCTGTTCAGCCAGCTCTCCCTGAAATCTGCAACCAGTCTGGATTTATTTCTTACCTCTTTCTCATAGGCCGAAAAGCGGACCAGATAACTGACTATTTTAGCAAAAATGATCGCGCCAAGCGCCATATACATGGGGCCGGCATACAGGCTCAATGACAGGCTGTCGGACAGCCCGTTGAAGGTAAGAAGCCCCCACACGGTCAATGCCTGCAACAGGAAAATCACAAGCAGCAGCTGATGCCGGGCCAGGTTTTCCTGGTCCAGATCAAGCCTGATATTGAATTTAGCCAGAACGGCTTCAACCATTGACTTATCCTTTTACTGACAAAAATATACCGTCAGGAAGTTAAGAAATGGCAAAGTAAAGAGTGCATTTTCAATGAAAATTGAACCGGTTATCAGATTTGTCTTCCCCACCGCACAATGTCATTATACAACTGTACAAAATCTATATTCAGGGAACCGGAATGACACGAACTCAGGCCAATATGACACTGACCCTGGCCGCCTTTATCTGGGGCATCAGTTTTGCTTTTCAAAAGCTCGCCATGGATCATATGGGTCCTTTTACCTTTAATGGGCTGCGGTTCCTGATTGGCGGTCTGGTCCTGATTCCCCTGGTCTATATGATGCGGGAGAAGCGCAGAAGCCGAAACCGACATGCCTCACGCAGCCTGTTCTGGGGTGCCGGACTTGCCGGCATCGTGATGTATGCGGGCGCCGCGTTCCAGCAGATCGGCATCATTCATACCACCGTGACCAATACTGGTTTTATCACCAGCCTCTATATGGTTCTGGTGCCCTTGCTTGGTGTGTTTCTGGGGCATCGCTATGCCCGGGGGCTGTGGCTTGCGGTTCTGATCGCCTGTGCCGGGCTTTACCTGATCACCGGCATGTATAAGGGATCTTCACTCAACTACGGCGACATAATGGTTCTTGCCGGCGCCTTCTGCTGGGCCGTGCATGTGTTGACCATCGACCACCTGACCAGCCGCCATGACCAGATCCTGATTGCCGTCATCCAGTTTCTGGTCTGCGCCTTATTCAGTCTGGTTACCGCCGTCGTGGCCGGGGAGCAGTTGATCCCCACAGCGAGCGAAGCCTGGACCTGGATTTTGCTGAGCGGCGTCTTGTCGGTGGGGGTAGGATTCACCCTGCAGGTCGTAGGCCAGGCCGATGCGCCACCGGCCCAGGCCGCGGTGATCCTCAACCTGGAGGCGGTTTTTGCCTCGGCCGCAGGTATTCTTCTGTTCAACGAAATTCTGGGCGTACCTGTGTTTGTGGGTTGTCTGCTTTTGCTTGGCGGTTGTCTTCTGGCCCAGAAATATCCGCCGCTCCCGGCTGCTCACAGGGCCTGATTTTGGCGCCGGCGGGTCACGTTCATTTACTGATGACAACATCCGGGAGTTATACAAACTGGACATTGCAGCTTTTTTTGTCAATAAACAGGAGAAACCTGGCAACTGTCATATTTCTTTTAACCCGTTTGAAAAGAAAAAACCGGAATGAAAAACCAGCCCCTCAATAAACGTCTTGGCAACGCATGGGCGGGAATTCACGCCAGTTGGAAAAGCGAAAACAGTTTCCGCTTCCATGTGGCTGCAACCCTGTTTGTTATCTGCCTTCTCGTCTTTCTGCGACCGGACGCTGTGTGGTGGGCGCTCTTGCTTCTTACCTGTGGACTGGTGCTATGCCTGGAACTGGTCAACACTGCCGTCGAAAAACTCGCAGATCATCTTCACCCGGACCTGCATCCGGCTCTGAAAACGACAAAGGATACCCTGGCAGGTGCTGTGTTGATGGCGAGCCTCATTGCTGTTGGCGTCTTTGTTGCATTTCTCGGATCTTTCGTTAGCCTGTGAAAATCCGTTTTGATCGATTGGATTTGATGCCCGTCACGCCTACTCCCTCGCCGTAAACTCAAGCGATTGACGCGCCGTACGCAGACTGTGCCGGCGACGCACGGGAATTGTGAGAAAACGATTGAAGGCCGCCAGGCCGCCTTCCGCCCAGTCCGCATCCGGAAAGTCCTGCATTTCCTCTTCCAGAGCCATGAGGGTTTTCAGGATATGGCAATAAATGATCGGCTCCGGAAGACCGTGATCAAGCAGAAACTCGTGCGCCTGCGTAAGGAACTCTTCCTTATCCGGTACTGTCCAGGCATCCACATCCAGTTGCTTGTCCAGATAAGAGACATTGCGGCCGGCAAAGCAGGCCATCTGTAAAAGCGCCCGCGGCCACAGATCCGGCGATTCCGTACAGAGATGACGTATCGCATTAGCGAAAGTCAGTCCGTGCGTAAAATCCAGCCAGTCAACATTATCGGTGATTTTGTTATCGGTGCGACTGGCCAGCGCCGTATCAAAATGCAGGAAGTTCCGCACCAGAACCGAAAACAGGAGCTGATACAGATCGTTCACCTGCATCCCGGACGATGATACCAGTTCCAGAGCCCGGCCAACCGGTTTTCCCCAAACATCATCCGGGGAAAGGCTGTGTTGCACCTCATGGTTCCAGCTTTCCAGGTTTTTACCGTATGCGCGGAATTCAGGGATAATATCTTCCCGGGTGGCGTAAATCAGTTCCCGGACAAGGCACTGCAGCACCGGCTTGAGAAACTCCCCGCCGATCCGCTCCAGAAGCTGCCCGGCCTTGTGGGTATAAATAGCCGAATGACCAAAGTCGTTATAGTGCGCCAACGCCGCCCGGGCCAGCACCGGCCTGAGATCGTCATAAGATAATCCTGACTCCACCGCCCCGTTGATCATGGCGATGGCCTCATTTTCTTCTTCCTGCTCAATCGCGGCCATAAAGGCCTCAACATCAAAGGGTTTCACATCCTCGGTAAAGGGAAACTCGTCATATCTCTGGCTGTCCCAGGCAAAATGACTGACCGCTTCCAGTGCCGTCACCAGAGCCGCGTCATTGCGGCCTTCCTGTTCGTATTTCTCTGTCAGTTCGAGCCAGTCCGCCGCCGCCGCAAAGGCATGGTTCATGCCATATTCGAATTTCAGGTGACAGCGCCGGATTATTTCACCGACGGCTTTGGCATAGTCACCGCCCGCGGCCTTGTAACGGACCAGTTCCCGGCCCATGCGGTCATATTCATAGCGATGGAAACAAGCATACAGATTGTCCAGCGCCCGCGTCTGCGCCGCCTGTCTGTCCGGCTTCGCAAGGTCGACAAGAATCGCATTTCCCTCAATCCGCACCGGATAGGACCTGAGCTGGTCTCCGCCGACGACGGTTTCCCCGCTCTCAAGGTCAAATTTCCAGTTATGCCAGTTACAGGTCAGGCGGCAGTCATCCGACATATGCCCTTCGGACAGCGGATAGCCCTGATGAGGGCAGCGGTTATTCACCGCATAGACGCGGTCACCCTTTTTCAGGATCAGTATCTGCCTGCCGTCCTTGCGGAAGATAATTTTTCCGGCTTGCTCCAGATCGGCAAGTTTTCCTGCCTCTGTCCAATAGCTCTCTGGCATCGTTCGGTCCTTTTATCGCCTGATGATCTCACTTCTGGTCCCAGGGACCAAGATCCTCGGGATTCCTCTTCGGGAAAAATTTTATCAGTTTCTCTACCATTTCCTCAAGCCAGCAAGAAGAGGGAGAGAGGTCTGTCGCAAGCATATACATAGCAAATTCCTTTATTAAAGTTTTTTCTTTAATAATTAGGTACATCCCTCTTTTTATTTTGTAAAGTATTTTCTTTATTTATTTTTACCCATTTGTTTTATTAATACTTTCCAACATCCACAGGGGAACTAAACCCGATTCCCCTTCATCTCCCATCCCCGCCCTGACCATCGGCCTGATCCATACGTTTTCCGGCGTTGTCATGGGTCTGGTGTTTATCCTCCATGCCCTGAACATTGGCCTCAGCAGCTGAAACGGTCCACCCTGACCGAATAACCTGCCATATTCTGCTCCATCTTTCCCTTTACTTTATAAAGTTTTTTCTTTACTAAAAAAGGATGAGCAAAAACACCCAAAAGACCAAAGAAAAGATACTCGATCTATTGAAGGAACAGGGGCCGCAGGAGGCCCCTGCCCTGGCAGAATCCCTGGGCATTACCGCCATGGCCGTGCGCCAGCATCTTTATGACCTGGAAGCTGACGACATCGTTGAAACCGTCTGCTGCCCCCGCCCCAGGGGGCGCCCGGGTAAAATCTGGCAGTTAACTGAAAAGTCAAATGAGCTCTTCCCGGACAGTCACTCCGAGTTTGCTGTAGGCCTGATTCATTCCATTCGTGAAACTTTTGGTGAGGAAGGGATGGACAAACTGCTTGAGCTTCGGGCGACTGAACAGGTTGAGGCCTATCGAAAGGAACTCGCCAACATTGCCGGCCTCTCTGACCGGCTTGAAAAACTGGCGGCCCTGCGTTCCCGGGAAGGATATATGGCAAACGTTCTGCCGGGGGATGAGCCGGATCAATATCTGCTGGTGGAAAATCACTGCCCAGTCTGCGAGGCCGCCCGCGAATGCAGCGGCATCTGCGCCAGGGAGCTGCAGGTATTCGAGGAACTGATGGGTGACGATGTGGCCATCTACCGCACCGACCACATTATCAAGGGCGCACGTCGCTGCGCCTATGTGGTGCGTCCCTACGACCCCAAAGCCAATCCGTGATAAATCAGACGTGCTGGCCGCCGTTGATGTGGATTTCCGCGCCGGTCACGTATGTAGACGCGTCTGTGCACAGGAAATAGATGGTTTTCGCCACTTCCTCGGGCTTGCCGAGGCGACGCAGGGGGATGTCCTTGATCATTTCCTGGGTCCCCGGTGACAGGATCGACGTGTCGATTTCCCCCGGTGCAATGGCATTGACCCGGATGCCATGCGGCCCGAAGTCGGCAGCCATCTCGCGGGTCAGGGCCGCAAGCGCCGCCTTTGAGGTGCTATAGGCTGACCCGGCAAAGGGATGCACCCTGCTGCCGGCAATGGATGTCACATTGACAATCGCACCGCCGCCGATTTTCAATTCATCCAGCAGACCACGGGCCAGCACCACCGGCGCAAAGAAATTCACTTCGAAAACCTGTTTCCAGTCTGCTTCGTCGGTATTCAGGGTATTGAGACGGCCGCCATCTTCCTGCTTGGGGGAAATACCGGCATTATTGACCAGCGCATGCAACGGACCGCCAGCGAGACGTTTCTTGATTTCCTCGACCCCTTCGGCCCGGTTGTCAGGATCACCAAGATCAATCTGCACATGATCCTCCGGTCCCGCATCCCAGGGACAATTTTCCGGAAACCCGTGCCGGGACAAAGTGATTACCCGCCAGCCGGCACTGGAGAAACGTTTGACGGTGGCATGGCCGATCCCCCGGCTCGCTCCGGTCAATACAATGGTCCGACGTTCGTTGGCAATAATACTCATCAACAGTCCCTGTCGCTGTTACGCTATCCGCTTCAGGCGGACAGCAATGCCTCTAGTTCTTCCTGGTCTTTTTTTGAAAAGCCCACCCGACATTCTGTTCCCAGGTCAAACAGGGGTCTTTTGATCATGGCGGGCTGTTCTATCATAAGCCGCACTGCCTGCTCTTCGTCAACTGAATTTTTTATGTTGTCCGGCAGTTTGCGCCATGTGGTGCCGCGCCGGTTCAGCAGGACTTCCCAACCAAGTTCGGACACCCGGTCCCGAAGCCAGCCCTCGTCGATCCCGTCCTTGCGATAATCATGGAACCGATGCTCCACGGCTTTCTCGTCCAGCCATTTGAGGGCTTTCTTGATGGTATCACAATTTTTAATGCCATAGACAATAATCATCATTTACTCCGGGATACAGGATATCATTCTGGAACTTCGAACTGAACATTTTCACTGGCGACCACCTCTTCCGGGTCCATGTGTATGATCAGTTCAGCATCGGGAAAGGCCTTGTGCAGTTCGTGCTCCACCTCATGCGAAATCCGGTGTGCCCGCCTGAGGGAAATGTCGCTTTCCAGTTCGATATGGAACTGGATAAAGCTGTCAAGCCCGGCCCGGCGGGTTTTCATGTCATGCAGTCCCTTGACCTCCGGGTGGGCACGGACAATTTCAATGATCCTGTCCCGTTCTTCATCTTCCATTTCCCGGTCCATCAGCATGTTGATACTGCTTTTGGCGATCAGATAGACATTATACAGAAGATAAATACCGATCCCGAGACCGAACAGGGGGTCCGCCAGATACCAGCCCAGATACCCGCCAAGAACCAGAGCGGCCAGTACCGCCAGGTTGAGCAACAGATCCCCGGCATAATGCAGGCTGTCGGCGGAAATGGCCACGGACGACGTTTTACGGACCACATATTTCTGGTAGCTGACAAGCGCCAGGGTGAGCAGAATGGAAACTATAATGACCGCCATGCCGATGGTGGTCTGCTGAACAGGCTGGGGGGTGATCAGGTGCTTTACCGCCTCCACAAGCAGCAAGAGTGCGGAAAGCGTAATGACCATGGCCTGCATAAGTCCGGCAATGGCTTCCGCCTTGCCGTGGCCGAAGCGGTGTTCGTCATCGGCAGGAGTGATGGCAAAACGCACCGCCATGAAATTCATCGCCGACGCCAGCATATCCATGAAACTGTCGATCAGGGATCCCAGCAACGCCACCGACCCGCTAAGATACCAGGCCCAGCTCTTGATCAGAATCAGACAGACCGCGACAAAGAGTGATGCCGCTGCAGCCCTGACCATCAATTCGGAATTATTTTTTTTAAGCTCGCCTGCTTCTGCCATCTTTTTCCTTAAGGATATAATTTTTCCACGGTCCAGGTGCCGTCCCCGTCACGCCGGTATTTATTCCGGTCGTGCAGACGGAACTTGCGCTCCTCCCAGAACTCAATGGCCTCGGGCCGGAGCCGGAAACCGGTCCAGTAGGGCGGGCGCGGAATATGCCCCACCGCATATTTGGCGGCAAATTTGGCAATGGCCGCTTCAAATTCAAACCGTCCTTCCATGGGACGGCTCTGTTTTGACGCCCAGGCGCCGATCCTGCTGTCCCGGGCCCGGCTGTCATAATAGGCGTCAGCCTCTTCATCACTGACCTGCTCCAGTGGCCCCTCGACCCTGACCTGTCGGGCAAGCGATTTCCAGTGAAAACACAGCGCCGCCCGCGGATTCTCGAGAATCTCCCGTCCCTTTCGGCTTTCCACATTGGTATAAAACACAAAACCGTCAGATCCGTGGGATTTCAACAGAACCATACGAACGGACGGATAACCGCGGCTGTCAGCGGTGGCAAGAGCCATAGATTCTGCCTTGTCCTCGCTGTCGTCAGCCTTGGCAAACCACTCGGAAAATTTTTCAAACGGATCCTGCATTGTATATTCGCCTTAAATTTGCCAAACTACGTCTTATATTCAGGTTATATTCAGATCAGTGACCTATATAATGCAGTGATAGATATTTGACAACGACATCAAACTTAATTTGTTGAAGTAAAAGAGGTTTAGCATGCAACTCTCCAAAGGCATTATGACCGGCATTATCGCGACCGGACTTGTTTTCTCAACAACCGGCTGTTCCAGCAAACAGGAAAGCGGCACGGTCATCGGCGCCGTAGTCGGCGGCCTTCTGGGCCATTCTGTCGGCGGCAGCGGTGGCGGCAAGGCCTTTGCCATTGCTGTGGGCGCCGTTGCCGGCGCAGTGGTTGGCAGTTCCATCGGCAAAAGCCTGGACGAAGCAGATCAGCTGAAAATGCAGCAGTCTGCCCAATATGCCCTGGAAAGTGGCCGTTCCGGTGAAGCCGTTACCTGGCACAATCCGGACAGCGGCAACTATGGTTCGGTTACCCCGCAGCCCTCCTATGAGCCCAAACCTGACGAATATTGCCGGGAGTATCAGCAGACCGTTACAGTCGGCGGAAAAACCGAGACTGCATACGGTACGGCCTGCCGTCAACCAGATGGGACTTGGAAAATCACCAACTGATGACTAAATTAGTGTCATAGTTAGATTTTAACGAGGACATTAATTTAAAATGAGAGATCCCTACAGCGTTCTGGGCCTAAACCAAGGTGCCAGCGAGGCCGACATCAAAAAGGCCTACCGCAAACTTGCCAAACAGTTGCACCCTGATGCAAACGCCGGCAATGAAAAAATTGCGGAAAAATTCAAGGAAGTCTCCGCGGCATATGCCTTGCTCAGCAACAAGGAAATGCGCGCCCGCTATGACCGCGGTGAAATTAATGCCGACGGTTCGGAAAAAGGTTTCGCCAGCGCCGGTCACGGACGTGGCGGCGGCGGAGGCTTCAGTCCCTTTGGCGACGGCTTTGATCCGGAAGAGATTTTCTCCAGCTTCTTCGGCCGCGGCGGCCCCGGAGCCCGGACCCGGGTGCAGCGGGGCGCTGACAAAATCTACAAGGTCAATATCGATTTCCTGGACGCCGTCAAAGGCGGCAAACAGCACCTGACCCTGGATACCGGAAAAACCCTCAATGTATCGATCCCGGAAAATGTCCGGGAAGGTCAGCAGATCAGGCTCAAAGGCCAGGGCGGCGCCGGTGTCGGTGGCGGACCTGCCGGCGATGCGCTGGTGGAAATCCATATCCGCCCCCACCCCTATTTCAGCCAGGAAAAGAACGACATCTATCTGGACCTGCCGATCACCCTCCAGGAGGCGGTGCTGGGCGGCAAGGTGACGGTGCCGACCATAGACGGCAATGTATCCCTGCCGATCCCCAAGGGCTCCAGCTCCGGCAAGAAACTGCGCCTGAAAGGCAAGGGCGCCAAGGACCCCAAAACCGGTGCTGTCGGCGACCAGTATGTCCGGCTGCAGATCACCCTGCCGGAGGAACCGGACGAAGCCCTTGAAAAAGCCATTGAAAAATGGGCCAAAGGCAAGGATTATGACGTCAGAGGAAAACTGAAATAATCCGGCAAAAGTAACTGATCGGTCGGTGAAAGGCATTCATTCTGAAAATGCTAGATAAACTAAAAGCCATTGCCCGGCCGCTGATCGCGTTTGTCCTGCCGGTCTATAACCGGGTCAGTTTCCTGTTCGAGGCCATTGCACGGTTTAACCGGCATGACGGCATGGTGATGGCCGGATACCTTGCGTTCCTGACGTTGCTGGCCCTGTTTCCCTTTATCATTTTTCTGGTGTCTCTTGCCGGCCTGTTCGGCCAGAGCGACGCGGGGACCGGCGCGCTTCAGCTGATGTTCGAAAATATCCCGGAGGATGTGGTCAAGGTTCTGAGGGGACCGATCGAGAAAATGGTCGAGCACAGCAGCGGCGGGGTCATGACCTTCAGCATCCTCGGCGCCGTCTGGGTCTGTTCGACAGCCATTGATGCGGGACGACTGGCGATTGTCAGGGCCTATGACCGGGTATCGCGCCGCACTTACCTGCGCCGGCGGGCCGAGGGACTTGTCCTGGTGATCCTGTCCGCCAGCAGCATCATCATCGGCATGTCCGCGCTGGTCTTCGGACCGGTGGCCTGGAATATTCTGATCAGCTATATCCCCGTTGAAACCGACTGGAAACTGGTCTGGAATATCATACGGTTCAGCCTGAGCTTCGGGCTCATTTTCGGCGCCCTTTGCCTCAGTTATTATGTTCTGCGGCCGCGCTTCCTGAAAATTTCACCTCCCATTGCCCCCGGCGCACTGGCCGCGTTACTGCTGTGGATGGGCATTGGAAGCTCCTTTTCCCTTTACCTGAAACATTTTACCAAGTATGACGTGACCTATGGCAGTCTGGCCGGGGCAATCATCGCCCTGATGTTTTTTTATTTTATCAGCGCCGCCTTTATCATCGGCGCCGAAATCAATTCCACATTGTATTTCAGACAGATAAAAAAACTGGAAGAAGCGGGTGAATTTGATACTTCAGATTCACAATAACGACGGCGAAGCAGATTGCAAAAACAAACCTGAAGTGTAGGATGGCAATACAGGTCATTACAGAAATATTTTGAGGATGTAACATGACTGAACATAAAGGTCTTCTGGCTGGTAAAAAGGGACTGATCATGGGCGTGGCCAACAACAGGTCAATCGCCTGGGGCATTGCAGCCAAAGCTCATGAACACGGCGCCGAACTCGCCTTCACCTATCAGGGCGAAGCCCTTGAGAAGCGTGTTCGCCCGCTGGCTGAAAGTGTCGGCTCTGATATTATCCTGCCCTGTGACGTGACAGACGAAGCCTCCATGGATGAAGTCTTTAAAACCCTTGAGAAAAAATGGGGCAAGCTGGATTTTGTCGTCCACGCTATCGCCTATTCGGACAAGGAAGAACTGACCGGCCGTTATGTGGATACCAGCCGGGAGAATTTCACCCGCAGTCTGGATATTTCCTGTTACAGCTTTACCGCCATTGCCAACCGGGCCGAAAAACTGATGACCGACGGCGGCAGCATGATTACGCTGAGCTATTACGGCGCGGAAAAAGTCATGCCCCATTACAACGTCATGGGCGTGGCCAAGGCGGCGCTGGAAGCCAGTGTACGCTACATGGCCCGCGATCTTGGTCCGAAAAACATCCGGGTCAACAGCATTTCTGCCGGTCCGATCAAGACCCTGGCCGCCTCCGGCATCGGCGATTTCCGCTTTATCCTGAAATGGAACGAATATAACAGCCCCATGGGCCGCAATGTCACCATTGAGGAAGTCGGCAATTCAGGCCTTTACCTGCTCAGCGACCTGTCCAGCGGTGTGACCGGTGAAAACCATCATGTGGACAGCGGCTATCATGTGATGGGCATGAAACGGGAAGACGCACCTGCCCTGACCCTCGACAAAGACTGACCCTTAAACCAAGGAAAACAGATGTCAGATAACAGCTTCGGTAAACTATTCCGGGTTACCACCTGGGGGGAAAGCCACGGTCCGGCCATCGGCTGTGTGGTCGACGGCATGCCGCCGCGCCTGCCCATTACCGAAGAAGAAATCCAGAAATTCCTCGACAAGCGCAAACCGGGCCAGAGCCGCTTTACCACCCAGCGCAGGGAACCGGATGAGGTCAAAATCCTGTCCGGCGTATTCGAGGGCCTGACCACCGGTACGCCGATCTGTCTGATGATTGAGAATACCGACCAGCGCTCCAAGGATTACGGCGACATCAAGGATAAATTCCGCCCCGGCCATGCCGATTACACCTATATGGAAAAATACGGCATCCGCGATTATCGCGGCGGCGGGCGCTCCTCTGCCCGCGAAACCGCAAGCCGGGTCGCCGCCGGCGCCCTCGCCCGCAAGGTACTGGGCATCGGCATCCAGATCAAGGGCGCCCTTGTCCAGATCGGCGAACATAAAATCAACCGCGACAACTGGGACTGGGACCAGGTCGAACAGAACCCTTTCTGGTGTCCGGACGCGGAAATGGTGCCGGTGTGGGAAAAATACCTCGACGGCATCCGCAAGTCCGGAAGCTCCATCGGCGCCGTGATTGAAGTCCGCGCCATGGGTGTTCCAGCCGGCCTCGGCGCCCCCATCTATGGCAAGCTGGACAGTGATCTTGCTGCCGCCATGATGACCATCAATGCGGCCAAGGGCGTTGAAATCGGCGAAGGCATGAATGCGGCCCGGCTCACGGGTGAGCAAAACGCCGACGAAATGTATATGGACGAGGACGGCAACCCCGCTTTCAACAGCAACCATGCGGGCGGCATCCTCGGCGGCATCTCAAACGGCGATGAAATTATCGTGCGTTTTTCCGTCAAGCCGACAAGCTCCATCCTGACCCCGCGCAAGACCGTAGATGTCCATGGCGAAGAGACGGAAATCGTCACCAAGGGCCGCCATGACCCCTGCGTCGGCATCCGCGCCGTCCCCGTGGGCGAGGCCATG
The DNA here is from genome assembly GCF_963675455.1 of Emcibacter sp. Taxonomy (GTDB): domain Bacteria; phylum Pseudomonadota; class Alphaproteobacteria; order Sphingomonadales; family Emcibacteraceae; genus Emcibacter. The sequence continues at coordinate 1,844,910 of NZ_OY776217.1, read as the reverse complement.
ATGGCCTGCGTGCTGGCCGATCACCTGATGCGCCACCGGGCCCAGTGTGGGGGGTAAGTCTACTCTGTCTCCGCAGAGGGCTTTATATGGCTCAAGACAAATTCTGTAATTCGTTGGTCGAATTCGCGCCATCTTGGCAAGCTTTTTGAGTGGAATATGATCTTCATCCGAAGGTTTTTCAGCACGTCTTTATGTATAGCGCACATTCCGTTGGGGCGGATTTCTCTTCGGATGCAATAAATATAAAAACCTTTTGGTGCAGAGTTATTCTGATCCACAAAGTACTCGTATATCGGATTAATATACTGAAGAGTTTCGGCCCAGTATCGCCCGATTAGTTGCCCCTTAGGATATTCTCTATTGTGCGGTACAAGTCCTAAAAACAGTAGCCCGAATTTCGCTTCAAGTTCCTGCTGTCCACGGAGAGCATCTGGAAATACACTCTGTTGCATTTTATGCGTAACATACTGTCCTCCGACAGACACGTGTACTTCTGCATAACTCTCTAACATATCTTCAAATCTATCCACACTCGGTGCACTTGAAGCTTCCTCCTCCCAACGAATATTTTTTTCTGCCAAAATCTCGTTTGGCCGAATCCGTATCTGAAGCATCAGCGGCTTGTTCTCCAGATGGTGAGCTGGAAAGAATAAATATGCCTTAGGGAAAACAAACCGATACACGTCTTCATCACGGTATCCTGAGACAGTAGCTTCATATAACGAATTGTCGGGATAAGGTTCCGGTTTACCAGAATTATAGTAATATGATCCCCCGATAAGGAGGATCAAAACCGCAAAAATTTTAGCTATTAATCTCAACTATTGCCCCCTTTTCCGCATGTAAAGGAAGAGCAAGGAATAATACGAAAAACATTTGAAGAAAAATAAATCGTTTCATGGTCACCCCCGATTGCCCTGTCAAAGTTACGCGTGTTTACAGGGAAGAGCAAGGCCTGAGCTCAACCCAACCCGTCATTCCTGCGAACGCAGGAATCCATAGCTCGGCTAGACATATCTCTCGGACGTATCAATGGACCCCGGCTTTCGCCGGGGTGACAATAACGAGATAACACGTCATTCCTGAGAAAGCAGGAATCCATGCCTGATTACTTAAATACCGTTTCGCAGGGACACATGGACCCCCGCTTTCGCGAGGGTGACGAGATGGGATTTAGGAATCCGGAGACTTAACGAATGCTGTCGATATAGCCCAGAACGGCCTGGATGCGCTGCAGGTCTTCAAGCTCGGCACGGTCGGCGCCCTGGCGCAGGGCCGTATTCTGTTTGTCCTGCCACAGGGCGACAAAATCCTTGGTCGTGCGGGCGGCTTCATTGTCGCCTTCATCGGCGTTGACTTCCGGCTGGAAGCTCAGGTTGATGTGATCCTCGAAAGTGATCACTCCGGCATCATAGAGGGTCTGGCTCAGTTTGATCATTTCAAGGGGACTTGCATTGCGCGGATCAATCCGGCTGGCCACTTCCCGCCAGACCGGGGAAATGGAAACCACATCGCCCGCCGCGGAGCGATCCTGGAGTTCTGTCTGGACGTCTGCCTGACGGGCATATTTCTGTGTGCCGGAAAGCTCCACCGTCACGTTGCGCGGTGTCACACCGTCATCAACAAGTTTATACGCCACATTGTCCACATTCATCTCAAATACTCTCATTACAAAGGTTCTGCTGTTTGTTTACGCAACAACCATGCCAAACTACCCCTCTGTGTGAAAGTGGCGGAAAACCGGTACTGAATACTAACATACTGTTAATAATATATTTTTAAAGAAAGCATTAACCATGCCATCCGGTATTTTCTGCCTCGTCACCCGGAATTATCTTCCGGTCCCCATGAACCGTCGCTGAACGGCTGCTTTTCATGGTATGTTAGAACATAACGAACATATGTGGCTAAATTACGATGGAATCAAGGTTTTTTCGCCCAAATGGTAAAATTCAACAAAAGGGCATAAGAACCGGATCAGAGCCTATTTTCCAATTAACGCGTAAAAACAGAGACCACTTCCAGATGGGAGGACCAGAGGAACTGATCCACCGGTGTGACCGGCCCCATGCTGTATCCACCATCCACCAGGGTCCGGGCATCCCGGGCGAAGGTGGCCGGATTACAGCTCACCATGACGATGGTGGGCACAGTTGAGGCGGCCAGTTCCGCCACCTGCTCCCGTGCGCCGGCCCGGGGCGGATCAATCACCGCCACATCAAACCCCGCCAGCTCGTGCCTGAGGTACGGCCGGATAAACAAATCCCGCACCTCGGCGGAAAAGGGGCGTGTCGGCGGTGTCAGATTGATGGACTTCTGCAGGGCCGCAACCATTTCGGCACTTCCCTCAAGTACGTGCACCGCCATTTTTTCCAGCGCCGGGACCGAAAAGGTGCCGACACCGGCGAAAATATCCACCAGCTTGCCGCCCTCTTTCAGGTGAGGCGTCATGCGGGAGACAAGCGCCGTCTCCCCCTCTTTTGTGGCCTGCAGGAAGGTGCCCGGGGGAATGAATATTTTCCGCCCGCCAAAGGTCACCCAGGGCTGCCTGCGCTCCGACAGCATTTCCGCCAGGGGCTTTTTCAGGGACATGTCTTTCCAGCTGATGCGGGCGATATCATGACTGTCGGCAAAGGCGGCCACATCCATGCGCAGGTCCAGGGACGGTTCGCCGCGGCTTTCCAGCAGGATATCCAGGCCGTTTTCCGCCGCGGTGATTTCAACGGCCATCTTCTGGCGCAGGTCCATCACCTGCCCGAGAAATTTTCGCAGGGCCGGCAACAGATCAACAATTTCCGGCTTCAGCACCGGACATTCCCTAAGATCGATCAGGTTATGGCTGCCGCGTTCGGAAAAGCCGAGAGCCGCCTGTCCCTTGCCGCGGCCGATGGCATTGAGGCGGGTGCGCCTGCGGCTGCCCGGCGGGCTGATGACCGGGTCCAGAACTTCGACATTCCCGAAGCCACCCCCAAATCCTCTGTGCGACAGGGCGTTGATCACCTGCTCGCGTTTCCAGTCGGCATAAAAGTCCGCTTTCACATGCTGAAGCATACAGCCGCCGCAACGGGTAAAATGGCCGCATGCCGGTTTCTGACGGTGCTCCGAGGGGGACAGGACCTCGCTGATCCGGGCCTGCTTGCCCTTGAGCTTTACCTCCAGCACATCGCCCGGCACCGCATAGGGAATATAGATTTCCGCCCCGGCCGGTCCGGCAACGCCGTCACCGTGAGCGCCGAGGGTATGTATTTCCACCTTCATGAGGCCTCTCCGTCAAATCGTGCGGCAATCAGGAATTCGATATTGCCCTCAGGCCCCTTGATCGGGCTCTGGGTGATGCCCAGCACCGTCCAGCCGGGAAGTTCCCTGAGCCAGCCCTCGATCTTGTCACAGACTTCTTTGTGAAGTTCCGGTTCGCGGACCACGCCGCCCTTGCCGACCCGGCCCTTGCCGACCTCGAACTGGGGCTTGATCAAGGCGATCAGATGAGCGCCCGGTGCCGCCAGCGCCAGGGCGGCGGGCAGAACCGTCTGCAGGCCGATAAAGCTCGCATCACAGACAATCAGGTCGACGGGATCGGGGATCTGTTCCCGGGTCAGGTACCGGGCATTGGTTTTTTCCAGCACCACCACCCGTTCATCCTTGCGCAGCTTCCAGGCCAGCTGGCCGTGGCCCACATCCACCGCATAGACCTTCGTTGCGCCACCGGTCAGGCAGACGTCGGTAAAACCGCCAGTCGACGCCCCCACATCAATCACGGTCTTTCCTGCCGGGGAAATATTGAATTCTTCCAGTCCCTTGACCAGTTTCAGGCCGCCGCGGCTGACCCACGGATGTTCCTTGCCGCGTACTTCCAGCGGTTTGTCGTCGGCGATCTGCTGGCCGGGCTTGGCTATTTTTTCCTCGCCCGAATAGACATTGCCCGCCATGATGTAGGCCTGGGCGCGGGACCGGCTTTCCGCCAGACCCCTGTCCACCAGCAACTGATCAACGCGCTTTTTTGGCATTTTCCACTGCAGCCGTTTCACCGGTATCGTTGCGGCGCAGGGCCTTGAGAACTGTTGCGACAATATCGGACGCGAGAAGATGAGCGTCTTCGTACATTTTTTCCGGCGCATCCTGGTCCTGGAATATATCCGGCAGTTTCATGGTCCGGACCTTGAGACCGTTTTCCATCAGGCCTTCATTGCTGAGCCAGTCGAGCACGTGGCTGCCGAAACCGCCAATAGAACCTTCCTCAATGGTGACCACAATTTCATGATTGAGGGCCAGATCACGGATCATGTCATAATCCAGCGGCTTGGCGAAACGGGCGTCAGCCACTGTGGTGGAGAGTCCCCGCGCGGCCAGATCGTCAGCCGCTTTTTTGGCTTCTTCCAGACGGGTGCCCAGCGACAGGATCGCTACCTGCTTGCCCTCGCGGATAATACGGCCCTTGCCGAGTTCAAGTATTTTTCCTTCGGCCGGCATTTCAACGCCGACACCTTCACCACGCGGATAACGCACGGCGGACGGCCCGTCGTTAATAGCAGCTGATGTGGCAATCATGTGCACCAGCTCGGCTTCATCAGCCGCCGCCATCACCACCATATTGGGCAGGGAGGCCAGATAGGTCACATCGAAGCTGCCCGCATGGGTCGGCCCGTCGGCCCCGACAAGGCCCGCCCGGTCGATGGCGAAACGCACCGGCAGATTCTGTACCGCCACATCATGTACGACCTGATCGTAAGCCCGCTGCAGGAAAGTGGAATAGATGGCGCAGAAAGGCTTGTAGCCTTCGGCGGCCAGACCGGCGGCGAAAGTCACCGCATGCTGTTCGGCAATACCCACATCGAAACAGCGTTCGGGGAATTCCGTCGCAAATTTATCAAGTCCGGTGCCGGACGGCATCGCCGCATTGATGGCGACAATCCTGTCATCTTTTTTGGCTTCGGCGATCAGGGCCTGTGCAAAGACGCCGGTATAGCTTGGCGCCTTCGGGGTGCCTTTGGCCTGGGCCCCGGTCACCACATTGAATTTGGAAACGCCGTGATATTTATCGGCAGACTGTTCTGCAGGCTCGTATCCCTTGCCCTTCTGGGTCACCACATGGATCAGGAACGGCCCGTTATCCGCATCCCGCACATTTTCCAGCACCGGCAGCAGATGCTCCAGGTTATGCCCGTCGATGGGACCCACATAATAAAAGCCCAGTTCCTCGAACAGGGTCCCGCCAGTGGCCATGCCGCGGGTATATTCCTCGGCCTTGCGGGCGGTATTGGTGATCGGCTTGGGGAACTTGCGCATGATCTGCTTGGCAATATCCCGGAGCCCCAGGTAGGATCTGGACGACAGCAACCGGGCCAGATAGGCGCTCATGGCCCCGGTCGGCGGGGCAATGGACATGTCATTGTCGTTCAGGATCACAATCAGCTTGGAATGCAGGGCGCCGGCGTTGTTCATGGCTTCATAGGCCATACCGGCGCTCATGGCGCCGTCGCCGATCACCGCAATCACATTTTCATGACTGCCGCGCAGGTCCCTTGCCATAGCCATACCGAGCCCGGCGGAAATGGAGGTGGAGCTGTGCCCCGCCCCGAACGGATCATAGATGCTTTCCTTGCGCTTGGTAAAACCGGCCAGTCCGCCACCCTTGCGGATTGTGTCCATACGATCACGCCGGCCGGTCAGAATTTTGTGCGGATAGCATTGGTGCCCCACGTCCCAGATCAGTTTGTCGTCAGGTGTATTAAACACATAATGCAGGGCAACAGTCAGCTCCACCACTCCGAGTCCGGCCCCAAGATGACCACCTGTGCGCGACACTGAATCAATCATGTCCGCACGGACTTCATCCGCCAGTTGTTTCAGCTGCTCGGGAGCCAGTTTTTTCATATCGGATGGATCATTGATATGATCCAGGAGTTCTGTAACCGGTTTATTTGACAAAATACCCTACTCTTCCCACACCCGTTTATACACGGTTATATATATCATTATATCCTAACTGGCCCGATGTATAACAAAATGCGCCAGTGAGCGCAAAACATCGGCTTTCTCACCAAAAATTTCAAGATGTTCAACGGCCTGCGCGATCAGCATTTCGGCCTGCGTTCGGGCCCGCTCCACCCCGAGAAGCGACACAAGTGTCGCCTTGCCGGCATCTTCGTCCTTGCCGGCGGTTTTACCCAGTTCCTCCGAATCGCCTTCCCTGTCCAGCAAATCGTCGACAATCTGAAACGCCAGGCCCAGGTCATGGGCATAGCCGCGAAGCGCGTTGCGGCGTCTTTCGTCCGCCTTGCCCAGAATGGCGCCCGCCTCGCAGGAAAACACAATCAGGGCGCCGGTTTTCATATTCTGCATCCGGGTAATGCTGAACTGGTCCAGATCGCGATTTTCCGCCACCAGATCAAACATCTGTCCGCCAACCATCCCGTTGGCGCCCAGCGCCTTGGCAAAGGCGGAAACAAGCTCAACCCGCACCCGCGGGTCCGCATGTGTCCGTTCATCGGCCAGAATTTCAAAAGCCAGGGTCAACAGGGCGTCCCCGGCCAGCACAGCGGTCGCCTCGTCGAACTTTTTATGGACCGACGGCTGTCCCCGCCGCATGTCGTCGTCATCCATACAGGGCAGATCGTCATGAATAAGCGAATAGGTATGGGCGCACTCCACGGCCGCCGCCACCTGCAGGGCCGAACGTTCGGACACACTGAACAATTTCGCACCGGACATCACCAGAAACGGCCGCATGCGTTTGCCACCCGCCATCAGGGCGTATTTCATGGCCTCCATCACCCGCTCTTCCAGGCCGTCAGCCTTGGGCAATATTTTCAGCAGGTATTTCTCGAGGATTTCCGCGGTTTCAGTCAGGGCGGCGTGCGCAATGGACGTATCTTTATTCATTATGATAAAGCCCTATTATCGTTAAAGGAGCTAAGCCGGAGCTATTCCACATCCAGCGGTTCCGTGCCGAGAGCACCGCTTTGCTGACGGGTAATCTTCTCGATACGCTCGCCGGCATCGCGGAGTTTTTCCTCGCAATGCTGGCGCAGCTGGGTGCCACGGGTATAAATTTCAATGGAGTTTTCCAGCGAAACATCGCCGCTTTCCAGATTCTGCACGATCTGTTCCAGTGCCGACAGGGCATCTTCAAAATTCATTGCCCTGATCTCTTCGGGCAGTTCCGTTTTGTCAGTTTTTTCCACCAAAATTAACTCCTGTTTTCAGAACTACTCCAGCGCGCAATTCCGATCAATCTATTCCATCAGTGCGGCAACATGAGCCGCTGCAGATTCCCCCAGAACGGAGAGGTTATACCCCCCTTCAAGACAGGATACAAGCCGCCCATGACAATATTCCCGGGCTATTTCCTTCAGTTCCCGGGTCACCCAGTGATAATCGTCTTCGGTCAGCATCAGATCTGCAAGTGGGTCCAGCGCATGCCCGTCAAATCCGGCAGAAACAAACAGAAAATCAGGCTTGAATTCCCGCAGGGCAGGGAAAACTCTTTCCTCATAGGCATGACGAAACGCCTTTGAACCGCTACCGGCAGCAAGGGGCGCATTCACAATCACCCCCGCCCCATTGTCCTGAACATGCCCGGTCCCCGGATAAAGCGGCGACTGGTGAGACGAAGCATAAAACAATCCCTTGTTCTTCGTGGCCACCGTCTGCGTCCCGTTGCCATGATGAACGTCAAAATCGACAATAGCCACCCGGTGCTGGAAATGGTTTTTGCGGGCGTACAGGGCGGCAATAGCGACGGTATTGAACAGACAGAAACCCATCGCCTGGTCAGGCTCCGCATGATGCCCAGGTGGACGGACGGCGCAAAAGGCATTCTCGATTTCACCGGCCATGACCCTGTCCACCGCATCACAGGCGGCCCCCACGGCACGAAGGGCGGCAGTCAGCGATCCCGGCGACATATGGGTATCCGGATCCAGCATCGCCATCCCGCCATCCGGATCCAGGTCAAACACATGATCAATATAGTCGGAGGTATGCACCAGTTCGAGCTTGTCACGCCCGGCCAGAGGCGCGTCATATCGTTTCAGGGCAGAAAATCTGTCCGCCTCCAGTGCGGACAGAATCACATTCAGGCGGTCCACACATTCCGGATGTCCCGCCGGTGTTTCGTGGCTCAGGCAATCGATATGAAAAAATAACCCTGTGGGCATCCCGTAGTTTCCCGTCCGGCCCCGGAGTGGCAGGGGTGACGGGCTGACCTCAGCCCGCCCGCTGCTGTTCCTTGCGGGCCTCATATTTGGCTTTTTCCTCCGCCACAAGCTCCTTCTTGGACAATTTGCCAATCATGGTCTTGGGCAGCTCTTCCCGGAATTCGACGGCTGACGGCAGTTCATGCTTGCCGAGACGTTCTTTCAAAAACGCCAGGAGTTCTTTTTCCGTCAGATCCTCATCCGGATGCACCAATGTTACAAAAGCCTTGGGGCTTTCGCCACGATAATCGTCAGGAATTCCGATCACGGTCACTTCCTTGACTGCGGGATGTTCCATAATGGCTTCTTCCACAACACGGGGGAAGACGTTGAAACCGCCGACCAGGATCAGATCCTTGTCCCGGTCTATGATATAGGTATAACCGTCCTCGGCCATGTAGCCCACATCACCCGTCCGCAGCATATCACCATTGACCAGGACTTCCTCAGTGGCCTCCGGTCGCTTCCAGTAGCCCTTCATCACCTGGGGCCCGCGCACGCATATTTCGCCGGTCTCTCCTATCGGCAGGATCCTGGAGTGATCTTCCCGATCGACAATAATGATTTCCGTGCCCGGCAGCGGCAGGCCGATTGAGCCGATCACACTGTCCTGGTCATAACGGTTGGAACTGACCACAGGCGATGCTTCTGTCAAACCGTAACCTTCGGTAACCGTCACGCCGACTTTTTCCTTGAATGACTTGGCAAGGTCCATCGGCAACGGCGCCCCGCCGCTCATGGTATTTTTCACCCGGTCAAGGCCGATATCCTTGCCGCCACCATAATTCAGCATCGCCGTATACATGGTCGGCACACCGGCAAACATGGTCGGCCGTTCCCGCCGCATCAGCTTGACCGCCGCCTCCAGTTCGAACTTGGGCAGGATGGGGATCCGGGCGCCGACCCTGAGGCTCAGGACCATGACAACGGTCATGGCAAACACATGGAAGAACGGCAAAAACCCCGGCAGGACCTCTTTGCCAAGCTCCAGGTTATGGGTCCATTCCACCATCTGCTCCACATTCATCAGGATATTGGAATGGGTCAGCATGGCGCCCTTGGGTACGCCTGTCGTCCCGCCGGTATATTGCAGGACCGCCACATCATTGTCCGGATCGATCTCGACCGGCACTGCAGGTGTTGTGCAATTTACCAGATCGGCAAAATCCACATGATAATCGTCCCTGACCACAGCCGATACCATGCTTCTTTTAAAAAGCCTGAACAGGATGTTTTTCGGGAACGGCAAGCCCCAGGCAAAGTGACTGACCACAAGCTTTTTGAGGCGGCTTTGTTCCGCCACTTTCCGGATTTGCGGATAAAGCGCCGCAAGATCAAGGGTCACCATGATATCGGTTTCAGAATCCTCGACCTGCCGCATCAACTCCGGCACCGAATAAAGCGGGCTGTAATTGACCACCGTACCGCCAGCCTTGAGGATGGCGAAATAGGCGATTACAAACTGCGGGCAGTTGGGCATGAATATCCCAACATGGGTGCCTTTTTTAACCCCGATTGACTGCAGCCCTGCGGTCATTCTGTCAATCATGACACCCAGTTCGCCGTAAGTCGTTTCCTTGCCGAGGAATTCGAGGGCAACCTTGTCTCCAAAGGCCGCGACGGAATCATCGGTCACCCTGAAAAGAGGTGCCGGCGGGAATTTCTTGTGCCAGTCCGCATGCGGCGGATAGCTTTTTAGCCAGATATGTTCAGACATGGATACGTCCACTCCCCTAGCCTGCCACAGGATCGACAAAAAAGTCCGGCAACAGAGTTGCCGTCGGGTCAACGGCATAGGGGGTCAGATCCGTAATCCCCTCTGACGCAAGAGTTTCATCATCAATGCAGAAATTACCGGTAAACTCCCGGCTGTTGCGCGTGAGGATGATATGGGCGGCATCCGCCATGATCTCGGGCTGGCGACTGCCGCGAACGGCGGCCTCCCCGCCCAGAAGGTTTTTAACCGCCGCCGTCGCGATCGCGGTTCTCGGCCACAGGGCGTTGAAAGCAATGCCGTCACGTTTGAATTCCTCAGCCATACCCAGTACGCACATGCTCATGCCGAATTTGGCCATGGTATAGGCGACGTGACCCGAAAACCATTTCGCTTCCATATTCAATGGCGGCGACAGGTTCAGCACATGGGGATTTTCCGCTTTTCTCAGATGGGGTATACAGGCCTTGGACACCATGAAGGTGCCGCGTGTATTGATCTGATGCATCAGATCATACCGTTTCATATCGGTCTGCAGGGTCGGCGTCAGGGAAATGGCACTGGCGTTGTTGATCAGGATATCGATACCGCCAAAGGTCTCCACCGTTTTGGCGACTGCGCCAGCGACCAGTTCCTCGTCCCGGATATCCACGGCAAGCGGCAGCGCCTTGCCGCCGGCAGTCTCGATTTCCTCGGCCGCTGTATAAATTGTTCCCTCGAGCTTTGGATGAGGCTCCGTCGATTTGGCCGCAATGGTTATATTTGCCCCGTCGGCAGCGGCTCTTTTGGCGATTGCCAGTCCGATCCCGCGACTGCCGCCGGTGATAAATATCGTCTTACCTTTTAAATCTCCCACCATGATACTCCCGTTTTATTGTTTATTGGTATTTGATGATATATCCCCAGCCCGGGTAAAGCTACAGCGCCATATGATCTTCTTCTATAGCATAAAACAGGCTGTCCCCGCTCATAATTATGTCCTTGAGACCAACAGCGGTCGGCACGACCTGCTCGCCATAAAAGCGGGCGGTGGCAATCTTTGCTCTCAGGAAATCTTCCTCACCGTTTCCGTTGCCTGCCTCGAGCCTGGTCTGCGCCGCGACTGCCGCCCTGGCCATCAGATAACCGCCTGTCACTATACTCATCAGTCGCAGGAACGGCACAGAACCAGCGGCCACATCACGCATATTCTGCTGCTGCCGGGCAAACAGCCACTCCGCCGTCTCCCGGCAATGGGATGTCAGCACCACCAGATTCTCTTTAAACCGGGCAAGTTCACCAATTTCCGGCATGGCCGAGAGGAAATCGTCAATCATACCCAGGAAAGTCTGCCAGTGTTCCCCGCCGTCCATGGACAGCTTGCGCCCGACCAGATCCATAGCCTGGATCCCGTTGGTGCCCTCGTAAATGGGGTGAATACGGGCATCCCGCAGCACCTGGGCAACCCCGGTTTCCTCGATATAGCCCATACCGCCAAAGACCTGAACAGCAAGGGAGGCATTTTCCACCCCGGTATCCGTCCCGTAAGCCTTGCTGATGGGCGTCAGCAGATCAGCAAGGCCCTGATATTTGCGCCGCACTTCACCGTCAGGATGATGGCGGCTGAAATCCAGTGACAGCGCATTGAGATAAATGATCGCCCGCACTGCTTCGTTGGTTGATTTGATTGTCATCAGCATGCGGCGCACATCCGCATGTTCGATGATAGGACTTTTGCCCTCGCCGGTAGCGCCGATCGCCCTGCCCTGGCGACGCTCTCTGGCATAGTCCAGCGCCATCTGCCAGCCCCGTTCCGAGGCACACAGGCCGAGTATGCCCACATTAAGCCGGGCATTATTCATCATGGTGAACATGGATCTCATGCCCTGGTTTTCGCCACCAATCAGATAACCCACACAGTTTCCGTTGTCTCCGTAAGACATGACACAGGTCGGGCTGGCGTGTATTCCCATCTTATGTTCCAGCGATACCGCCCTGAGGTCATTTTTTTCACCGAGGCTGCCATCCTCGTTAATCAGATATTTCGGCACGATAAACAGGCTGATGCCCTTGGTACCGTCCGGTGCTCCCGGCAGGCGCGCCAGCACCAGGTGAATGATATTTTCCGCCATATCATGTTCACCCCAGCTGATGAAAATCTTCTGGCCGTTGATCCGGTAGGTGCCATCCGGCATCGGTTCCGCCCTGGTCCGCAGCGCCCCCACATCCGATCCGGCCTGCGGTTCGGTCAGGTTCATGGTGCCGGTCCATTCGCCAGACACCAGTTTTTCCATATAGATCCGTTGCTGTTCTTCCGTGCCGTGGGCTTCAAGGGCCTCCACTGCACCCTGCCCCAGAATCGGACAGAGGGTAAAAGCCTGGTTAGCGCCCGCCATCATTTCCTGTACGGCGGTGCCGATGACCTGCGGCATGCCCTGTCCGCCATAGTCGACAGGACTGCAAATGCCATTCCAGCCGTTCTCCACATAGGCCTGATAGGCTTCCCTGAAACCGTCCGGCGTCTTCACGCTGTCGCCGTCCAGGACACTGCCCTGCCGGTCACCTACAGCATAAAGGGGAGAAAGTTTTTCAGCGGCGAATTTGCCGCCCTCTTCAAGAACAGCCTGAACAAGATCATCTGTAATTTCCTGAAACGGCTCAAGCTTCACAAGCTCGGCCAGATCGACAACATGATCCAGTACAAAACGAATTTCCCTGGTCGGGGCAACATACTCTGCCAACGCTAAATCTCCTAAAACTTGTCTGATTGCTGTTTGACGCCTCTGGCACTCTGTTTTTCTTCGTGTTAATAACCAAATTCAGTAGTACACTGAAAAACAAAAAGGCAAATATTCAAACAATCGTTTGAATGTCAATTTACATGACTCGTACGTTTGAAACAAGTGTTTTAAGCGACTAAGAGCCGAGACACCTGAACAGATATGGAATACAGCAATATCTATACCGCCAGCTCCGTGAACTTTACCCTGGCTGCCAAATACCTGCGACAGGGCAAACTGGTTTCCTTTCCGACCGAGACCGTTTACGGCCTGGGCGCCGATGCCTGCAACGGCACGGCTGTGGCGGCTATTTTCGAAACCAAGGAACGGCCGAAGTTCAACCCGCTGATCGTGCATTTCCCCGACCTTGAAAGCGCCGAAGACTATGTTACCCTTGATATCACATCGCGCCGGCTGGCGGAAAAATTCTGGCCGGGCCCCTTCACGCTTGTCTTGCCCAGAAAAGAATATTGTCCGTTAAGCCCGCTGGTTTCTGCCGGACTTGATACTGTTGCCGTTCGCGTTCCCCGCCACAGGATGGCCCATGAACTTCTGACCACGTTCGGCGGACCGGTTGCCGCCCCCAGCGCCAACAAATCGGGGCGCATCAGCCCCACCACCGCAGAACATGTAGCCCGGGAATTTACGGCAGAAGAAGTCCCGCTGATCCTTGATGGCGGCCCCTGCGAGGAAGGTCTTGAATCCACCATTGTCCAGGTCAGCGGTCAGGAAGTCCTGCTTCTGAGACCGGGCACGATCACGCCGAAAGAAATCGAACTGGTCGCCGGACTGCCGGTGCGTCTGGTCAAAAATGCAGACAACCCGGTCGCTCCGGGTCAGTTAAAAAGCCATTATGCACCAAATGCCCGCCTGCGGCTTAATGCGACACATGCCGAACCGGGCGAGGCCCTACTGGCGTTTGGCCGGGCGGTGCCCAAGGATAGCGTCATTGTGCGCAACCTGAGCCCCAGCGGCAACCTGCAGGAAGCGGCCGCCAAGCTATTTTCCCTGCTCAGGGAGCTGGACGGCATGGGTGTTGCCGAAATCGCCGTGATGCCTATCCCGCTGCAGGGTCTTGGCCTGGCCATCAATGACCGGCTGGAACGGGCTGCTGCGCCCCGGCCGGATGGGGAAAGCGAATGACAAAACCTTCGAACAAGCATCTGGAAGAGCTGAAGAAAATTGCCGGTCCCGGCGGCTGGTCGGACGACCCCGATATACTGGCCCCCCACCTTGTGGAATGGCGCGACCTCTATAAGGGCGAAACTCCCTTGTTGTTATTGCCGGACAGCACCGACAAGGTGGCGGCCTTGGTCAGATATTGTCATGATAACTGTCTGACCCTTGTTCCCCAGGGCGGCAACACAGGCCTTGTCGGCGGCGGTATCCCCGACGAGAGCGGTAATGAAATCCTGATCAGCCTGAAACGCCTGAACAGGGTACGCCTGCGTGATCCCCTGAACCAGACCATCACCGTGGAATCCGGTATTATCCTTGCGGATCTGCAAATCATAGCGGAAGAAATGGATCTTTATTTTCCGCTCAGCCTTGCCTCGGAAGGCACCTGCCAGATCGGCGGAAATATTTCCAGCAATGCCGGCGGTGTCGGGGTGCTGAAGTACGGCAATACCCGCGACCTGGTGCTGGGGCTTGAAGTGGTGCTGCCGGACGGACAAATCTGGGATGGCCTGACAGGCCTCAGGAAAGACAATACCGGCTATGACCTGAAGCAGTTCTTCATTGGTTCGGAAGGTACATTGGGCATTGTCACCGCCGCCACCCTGAAACTCTATCCGCGTCCGCTCAACCGGCAGACAGCCCTGCTGGCCATCCCGTCCCCCCAAGCCGCGATCGAGCTTCTGACCCTGGCCCGGAAAATGAGCGGCGACCTGATCACGGCGTTTGAAATCATACCCCGCATCGGGCTTGATTTCCTGATCCGTCATATGGACGCCACCGATCCACTGGAAGCTGCCCATGACTGGTATATCCTGATGGAATGTTCCTCTTCACTGGACAGGCAGCACCTTGATCTGGAGAACCTTTTCCAGCAGATCATGGAAACCGCCATGGAACATGAACTGGTCGTGGACGGTGTGATCGCCCAGAGCGAACAGCAGCGGGACAGTCTCTGGTCGCTGAGGGAAAACCTGTCGGAAGTCCAGAAATTCGAAGGCGGCAGCATCAAGCATGACATCGCCGTGCCGGTCTCGAAAATTCCCGAATTTCTGGACCGGGCAACCGCCGCCGTGGACAGAACAATTCCCGGCATCCGCCCGGTACCTTTCGGCCATATCGGCGACGGCAATATTCATTTCAACCTGACCCAGCCGGAAGGCGCCGACAAGGCCGCCTATCTGGCACGATGGGAGGAAATCAACAAGGTCGTCCATGACATTGTTGATGATCTGGACGGCAGCATCAGCGCCGAACATGGCATTGGCCGGCTGAAGGTGGAGGAACTGACCCGCTACAAGTCGCCCGTCGCCCTTGACCTGATGCGCAACCTTAAGAAAACCATGGATCCAATAAATATTCTGAATCCGGGACGTATTGTAAAATAACCCCCTACTCCAGAGGCTGTGTAAATATGAGTGAGAAGAACTTCAGGGAAGACCGCTACACATTACGGGACGGTCTCAAGCTGTATCACCGCGTCTATGAAAACGGCGGCAGCCGCAAGACGCCCCTGCTGTGCATTCACGGGATCACCCGGAATTCCAAGGATTTCCATGATTTTGCCAGCATAATGCAAAAGGATCGTCCCGTGATCAGCATGGATGTGCGCGGCCGGGGAAAATCGGACTATGACCCGGAATATCATAACTATCAGATCCCCGTCTATGTGGCTGACATGTTCGAACTGATGGATCATATGACGATTCCCCGGGTCGTTGTGGTCGGCACCTCCATGGGGGGATTGATCGGCATGGCCATGGCAGCGGTCCAGCCGGATCGCGTCAAGGCCATTGTTCTGAATGATGTGGGACCGGTCATCGAGCAGACCGGGATCGACCGTATCTGGGCCTATGTGGGTAAAACCGCCGCCGTGCGCAGCTGGGGCCAGGCGGCCAATATCCTGAAAACCATGAACAGCGCCAACTTTGCCGATTATACCCAGGAAGACTGGCTTAAATTCGCCGACAATACCTTCCGGCAGCAGGAAGACGGCACCCTCATTGCCGACTATGACCCGCATGTGGGCACTGCAGTCCGGGAGAGCCAGGAAGCCGCCGTGCCGGTTGATATGTGGCCGCTGTTCCAGAGTCTGGCGGAAATCCCCATCCTCTGCCTGCGCGGTAAGTTGAGTGATATCCTGTCTGCCGAAACCCTCAAAAAAATGGCTGAGCTTCATCCGAAATTCACAGGAGTGACCATCGCCCACCGGGGCCACACACCCGACCTTCGTGAAGAACAGAGCGTCGCCGCTATCAACGCCTTTCTTGAACAAATAGACGGCTAAAACAGCAGAAATCAGAACAGACCGAACTGGCCCCTGCCGTCCTCTTCCGGATCGGTGGCCGGTTCGCGGCAGACGGGCCCGTCATGGCGGGCGCTGTTCACATAGGGAGAAACCCGGTAATAACCGAACCGGTCTTCCAGTGCCGTAGACAGCTTGTCAAAGATATGCCGGTCCGGGGGATCGGCCGGCCTGAGCCACAGGTCATAATCATCAGGATGGGGCATCACCGGCATGCGATTATGAATATCCCTTATTTTTCCTGTGGCCGGCTTGGTGACAATGCTGACCGTCTCCAGCCAGTCCTCCCCGTGCGGGCCCATCCAGATTTCCCAGATTCCGGCAAAGGCAAAGGGGGCATGGTCCGGCAGGCAGATATGATAGGGCACCGGAGAGGCGCCACTTTTTTTCCATTCATAAAACCCGTCCGCCGGGATCAGGCAGCGGCGGCGGCGAAAGGGGCTGCGGAAGGACGGCTTGTCGGCGATGGTTTCGCTGCGGGCATTGATCAGCGGCTTGCCTTTCTGTAATTCCTTTGCCCAGTTCGGCACCAGTCCCCAGCGCATCAGGGCGACCTCCTTCGCTGGCAGCGGGCTTTCGGGCCGGATCGCCTGGTCCCTGTCAGATCCGCTGAGGCGGATCACCGGGATTGGTTGCAACGGCGCGACATTAAAACGGGATGGCACCCGGCTGTTGTCGGAGAGTCCCATAAATTCAAGAAATTTTTTATAGGCGTCACTGGCCAGGGAATATCTGCCGCACATAAATTGTTCCCGTGTTTATCCTTGCCAAACGGTTCATTATTTCCAATAGTCCCAAAATACAGGAGACGCAAAGAATGAAAAGGGATTATCCGGACCGGCCCATCGTGGCTGTCGGCGTGGTGGTTTTCAAAGGGGAAAATGTCCTGCTGATCCGGCGCTCGAAACCACCCAAACTGAATCAGTGGTCGATCCCCGGCGGTGCCCAGGATGTGGGCGAACCACTGGAAGAAACGGCAGCCCGGGAGGTCCTGGAGGAAACAGGAATCCGGTTCACCGACCTGAAACTGGTGGATGCACTGGATTTCATTGACCGGGACGACAATAACAGCATCCGCCACCATTATACACTGATTGACTATACCGCCCGATATGAAAACGGCGAGATCCGGGCCGGTGACGACGCTAAAGAGGCCAGATGGGTTCCTCTTGCCGATCTTCCTGACTATGGCCTTTGGGATGATACGATCAGGATCATTCGGATGGCCTGTGAGAAACAGAAGGTATCCGGTTGATGACAAACCCCGAAACCCGGAAATTTTTCTCCTCCCTTAAAACCCACCTGCGGTTTGTGCTGATCGCCACATTTTTCGGCCTGACCGCTTACGGGATCGTTCATTTGATGATCTGGCTGTTCAAACTTGTCAACTTAATGTAGTTATTGTTTCATGTATCCATCCTTTAAAAAATTTTCCGGTATCCTGATCATTCTGATCGGCCTTACCCTCTATGCGCTTCTTGTTTCACGCCTCATTGAAGCCTTTTTTGCAGACCATATTGTCCTGCAGTTGATCTGTTATCTTGTTGCAGGTATCGTCTGGATATTTCCTGCATATTGGGTGCTTAAGAAAACCAGTACATAAACACAGGGGAAAATATGTCCAAAATTCTTAATCTGTTTTTGATTGTCAGTGCATTGCTTCTTGCCGGCTGCGCCGGCAGCGGTCAGGGCGACGAACCGGTTGACGGCAGCCAATACCGCCAGAACCAGGACGGCACCAACTATGCCAATACCTATGACGAGAAAAGCGTCATGAACGCGGCCTCGGACTTTCTGGGTGGTGGATCGGAAGCCCTGGCCAAACTGATTGAAAAGGCCTTCAAGGACAATGGCCGCCCGAACGCCTATATCATCGGCACCGAAGGCAGCGGCGCCCTTATTGTCGGCCTGCGCTACGGAGACGGCACCCTGTCCCACAAGATCGAGGGTGACAGCCGTCTCTACTGGAAAGGCCCGTCCATCGGTATCGATGTCGGCGGCAATGCCTCCCGGGTCTTTGCCCTGGTCTATAACCTGCACGACGTCAATGAAATCTATCAGCGTTTCCCGGCTGTGGAAGGCAGCTTTTATTATATCGGCGGCCTCGGCATGAACTACCAGCAGCGCGGTGACATTATTATTGCCCCGATCCGGGTCGGCGTGGGCCTCCGGGCCGGCGCAAACCTCGGCTATATGCATATGACGCCGGAGCGGGACTGGATCCCCTTCTAGGCCGGAATTTTTACAGGAGGGCCGTCAGGCCCTCCACCGTCAGCTTCAGGCCGACCACAAACAACACCCCGTAAAAGAAAATATAAAACAGCTTGTCTGAGGCATGGTGATGCAGCCATGCGCCAAGCCATATACCCAGCGGCGCCAGCGGCAGCAGGATCAGGGAGGTGGTCAGATTACCCAGAGACAACTGGCCAAGCCAGGCATAGGGGATCAGCTTGGTGTAATTGACGACGGTAAAGAAAACCACAGACGTGCCGACCAGCAGGGTTTTGTCCATCCTCAGGGGTAGCAGGTAAAGCGCCACCGGCGGACCGCCGGCATGGGCGACAAAACTGGTAAAACCGGCCAGCATGCCGAAAAAACTGCCTTTGGCCGCATTGTGATCTTTTGCCCCGATTTCGATTTTCCGGAATTTCCCGTACCAGAAATTGAGTACAAAATAGAGCGCCATAACGCCGACGATCAGGCGCAGCATGTCCACACTCATCATATGAAAAGTCAGGGTGCCGATACCGATACCGATCAGCGCCCCGGGGATCATGATTTTCAGGCTGGTCGGATCCCAGACCTTGCGATACTGCCACAGCGCCAGAATATCCATAATACAGAGGATGGGCAGCATGATCGCCGCCGCCTGCCGCGGATCAATCAATACCGCCATCATGGGTACGGTGATACTGCCCAGTCCGTTGGCAAACCCCCCTTTAGATATACCCGTTAACAGTACCAACGGTACCGCAAGAGCAAAAAACCAGAGGTTATCGACCATAAAAGCGGCTCTAACCGGTTATCTTGTGAAATTCAAAGGTCTGGTGATCGGACAGGGTCGGCTGGAATTTATAGCCGTCCATATCAAATTTTTTGAGCTCTTCCGGATCCTTGATCCGGTTCTGGATAACATAGCGGGCCATCATGCCCCGGGCTCGTTTGGCCATCATGCCCAGTGAGCGGGCATGACCTTCCTTGACCTGCTTGAAAACCGGTGTGATGACACGGGTCTTCAGCGCCTTGGGCTTGACCGCCTTGAAATATTCCTGGGACGCGCAATTGACCAGGACAGGCTCCTTGTCGCCGGCCAGGGCCTCGTTAATCCCTTCGGACAGAGTATTACCCCAGAATTCATACAGAT
Organism: Emcibacter sp.; assembly: GCF_963675455.1. Classification (GTDB taxonomy): domain Bacteria; phylum Pseudomonadota; class Alphaproteobacteria; order Sphingomonadales; family Emcibacteraceae; genus Emcibacter. The sequence goes on along the minus strand of NZ_OY776217.1, from coordinate 1,825,397 downwards.
TGCGCCCGCGCGGGTTCTGCAGCCGGCTGCCCATTTCCAGGCGGTAGGCCTGCATCAGGTCCAGCGGGCGCAACAGGCCGTAAAGACCGGACAGGATGCGCAGGTGATCCTGGGCAAATTTCAGGTCTTCTTTGCTCAGTGTTTCCGCGTCCAGCCCCACATAGGTATCCCCCTTGAAGGCATAGATCGCCGGCCGGGCATTGGCCGGATTGAAGGGCACAGAAAAGTCATGGAAACGCCGGTAATTAAGATCGGCCAGTTGGTCACTGATTTTCATCAGGCCGCCAATATCGGACCGGGTCAGCTTACGGGCGGTTTTAATCAGTTCCTGACTGTCCTCCAGATATTCCGGCTCCGTCCAGTCCTTCACATTGATATCTGTTTCATAATCCAGTTTCTTGGCGGGTGAAACGATAACCAGCATGCCTTACTCCGTTCCCTGTAAATCTTCAAAATGTATAATTCTTCAAATCAAGTGTCTAATCCCTTATATAGGCAAATTTTCAGGAATTAAACCTCCGTGCGACGGCATTTTAAATCAACTGCCAAATCCGGCAGAAAAATCATCTTCTCACCAATTAGTGACTGGCCATCAGAGGCAAAGCATGCTTTTATCCTGCCAAAGGCGTATCGGGGAATTACATCACGCCGGAAAAGATCAGAATGAAAAGAACAAACAAATCCAGAAAGCCGCACACCGACCTGACTGTCGGATCGATCCCGAACCATCTGCTGAAGATGACCCTGCCCCTGGTGGTCGGGCTCATGGCCAATATGGCTTACGGATTGGTGGATCTCTATTTCGTCGGCATGCTGGGCGACGATGAACTGGCTGCCATGGGCTATGTCACCAGCGTCACCATGCTGGTGATTTCCGCCTCCATCGGTCTCAGCGCCGGCACCTCATCGGTCCTGGCCCGGGCCTTCGGGCGCAAGGATCACGATGAAGTGGTGCGCCTGGCCACCATCAGCTTCCTGCTGACCATCCTGATCGCCGTAACACTGGGTTTTATCGGCCTGGTGACCATCGACCCCCTGTTTACCCTGATCGGCGCCAATGAAAATATCCTGCCCCTGATCCGGGACTATATTACCATCTGGTACATATCCTGCCTGTTTGTGATTGCCCCTGTGGTCGGCATGAGCGCCATGCGGGCCATGGGCGACACCATGACCCAGACCAAGATCAACATCTACGCCGCACTTGTGAATGTTGTCCTTGATCCGATCCTGATTTTCGGCCTGTTCGGCTTTCCACGTCTGGAGATCGAGGGCGCCGCCCTGGCCACAGTCATCGCCCGGGGCGGTGTCTTCTTTTCCATTTACGGTTTTCTCTACTACCGGTTCGAGGCCATTAATTTTTCCCGCGAAGTGCTGCGGACTTTCAAGTCTTCGGCAAGAAGCATCATGCATGTGGGGATCCCGGCGGCGGCCACCAACATGATCATACCGGCCGGAAACGTGGTCCTGATCGGCATCATTTCCGGATACGGGCAGGACGCCGTAGCGGCCACCAACGTGGCGGCGCGGATCGAATCCCTCTGCCTGGTCTTTTTCTTCGCCCTGTCGGCCGTCATCGGCCCGGTCGTGGGACAGAACCTGAGCGCCCACAAATTCGACCGCATTGAAGAGGCGTTGAAAATCTGCCTCACCTTCTGCCTGGTCTGGGGAGCGGTTCTGGCCCTAACCATCGCCCTGCTCGCCAACGTCCTTGCCAGCCAGTTCAGCGACGATCCCTTCATTATTGAAAAAGCGGTGGCCTACCTCTATCTGATCCCGCTGTCTTATGGCGCCTATGGTTTTGTCATGTCGGCCAATGCGTCTTTCAATGGCATCGGCCGGCCATTGCCGGGGGTCATCGTCAGCACCATGCGGACCGTGGTCCTGCCCCTGCCGCTGATCTATTTCGCCTCACTTTATTATGACCTGCCGGTCATCTATGGCATCACCAGCGCCTGCAATATCATCGCTGGCACGGTGTCATTCCTCTGGGTCATGAAAACAGTGCGGGATATGCGGCCGGATCTTGCCCCGAGCCCGACAACATCCTAGAGCGTATTCTGATCAGTTTCCGCGAGGGCGGCTTTCAGGGGCGGTTCCCACAATTCAATTTTGTGACCCTCGGGATCAAATATCCAGGCAAACTTGCCGTAATCCCCGTCCTCCCGCTCGGGCAGGACGTCCACGCCTTCTGCTTCCAGTTCCGCAACGACCCGATCAAGGTCATCCACCCGGAAATTAAACATGAAGCTGTGCCCATGGGGACCAAAATAATCCGTCTCCTCCTTGAACATGGAGATTAGAACATAGGACTCTTTCGGGTTTTCCCCGTCCTCATTCATCTGGAACTTCATGCTGTTATACCCGTCGAATTCCACCCCGAGATGACGTTCATACCATTGCTGCAGTTTTTCCCGGTCCTTGACCTTGATAAAAAAACCTCCTGGCCCAACAACGCGTTTCATAACGGTTCCCTCCCTGTTCAGGATGACAGATGTTTCTCCCAGCAGGTGAGCGCCAGAACTTCGGCTTCCGGGATATCCCGTGCGACACCCTTAAGATACAAGGCCTGCGCGGCGGTGCCCAGAATGGTCCTGAGGGCGACGGGATCTTCAACCTTACCATACCAGACTTCGCGGAAATGATCGAGAGAGACATTTCGTTCCCCCTGTTCAGCTTCCTTGAGCGTGGCCGGCCAGCTGGTTTTGTCTTCCGATCCCTTAATGACGGTATAAAGCGCAATCGGCTTGAAAGGCGTGCGTTCCGCCTCGCCGCCGCCGCCCTTGATGACGCCAAGCCTCGGTTGTTCCAGAATTTGCGCGGCTTCCCGGTTCAGATTGATATAGGCCGGATGGAAGATCCCCAGAAACAGGGTATCCGCATGCAATGGATTTATCAGCCGCACCGCCGTATTGATGATCGAACGCACCCCGAGCAAGTTGCGCATCTGCAGGAATTCCAGAATGCGCGGACAGAAATGACGCAACGGCAGGAAGGCAAAATTATCGCGGGCCAGTTTATCCGAAGCCACGGCAAGGCTGACACAGGCCTTTTCCCCGATCACATCAAGACAGTCCCCGGTCGGAATGCCGTTCTCCAGATGGCTGTTATAGCCATGCATGAAAACCTTGTGTCCATTTTCCGACAGCAGTTTGGCCGAAAGCAGGAACCACGGCAGGCCCCGGCTTTTGCCGGCCGAATAGCTCGGCCAGTCAATCAGGTCCTGATAGTCCGTGATCGGCGCCATATCGAGGCTGCTTCGGATTGCTTCCACGATGCCGGCGAGCTCTGCCGCATCCTCGCTCCGGTAGCGCAACAGCAAGAGCAACGCCCCGATCTGCAGGTCGGCCATTTCCCCACTGAGGGCGCCGGCAAAGGCCTCCCTGGCCTCCTCCCGGGTCAGGTGACGGGATTTGGTCGGACCGCGGCCAAGAGTGCGGATGAATTCTGCAAAATCTTCGGGTTTCTTTGACATAAATTTCTTATGACACAGAGAACCTTAAAGTCCAAGCAGGAACAGAACGATGGCCAGAATGGCGCCGATAAAGGGAATCACCACCGTCAGCGCCGCCACCGGCAGATAGGCGGATTGATGAGTCTCTCCGCATATAGCGCGGATCGTGGTCACCACATAACCGTTATGCGGCAGGCTGTCGAGCCCGCCCGATGAAATGGCCACCACCCGGTGCAGGGCTTCCGGATCCACCCCCTGGTCCAGATAATGGGGAGCAAGCAGCGGCAGGGCAATGGCCTGGCCACCGGACGCGGACCCGGTCAAGGCCGCAATCACACTGACTGCCACCGCGGCCCCGATCAACTCATTGCCCGGCAGGTGGGTCATATAGTCCAGTGCCACCTGGAACGCCGGTGTCAGTTTGGCGATACTGCCGAAGCCTACAACGGCACAGGTATTGCTGATGGCAATCAGGGCGCCCAGGGTGGCCACCGACAGGGCCGTCCCGAGGTTATTGAAATGTTTCCGGTAAATCACGATGGAGGACAACAGTCCGCCCAGCAGCGCCACCACCAGCGCCGACTTGCCGTAATCAAGAATCACACTGAAATAGAAACTGGTGCCAAGAACAATGATCAGCGGCACAAAGCCCATCAGCGGATTGGGCAGATTGTCATAATTCTTTTCTTCCGGGTCCCCTTCCCGGACGTCAAATACCTCACCGTTGACTTTTGCCCTGGTCATCATTTTTTCAAACCAGAAAATCCCGCAGGATGCCATGAACAGGGCGACAATAATACTCACCTGCCAGCCGGCAAAATGATTGGTGCCAAGATATCCCGACGGCAGGAAATTCTGGATTTCGACCGATCCGGCGCTGGTCATGGTGAAAGTGACGGACCCAAAGGCCAGAGCCGCCGGAATGAAACGGCGCGGCAGGTTGGCCTGTTTGAACAGGCTCAGGGCCATGGGAAAGACCGAAAAGGCCACCACAAAAACACTGACGCCGCCGTAGGTAAGGACTGCACAGGCAAGAATCACCGCAAGGGCGGCATGTTTCATACCAAGCCTTTGCACCACCCAGTGGGCGACGCTGTCGGCAGCACCCGAATCCTCCATCACCTTGCCGAACATGGCGCCGAGCAGGAAGACAATAAACCAGTCCCTGAGAAATCCGGCAAATCCGGTCATATAGTCCGCGGTGAAGCTGGCCTGCCCTTCCCCCGCCATCGGCGGCAGGATGGCGATGCCGCTGCTGATCGCTACAATCAGCGCACAGATTGGTGCTGCAATCAGGATATTCACCCCCCGGATTGTCAGAACAATTAACAGGATTAATCCCCCGACCAGGCCCGCCATACTCAACATTATTTTTCCTCCCCTTGGAATTATCCGTTATAGTAACCATATCAGTTTTATGACTTGCCAAAACTATGATTTGTTCACACCGGCATCAAACTTTTTTACAAAAAAACATCTGGCGATGAGGTATATTCATCTCACGTTCACGACAATTTGATTTTATGGTTTGAGTTAGTTTGTTGGCCGGCCGGATTGTAAACCACTCTTTAATCAATTTTGGCGATAATTAACCATAACCTCAAATCGGCCATATTTTTTAGTATCTTATTCGAAGATTTTTAAAACCAGTTTTTACTGTATCCGGAAAATGAATATCCGGAATCAGAAAATGGGAGGGAAGTTGTGCCACCGGCATGGCGACCCAGATACTTAAACACTGGCAGTCACGCCACGGCATATCTTCCTTCTGACGACATGGTCAGAATTGGAACCGGCCCGACATTAACCTAAAGCCTGTTCGTTCTTCACAATCTGGCCTGTCCTGATACTTAACCAAAGCCGGGAGTTGCCACCATGCCTAACGAAACAGACCTTTTTGATCTTTATTCAAACCAGTATGAACATCGCAAGGAAAGCGAAATTTCCCTGCGCGAATATCTTCATGGATGCAGTGAAGATCCGATGATGTACGCCAGTTCTGCGGAACGTATGATGCATGCGATCGGCGAACCGGAACTGATCGACACCTCGAAGGACGAACGCCTCGGCCGTATCTTCATGAACCGGACCATAAAGAAATACAAAGGGTTTGAAAATTTCTTCGGCATGGAGGAAACCATCGAACGTATTGTCGGCTTCTTCAAGCATGCCTCCCAGGGTCTGGAAGAGCGTAAACAGGTGCTTTACCTGCTGGGTCCTGTGGGCGGCGGTAAATCCTCGCTGGCGGAGCAACTCAAGGCATTGATGGAAAAGTGCCCGATCTACGTGCTGAAAGCCGGTGACGAAATCAGCCCCGTCTTTGAATCCCCCCTCGGCCTGTTTGACCCGGAAAAGATGGGCGATGTGTTCGAGGAAAAATACAAAATACCCCGGCACCGGCTGACCGGTCTGATGTCGCCCTGGGCCCTGAAGCGGCTCGACCAGTATGAAGGCGATCTTTCCAAATTTTCAGTGGTAAAAATCTTTCCGTCAAAACTGCGCCAGATCGCCATCGCCAAGACCGAACCCGGTGACGAGAATAACCAGGATATCTCCACCCTTGTCGGCAAGGTGGACATCCGCAAGCTGGAATATTACAGCCAGAACGACAGCGATGCCTATGCCTACAGCGGCGGCCTGAACCGCACCACCCAGGGCATCCTGGAGTTTGTGGAGATGTTCAAGGCCCCGATCAAGATGCTGCACCCCCTGCTGACCGCTACTCAGGAAGGCAACTATGTGGGCACCGAAAACCTTGGCGCCATCCCCTATCAAGGGACAATCCTTGCCCACTCCAACGAAGCCGAATGGCAGAGTTTCAAAAATAACAAAAACAATGAAGCCTTTATCGACCGGGTCTATGTGATCAAGGTGCCCTACTGCCTGCGGGTTGATGAAGAGGCAAAAATCTATGACAAACTGCTGAGCAGCTCCGACCTGAATACCAGTCACTGCGCCCCAAGCACCCTGGACATGCTGGCCAAATTCAGTGTCCTGACCCGGCTCAAGGAACATGAAAACTCCAACCTTTATTCCAAAATGCGGGTCTATAACGGGGAGAATCTCAAGGATGTGGATCCCAAGGCCAAACCCATGCAGGAATATAAGGATATGGCCGGTGTCAATGAGGGCATGGGTGGCATTTCCACCCGTTTTGCCTTTAAAATCCTGGCTGAAACCTTCAACTATGATACCCAGGAAGTCGGCGCCGATCCGGTTCACCTGATGTATGTGCTGGAAAAAGCCCTGCTCAGGGAACAGCTGCCGGAAGATCTCGAGAAGAAATATATCGAGTTCATCAAGGGTGAGCTCGCCCCGCGCTACGCGGAATTTATCGGTAATGAAATTCAGAAAGCCTACCTTGAATCCTATTCCGATTACGGCCAGAATCTATTCGATCGCTATATTTCCTATGCGGACGCCTGGATCGAGGGCCATGACTTCAAGGATCCGGATACCGGCCAGCTTCTGGACAGCAAGATCCTGGATCAGGAACTAAGCAAAATCGAAAAACCGGCCGGTATCTCCAATCCAAAAGACTTCCGCAACGAGGTGGTCAAGTTCGCCCTGCGCGCCCGGGCCAACAATGCCGGTCAGAACCCGAAATGGACGTCCTACGAGAAACTGCGTTCGGTGATCGAAAAACGCATGTTCAGCAAGGTCGAGGACCTGCTGCCGGTGATCAGCTTCGGCAGCAAGAAAGACAAGGACAGCGAACACAAGCATCACGAATTTGTCGAGCGCATGAAAGACCGTGGCTACAGCGAACGCCAGGTTCACCGGCTTGTGGAGTGGTATATGCGGGTCAACAAGGCGGGATAATCTCCCGCCCCTCCCCCATGTTTCACTTAAGCCCACTCCAGGAGAGTAATCGCGTATGATGCACATAATTGACAGAAGGCTGAATCCAAAGGGAAAAAGCCTCACCAACAGGCAGCGTTTTATCCAGCGCGCCCGTAAACAGATCAAGAAAGCGGTCGACGATGCTGTCAAAAACCGGAAGATTTCTGACATAGACTCCTCTGAACAGATCCGCATTCCCTCTGACGGGCTGGATGAGCCCCGTCTGATCGGCGACAGCAGCAAGGGCATCCATGACCGGGTCCTGCCGGGAAACCGGGAGTTCATGCCCGGCGACCGGATCAAGCGGCCGGAACAGGGTGGCGGCCAGGGCCAGGGCGGCCGGGAAGCCAGCGACGATGGCGAAGGCGAAGATGCCTTCAGCTTTTCCCTGACCCGGGATGAATTTCTCAACATCCTGTTCGAAGACATGGAACTGCCGGACTTTGTCAAAACCTCCATCAAGGAAGAGATGGTCACCGAATATCACCGGGCCGGCTATAAAAAAGAGGGCTCTCCCGCCAACCTCAACCTGAAACTGACGATGCGCAACAGCCTGGCCCGCAGATTAACCCTGAAACGACCAAGCCGCGAGGAAATCGAGGAGCTGGAAGACCGGATCACCGCGCTCCGGGAAAAGAAACGCAAAAGCGAAAAAGACGACAAGGAACTTGAATATCTGCTCGGTCAGCTGGAAACAAAGCAGCGGCGGCGCAAACTCGTGCCCTATATCGATCCCATTGATGTGCGGTACACCAGCTTCACCGAAGAGCAGAAACCGAACACCCATGCGGTCATGTTCTGCCTGATGGACGTGTCCGGCTCCATGAGCGAGATGCACAAGGAACTGGCCAAACGCTTCTTCATGCTGCTGCACCTGTTCCTGAAAAAACAATATACCAAGGTGGATATCGTTTTTATCCGCCATACCCACCACGCCAGCGAGGTGGATGAAGAGACCTTCTTCTATTCCCGGGAAACCGGTGGCACCATTGTTTCCACTGCCCTTGAAGTGATGGAACAGATCATCAAGGAACGTTATCCGCCCGATGACTGGAATATCTATGCAGCCCAGGCCTCCGACGGTGACAACCTGAACAGCGATAACGCCCATTGCCAGTATATGCTGCAGGAACGCCTGTTGCCGCTGTGCCAGTATTTTGCCTATGTGGAAATATGGGATACCCAGGAATCGGAAATGTTCATGGGGAATAACGGCACCACCCGTCTATGGCAGGCCTATGACCAGGTGCAGAAGCAAAACCGCAATTTTGCCATTCGCCGGGTGACCAAAGCGGCCGATATCTTCCCGGTCCTGCATGACTTGTTCGCCAGGGACAGAAACAGTTCCTCTTCTGCCGGTGCAACACAGGAGGCTGTGTAAGATGAGTGCAAAGAAAAAACAGACAGAAACCTCACTCCTGTATGAAGGAGCTGAATGGGATTTCGAGACCGTCGACCGGACTTTCCGGGCCATCGAGGACATCGCGCTCAATGAAATGGGGCTTGATGTTTATCCGACCCAGGTAGAAGTCATCACCTCGGAACAGATGCTGGACGCCTACAGTTCCGTCGGCATGCCGATGATGTATAACCACTGGTCTTTCGGTAAAAGCTTTATCCGCGATCAGACCATGTACCAGAAGGGATTCCAGGGACTGGCTTATGAAATCGTGATCAATTCCGACCCCTGCATCTGCTACATCATGGAAGAAAATTCCATGACCATGCAGGCTCTGGTCATGGCCCACGCTGCCTTCGGCCACAATCATTTTTTCAAAAATAATCACCTGTTCAAGCAATGGACCGATGCCGACGCGATCCTTGACTACCTGCAGTTCGCCAAAAACTATATCGCCAAATGTGAGGAACGGTACGGTTATCGGGAAGTGGAGAAAATCCTTGATTCCGCCCATGCCCTCAGGGACCAGGGCGTGGACCGTTACACCCGCCCGACAAAACTGGATGACAAGAAGATGCAGGAACGGGAGCTCGAACGGCTTGAATATGAGCAGTCCCAGGTCAACGAACTGTGGCGCACCCTGCCGGAAATCAAAAACACCGATTCGGCGGAACTCGACCAGATGGAAAAACAGCTTGCGACCAAGCTGGGCATTCCGGAATCCAATCTGCTTTATTTTCTGGAGAAAAACAGCCCGGTCCTAAGCCACTGGCAGGCGGAAATCCTGCGTATCGTGCGCTCCATCGCCCAGTATTTCTATCCCCAGCGCCAGACCAAAATGATGAATGAAGGCTGTGCCTGCTATGTTCATTATTATCTGATGAACCGGCTTTATGACACCGGCCAGATCACCGAAGGCGCCATGCTGGAATTCATTGACTTCCATACCCGGGTGGTAGCCCAGCCGTCCTTTGACAGCCCCTATTTCTCCGGCATCAATCCCTATGCGCTCGGTTTTGCCATGATGCAGGATATCCAGCGCATCTGTGAAAACCCGACCGACGAGGACCGGGAATGGTTCCCCGACATCGCCGGCAACAACAAGCCGATCGAAACGCTGAAAGACGCCTGGGAAAATTACCGGGATGAAAGTTTCATCCTGCAGTTCCTGAGCCCTCACCTGATCCGGGAAATGCGGCTGTTCAATATCCATGATGACTGCGACAACACCTTTATCGAGGTCGATCATATCCACAATGAACCCGGCTACAAGGCGGTCCGGGAAGCGCTGTCCGCCCAATATTCGGTGGCCAATATGGACCTTGATATCCAGGTCAGCCGGGTCGACCTGGCCGGCGACCGCAGGCTGACCCTGGTGCACAGCATGAATAACCATATTCCCCTGTCACAGAAGGCGGCGGAACAGGTCATCGCCCACCTGCGCAGGCTGTGGGGCTATGACATCGTGCTGAAAAGCGTCGATCCCATAACCAGCGAAGTAGTGCAGGAAACCTGCGGCTAGGATCATACTCGCCAAAAGACAAAAGGCAGCCAGTGGCTGCCTTTTTTGTTTCACTGAGAAAAAGGACTTATTGTTCGCCGACGAAGGCACCCGCCGCTTCCTCTCCGGGCCCGGCAACGGACCAGGTCCCGCCAATTTCCTGGGCGTTGGGGCCGTAGAAAGCACCGCTTACCGTACCGCTATAGCCAGCCACCGGCGCACCAGAACCAGCATCCGTGAAATTAGAGGCGGCTCCGGAAAAGAGACCATTTGAAAGATCACTTGTCATCGTGAAATTTACCCAGTCATTGGTGGTTCCAACGACAGATTGCGCCATTTTGCTGAACGTGGCAACAACGTTATTGTTGGCCGCTGCAAAATCAACATCGATATCCACACGACCACTTATACCCCACACCTCCGGGCTGCCGGCTGTCGCTGTAGGCTTGAACATAATTCCTTCAACGGCCCCGGCATATGTGGCAGTTCCGGTAGTAGGAACACTGTCAGTCCGAACCCCGAAGATGACATAGCCACGGGCGCTGTCAAAGCCATTGGCCGCAATGGTACCGTCAGTTTTCGCCCACTGACCATAAGTCACATAGGACATATTGATGGTTTCGCCTGTTTGCGTGAAGGGAATACTGACATCTACCCCCGGGCGCAACAAGGAAAAGGCTGTATTGCTGCTTTGGAATACTGTTTTCTCGGTCCCGACCGTACGCATGGCACTGGTGAATGTAAAATCAAAGTTCACATCATTATCGTCACCCTGGCCGCTTATAGTCACTTCAAAGCTGCCATCAGTATTCACGCCAACGACCGCATCAGAACTCTGGGTTTGATTTGAAGAATCAACGGTCTCCGTTGCGCCCTCAACCTTGACAAGCACAATACTGGAGAAGCTGTTGAAATCCTCGGACACCTGGATGTCATCCAGGCTGTCATTGCTTGTGGGCAGGGTGGGCGTTGTTGGTGCAGGTGTGCTGCCGCCACCACCTCCGCAAGCTGCCAGAAAAAGGCTGCCAGCAGCCGTGAGAATAAGTTTTTTTGTAATGATCCGGGTCAAAACGGGGCCCCTCTTTTTAAATCCGCCTGAAATTTCAACCCAGAATAGTCAATCAATATGAAGGAGCCGTTAACGAAACAGTCAATTCAAACCATTCTCGGGCATTCTTTTGACCCTCAGGTAGCTTATCCCCAACAGCATGAAAAGCAGAACAAGGGCGCGCATCACAAGATGGTTTTCATCAAGCGAAAAATGCATCATGGCACTGGCCGCCAGTTCAAGGGAAAGAATGAAAGCTCCGATCAAGGCCCAGCGGGGGATCAGTAAAAACACCCCGCCCGTCACCTCCAGAACACCAAGAGCCAGTAGCGCCCAGGACGGAATGCCCCAGGATTGGTAATGTGCAATATGTGCATCCGCACCGGCAATTTTACCCACTCCCACGGACACAAATACCAGCGCCAATACCAGGCTCATGACCCAAACGGTAGCTTTAACAAGCACGTCACCGTTCATCTACCATCGTCCTCCACCTATTTATTATGAGCAGAGTATAGGCAGAAAAACATAAAAAAAACAAATGTAACAAAAATATGAACATTGCTATGATAAATGCCTGAACGACTGAGCCGACAGATCATAACGCCCGGCAAGGGGTTTCCGATATAAGCAGGGGAGTTAAGAAATGGCCGAAATCGAGATTGAAGACCATGCCAACGTTATCATACGACCCCCGGTAATCTATGCCCTCGGTCTGGGATTCGCCGTGGCGCTGGATTATTTTATGCCGCTTTATCTTGGTCTTGGCAAACCCGCCGCCCTGATCGGCTGGATCCTGCTTGCCGTCGGATTTATCCTGCTGGGCGGTAGTGTCATCAGTTTCATCAAAAACAAACAGAACCCCGATCCGCTGACCCCGACGGATCAGATCTATACCGGCGGGCTTTATGCTGTCAGCCGCAACCCCATCTATCTCGGCTTCACGCTGATCTATATTGCCCTTGGCCTGATTTTCGGCTCCCTGTGGATGTTTATCGCCCTTATCCCGGTGCTGATGACCATGCATTTCGGCGTCATCCTGCGCGAAGAGGCCTATCTGACAGAAAAATTCGGGGCCAGCTATCTGGACTATAAAAACAAGGTCAGACGCTGGATTTAAAAAAGGCCGCCCGCGGCGACCTTTTAATAAAATCAGGAAATACGGCTTTATTCTTCCTTACCGGCCCCGCGCGGTGACATCCGGATCATGATATCATCCTTTTTGACAAAATGATGGTAAAGCGCCGCAGCCACGTGAAGGCAAAAGACAAAAAAGATCGTCCAGGCACAGATCTCGTGAATCTCGCCGAAAACTTCACTTAATCCCTCATTTTTTGACAGTAGCAGCGGAATCTCAAACAGACCGAAGAAAGTTATGTTATGCCCGCCGGTCGCTGAGGAGAGATACCCGGAGACAGGAAAGGCCAGCATCAGCAGATAGAGCACTCCATGCGCCGCATGAGCCAGAAGTTTTTCCCATTTTTCCATACTGTCCGGGAAACCCGGAATGACATTTGTCATCCGCCAGTACATGCGGAAAAGAATGAACAGCAGTGCCAGCATGCCAAAAGCTTTATGAATGTCATAAAGGCCGAACTTGTACTGCATCTGCTCTGGCGTTTCCCGCGGCAGTTCATGCATATAAAGGCCTAAAACCCACATGCCGATTATCAGCAGAGCCATGATCCAGTGCAGGGCCCGGGCAACGCTGCCATATGTATTTTCTGTATTCCTTGCAGACATCACATCCTCCTTTATCCTCAAAATCCACTGCTTTTGTATAATACGGAAAGCAGCCCCTAATCCTTCTTCTTAAATTTTCCGGCAATATTGGATATATTCATCAGCAGCCAGACCGGCACAACGATAATCGCGCCAAGCACCACATAATCTGCCGCCCACTGCACTCCGGACCAGGCCGTATCCACTATCCGGCCGATTGTCTCCGGCAGGTCTTTGATCAGCTCCGCCGGGGTAATATCAAAATAACTGAGCGCCATGCCGACAAACAGCGACGCAATGATCAGCTTCCAGACAATGCCCAGGGTATTTTTATTCATTAAGCTTGTCCCCGAGTTCTTCCTCTTCCATATCATAGCGCAACTGGCGCATCAGGTCATCCACAGCTTTTTTCTGGGGTTTTTCCAGTTGCCGGGTCGCCGAGATCAGCGCCAGTTCATTCATGGCAAACTCGTAATCCTTTTTCTCAGCCGCCACCACAACACGCCCGACGCGCTCCCGCAATTCTTCACTGCTGTCGGAAAAACTGTCAAGCAGCCTTTCCTCCACAGTTTTTTTATGCCTGGTTTCCAGTTTTTCGCATCCCGCCAGATTGCCGATCATGAATACCGCCGGAATCAACCATAAAAGCCGCATTTGTGTTTATTCCCTGTTCTGCTCCGGTCCCCTGACGGATAAGTCTATATAGGAACCCGGAAAAAGACAATCCCCGCCGACGTCACCGCCGGCGGGGATAGAATTTTAACCATACAGCTCCTAGTTCAGGTCGAAACGGTCCGCGTTCATGACCTTGGTCCAGGCGGCAACGAAGTCATTCACGAACTTCTCCCCGTTGTCGTCCTGGGCATAAACTTCCGCATAGGAGCGAAGGATCGAGTTTGACCCGAACACGAGATCCATCCGGGTCGCCGTCCATTTGACATCGCCCGTCTTGCGATCGCGGATCTCATAGAGGCCGTTGTCCGCCGGCTTCCAGCTGTTCCTCATATCGGTGAGGTTGACGAAGAAGTCATTGGTCAGCGCACCTTCGTTATCGGTAAGCACGCCATGCTTTGTGCCGCCGTGGTTGGTGCCGAGAACCCGCATGCCGCCGACCAGGACAACCATCTCGGGCGCCGTCAGCCCCATCAACTGGGTGCGATCGAGCATCAGTTCTTCAGCACTGACCATATAGTCCTTCTTCAGCCAGTTGCGATAGCCGTCATGGATCGGCTCCAGCGGCTCGAAGCTCTCGGCATCCGTCATCTCATCTGTCGCGTCGCCACGTCCCGGTGCAAAGGGAACAGTCACCTCAAAACCGGCCGCTTTCGCCGCCTGTTCAATGCCGACATTACCCGCCAGCACGATAACATCCGCCACGCTGGCGCCGGTATCGGCGGCAATGCCTTCCAGAACTTCCAGCACCCTGGCCAGACGCACCGGTTCGTTGCCTTCCCAGTCCTTCTGCGGGGTCAGGCGGATACGGGCACCATTGGCCCCGCCGCGCATGTCCGAGCCGCGATAGGTCCGTGCACTGTCCCAGGCCGTAGCGACCATGTCGCTGACACCGAGACCGCTAGCTGCAATGCGCGCCTTGACGGCCTCGACATCATAGGAGGTCGAGCCTGCCGGAACCGGATCCTGCCAGACCAGGTCTTCCTGCGGCACATCGGGACCGACATAACGGGCTTTCGGGCCCATGTCGCGGTGGGTCAGCTTGAACCAGGCCCGCGCGAATACTTCCGAGAAGTACGCGGGATCTTTATAGAAACGCTCCGAAATCTTGGCGTAGGCTGGATCCTTGATCATGGCCATGTCGGCATCCGTCATGATCGGATTATAGCGGATCGACGGATCCTCAACATCAACCGGCTTGTCTTCTTCCCTGATGTTGACAGGTTCCCACTGCCAGGCGCCGGCCGGGCTTTTCTTCAGTTCCCAGTCATAGGTGAACAACAGGTAGAAGTAACCGTTGTCCCACTTGGTCGGGTGAGTGGTCCAGGCCCCTTCGATACCGCTGGTGATCGTATCACGGCCCATGCCTTTGCCGTTCGGGTTCTTCCAGCCGAAGCCCTGCTCTTCAACAGGGGCGCCTTCCGGGTCGGGCCCCAGGAGTTCCGCATTGCCGTTACCGTGACACTTGCCGACGGTGTGACCCCCGGCAGTCAGGGCAACGGTTTCCTCGTCGTCCATCGCCATTCGGGCAAAGGTTACGCGAACGGCCTCTGCAGTTTTCAACGGATCAGGTTTGCCGTCAACGCCTTCCGGGTTGACGTAGATCAGGCCCATCTGCACCGCAGCCAGGGGGTTCTCCAGCGAGCTTTCATCCTCGCTCGAATAACGATCCTTCGCCAGCCATTCTTTTTCAGACCCCCAGTAGGTGTCCTCTTCAGGATGCCATATATCCTCGCGGCCAAATGCGAAACCGAAGGTTTTCAAGCCCATGGTTTCATAGGCCATATTACCGGCAAGGATGATGAGGTCCGCCCAGCTGACCTTGTTGCCGTATTTCTTTTTGATCGGCCACAGCAGACGACGGGCCTTGTCGAGACTTACGTTGTCCGGCCACGAGTTGATAGGCGCAAAGCGCTGGTTACCGGTACCGCCGCCGCCGCGACCGTCTGCGATACGGTACGATCCGGCAGAGTGCCAGGCCATACGGATCATGAGGCCGCCATAATGCCCCCAGTCGGCCGGCCACCAGTCCTGGCTGTCGGTCATGAGAGCCTTCATGTCTTTCTTGAGCGCTTCAACGTCCAGCTTCTTCAGCTCTTCGCGATAGTTGAAGTCCGTCCCCATCGGGTTGGTCTTGGTATCATGCTGGTGCAGGATATCCAGGTTAAGAGCGTTCGGCCACCACTCCATGTTGGATTTGCCGACGGCGGTGTTTCCGCCATGCATAACCGGACATTTGCCGGCCGGGGTGGTCATTGTCTTGGATGTGTCAGACATGGTTTATCTCCTTGATCATATTGATTTCAATGCAACGCGTAACTCAGAGCACACCTTATCAAGCCCTTATGATTCATAAAAATATATTGATTTTATGATTTTAATAATTTTTCCTTATGACTGAAAGCCTTCTTCCAGTATCACAGGAAAATACCGGAAAAACAATAAAACAAACCCCGCCAGCCAACAGGCTGACGGGGTCACAGTTACAGGCATTAAGGCCTGGGAGGTATTCTTTAGCCTTTCGGATGCCAGCGGCTCTGGACCACCCGGTAACGGTTGGACACATAGGCGGTATCGGAAAGCGCCGCATTGGCGGCCGGGTTGGCGCCCGTGGCATGAAAATCACTGAAAGCAGCGGTCTGGTTGACAAAGACGCCGCCGGTCAGGTTGAAGGACACGGCAACACCGGAGTCACAGGCAACTTCTTCTGCCTGGGCCAGCACCTCGTCAGAGGAAGACCATATACCGAAGCTGATGGCGCCGTGGTTTTTAACGCTGTCTTTCACAGTGGCAAGGCTGTCAGCTGTGTCTTTGGTGGCCACCACGAAGGAAATCGGACCGAACAATTCTTCTGTATAGGAGGTTTTGTCCGTTGCTTTCAGGATCAAGGGTGTGCGGATCCGGGCGTTCTCAAATCCTTCCATGGGCACGGCCCGCGGCGCCAGGAGCACATTGTCTCCGGCGGCATATTTTTCAAGCCGGGCCATGGTGGCATCGCTCTGAATGGCGCCAAGGACGGCAGAGGCGCGCTGGTCGTCGGAATTGAATTTCTCAACACCCCTGGCGATCGCCCCAGCCACTTCGTCAAAGGACTTGTGACCGTCTTCTGTCTCGATACCACCTTCGGGAATGAAGATATTCTGCGGGGTCGTGCACATCTGGCCGCTGTAGAGGCTCAGGGTAAAGGCGATATTGTTGATCATGCCGCGGAAATTGTCGGTGCTGTCAATGATGATACAGTTCACACCGGCTTTCTCCGTATAGACCTGGGCCTGTTTGGCGTTGTCTTCCAGCCAGTTGCCGAAGATGCTGCTGCCGGTGAAGTCAATCAGCTTGACTTCATCCTTGAGCGCCAGTTCCTTGGTCACCGGCGCGGAGGCATCATCCACGACCAGGGTCACCACATCGGGGCTGAAACCGGCCTCGGCCAGCACATCGCGGGCGATCTGCACGGTAATGGCCAAAGGCAGGACCGCACCGGGATGCGGTTTCACGATCACAGCATTACCTGTCACCAGGCTGGCGAACAGACCCGGATAGCTGTTCCAGGTCGGGAAGGTTGAACAGCCGATCACCAGGCCGATACCACGCGGCACGACGGTGAATTTCTTGTCCATGACCAGCGGATCATGCTTGCCCTGGGGTTTCACCCAATGGGCCGTGGCCGGGGTGCGTTTCATATCTTCATAGGCATAGGCGACGGCCTCAAGGCCACGATCCTGAGCGTGTGGACCGCCGGCCTGGAAGGCCATCATAAAGCCCTGCCCTGTAGTATGCATCACTGCAAAGGCAAGTTCAAAACTGCGTTTGTTGATCCGGTCAAGGATTTCCATGCAAACACCGGCGCGTGTATCCACATCGGCCTTGCCCCAGCTTCTGCGGGCTTCTTCGACAGCGGAAACCAGCTGATCAATGTCAGCCTTGGGATAGGTGATTCCCAGATCGAATCCATAGGGGGACTTTTCAGCACCAACAGTGCCGTCTGTACCGGGCTGATCAATTTCAAATGCCTTGTTCAGGTAGGACTTGAAGGCTGTCTCGCCGTCCTTGTTTGCGGTTTCGCCATAGACCTTGGGGCTTGGCATTTCCGGATAAGCCGTCCAGTATTCGCGGGTGCGGCTGGCCTCAACGGCTTTGTTCAAGGTTTCCTTATGCTTTTCAAACAAGGGGGAAACAGACATATTCATTCTCCTGAGTATGACAGATGAGCCTCGGGCCGAGCGGACACTTGCCGAAATCATAATTTTTATTGACCGGCCCCTGAAAACATGTAAATTAATAAACCGAACGGTTGGTCAATTCAAGAAAAATAAAAAGTTATCTATAAAAGAATGCGCGTTTGACCCGCCATAACAGCTGTATTCAAGCGACAGGGTAGCTTTCCATGTCCCATTCTACAACATTTGAAACCATTCAGTTTGAAATAAATGAGGGTCTTGCCGTTCTCACACTGAACCGGCCTGAGTCCCTGAACAGCTTCAATAGCACCATGCATGAGGAAATGCAGAAAGCGCTGGATATCCTGACAGATTCTGAAGAGGTCCGCTGCTTATTGCTGACCGGCAACGGCCGCGGTTTCTGCGCCGGCCAGGACCTGTCCGACAAGGCCGTCCTTCCCGGCGGCGACCTCGGTGTCTCCATCGAAAAATACTATAATCCCATGATCCTGAAACTGACCGCCCTGCCGATGCCGGTGATCTGTGCGGTCAACGGCGTTGCCGCAGGCGCCGGCGCCAATATCGCCTTTGCCTGCGATATCGTTCTGGCCGCCCGCAGCGCCAAATTCATCCAGGCTTTCTGCAAGATAGGTCTGGTGCCGGACAGCGGCGGCACGTTCATCCTGCCGCGCCTTGTCGGTCAGGCCCGCGCCATGGGCCTCTCCCTGCTGGGGGACGCCCTGTCTGCAGAACAGGCCGAACAATGGGGAATGATCTGGAAAGTCGTTGACGACGAGGCTATAAAAGAGGAAGCACTTAAACTGGCCTGTCATCTGGCCACCCAGCCGACTAAGGGCCTGACCCTCATCAAACAGGCAATCCGGGCAAGCCTGGGCAATGACCTGGAAAGTCAGCTGGAACTGGAAAAGGCCTCTCAGCGGCAAGCCGGATATTCAGATGACTACCGGGAAGGTGTCGAAGCGTTCCTCGAGAAAAGAAAGCCTGAATTTACAGGCAAATAATATAACCACTTCCAGCACAGGTATTGATTTATGACTGCGTTAGACCTCTCCTCCCCCGTTGCCGTAATTGGTGCAGGCGCCATGGGCGCAGGCATTGCCCAGGTAGCCGCCACGGCCGGCCATACCGTTTATGTGTTTGACATGTCCGAGGAAGCCCTGGAGCGCGGCATCGGACAGATCACCAGCTTCCTGGCCAAATCTGTGGAAAAGGGCAAACTGGATGAGGCCGGAAAAGACGCCATCCTCTCCCGCCTGCACAAGGTTTCCGACCTGACAGACCTCAAACCGGCCAAACTGGTGATCGAGGCCATCGTCGAAAACCTGGATGTCAAACGCAAGGTCTTTGGCGATCTGGAAGATATCCTGTCAGAAGACGCCATTCTGGCCTCCAACACTTCCTCCCTGTCCATCACGGAAATCGGTGCGACCCTGAAGCGGCCGGAAAACCTGGTCGGCATGCATTTCTTCAACCCGGCGCCGATCATGAAGCTGGTGGAAGTGATCCGCGGCCTGGCCACCGGGGATGATGTTGCCGATACCGTCTTTGATACCTCCGTCGCCTGGGGCAAAAAAACCGTTCATGCCAAATCCACGCCGGGCTTTATCGTCAACCGGGTCGCCCGCTCCTATTACGGCGAGGCCCTGCGCGTCAATCAGGAAGGCGGTGCAGACTGCGCCACCATCGACGCCTGCCTGCGCGAGGCCGGCGGTTTCCGCATGGGGCCGTTCGAACTGATGGATATGATCGGCAATGATGTGAACTTTGCCGTTTCCTGTTCCGTCTATAATGCCTATTTCCAGGACCCGCGCTTCAAGCCGAGCCTGATCCAGCAGGAAATGGTCGCGGCCGGACGATATGGCCGTAAAAGCGGACAGGGGTATTACGATTATCGCGACGGTGCGGAAAAACCCCAGCCTGCGACGGCGGAGAGCTTCCCTGCCCCGGAAAAAGTCACTGTCCTCGGTGACAGCATACTGATGGAACCATTGGTGGAGCTTGCCAAAGAGGCAGGCATTACGCTTGTCTATGAAGAGGAAAGCCCTGAAATCGGTTTCCGCATCGGCGATCTTCTGGTTACACCGACAAATGGCGCCACCGCCACGGAAATGACCGTCCTGACCGGCGAACCGACGGTCGTGTTCGACCTGGCGCTGGATTATAAAACCTGCAGCCGCATTGCCATCGCCAAGGCCGATCAGTTGAACGATGTGGCTCTTGAAGCCGCTGCCGGTTTCTTCCAGGCCCTTGGCAAAAAGGTCAGTATCATCGACGACTGTCCCGGCCTTATTGTGATGCGCACTATTGCCACTCTGGCTAACGAAGGCGGCGATGCCGTTTATCAGGGTGTCGCCACGCCTGACGCCGTGGATACCGCCATGCTTTACGGGGTGAATTACCCCAGGGGCCCCATGAGCTGGGCCCAGGATGTGGGGCTTTCCCTGATTGTCGAGGTACTGGACAGCCTGGCCGTCTTTTACGGCGAAGACCGCTACCGGGTCTCCCCCTTCCTGCGCCGCGCCGTGATCGCCGAAAAGGATATTGTATGAGCCGGATCCCCGAGAATACTACATATACGGATTCAGCCCTGGCCAGGAAGCTGGGCGATTTCCTGTCACAGCGCAAGTCCATAGATACACTGCTCGGTATTGAACTGCTGGAGATTGACGCCGGTTATGTTAAAATGCGCATGACCGTCACCGAAGAAATGACCAATTTTTTCGGCTCCGCCCATGGCGGTGCCGTTTTTGCCCTGGCTGACAGTGCCTTTGCCTTCAGCTGTAACAGCCATAACATGGTCACCGTGGCGGCCGGTTGCAGCATCGAATATCTGCGCCCGTCTTTTCCAGGTGATATACTGACAGCCACGTCCCACTACAAGGGAGGCACGGGCCGCCAGAGCATTTTTGATATTGAAATCACCAATCAGGACGACCGGCTGGTTGCCGCCTTTCGCGGCAAATCCCATTCCACCAGGGACAGCATTCTTCCTGAAGACGAAACAGCTGCCCAAGCCTGACAGGGCCACTCAAGGAGTTTATGATGACCGAAGCTTTTATCTGTGATGCCATCCGCACCCCCATCGGACGCTACGGCGGCGCCCTGTCCTCCGTCCGCCCCGACGATCTGGGCACCGTTCCGCTTAAGGCGCTGATGGAGCGTAATCCCCAGGTCGACTGGTCAAAAGTGGAAGATGTCATTTTCGGCAACGCCAACGGCGCCGGCGAAGACAACCGCAACGTGGCCCGCATGGCCGCCCTGCTGGCCGGCCTTCCGGTTACCGTGCCCGGTACAACCGTAAACCGTTTGTGCGGATCCGGCATGGACGCCACCGGCATTGCCGCCCGGTCCATCAAGGCCGGAGAAACCGAGTTGATGATTGCCGGCGGCGTGGAAAGCATGTCCCGCGCCCCCTTTGTCATGGGCAAGGCAGAAACCGCCTTTTCCCGCAATGCAGAGATTTTTGACACCACCATCGGCTGGCGCTTCGTCAATAAACTGATGAAACAGCAGTATGGCATCGACAGCATGCCGGAAACTGCCGAGAATGTGGCCGAAGATTTCAACATCAGCCGGGAAGACCAGGATCTGTTTGCCGTCCGGTCACAGCAGAAAGCCGTCGCCGCCCAGGAAAACGGTCGTCTGGCCAAGGAAATCACCCCGGTGACCATTCCCCAGCGCAAGGGCGATCCAAAGATTGTCACCCAGGACGAACACCCCCGCGCTGACACCACCCTGGAGGGCCTTGCCAAACTGCGCGCCCCCTTCCGTGAAGGCGGCAGCGTCACAGCAGGTAATGCCTCCGGCGTGAATGACGGCGCCTGCGCCCTGATTGTCGCCAGTGAAAAGGCGGCAAAAGACCACGGCCTGACGCCAAAGGCACGTGTGGTCGGCATGGCCACCGCCGGACTCGAGCCGCGGATCATGGGGTTCGGCCCGTCACCAGCCAGCAAGAAGCTGCTTGAACGTACCGGCCTGACCATCGAACAGATGGATGTGATCGAACTGAACGAGGCCTTTGCCTCCCAGGGACTGGCTGTAACAAGGGATCTCGGCCTGGCTGACGATGATCCCCGGGTCAATCCCAACGGCGGCGCCATCGCCCTCGGCCATCCGCTGGGCATGAGTGGGGCCCGTCTGGTTTCCACAGCCATGTATGAACTGCACGAAAATGGCGGTCGTTACGCCCTCTGCACCATGTGTATCGGTGTCGGTCAGGGTATCGCCATGATTATCGAGCGCGTTTAATCGAATTTCAGAAGCATAGGGAGAAAACATGTCTGAAATGCCGAAAACACTGGGCCCTCGCGACCCCATTGAGGTTGCCAGCCGCGACGAAATCAACGCGCTGCAGCTGGAACGTCTGAAATGGAGTCTAAACCACGCTTATACGAACGTCCCCCATTACAAAAAGGCGTTTGATGAAAAAGGTGTACACCCCGACGACCTGAAGGATCTGTCCGATCTGGCCAAATTCCCCTTCACGGTAAAAACCACGCTCCGGGACAATTACCCCTTCGGCCTGTTCGCCGTGTCGATGGATGATATCGTCCGCATCCATGCCTCGAGCGGCACCACCGGTAAACCGACTGTGGTTGGTTATACCAGGAAAGACATCGACACCTGGGCCGACCTCGGGGCCCGTTCCATCCAGGCATCCGGCGGCCGGCGCAGCGACAAGGTGCATGTGGCCTATGGCTACGGATTGTTCACAGGCGGTCTCGGCGCTCATTATGGCGCGGAACGGCTAGGTTGTGCGGTCATCCCCATGTCCGGCGGCTCAACGGAAAAACAGGTCCAGCTGATCACAGATTTCAAACCCGACATTATTATGGTCACCCCCAGCTATATGCTGGCCCTGGTGGATGAATTCAGACGACAGGGTCTTGACCCGGCCGAAAGCTCCCTGCGCATCGGCATTTTCGGGGCCGAGCCCTGGACCGGCGCCATGCGGCAAGAAATCGAGAAAACCTTCGCCATTGATGCGGTTGATATCTACGGACTGTCTGAAATGATGGGCCCGGGCGTGGCCTGCGAATGCATCGAGACCAAAGACGGCCCGACCATATGGGAAGATCATTTCTATCCGGAAATCATCAATCCGGAAACCGGCGAGGTCCTGCCCGATGGCGAGGAAGGTGAACTGGTCTTCACCTCGCTGAGCAAGGAAGCCATGCCGATCATCCGCTACCGCACCCGTGACCTGACCCGGCTTCTGCCCGGTACCGCCCGCTCCATGCGGCGCATGGACAAGATCACCGGCCGTAGTGACGACATGATGATTATCCGCGGCGTGAATGTGTTCCCGAGCCAGATTGAGGAAATCATGCTGGAGGATCCGCGCCTGAGCCCCCATTACCAGCTTGTCATCGACAAGAAGGGCCCGATGGATACCCTGACCATCAATATGGAAGGGTCCGACGCCAGTGTTCATGCAGACGACCGGGAAGCCGCCGGCAAGCTGGTGGCCAAACATGTGAAAAACCGCATTGGTATTTCCGTCACCCCGGTGGTTGGCGCACCTGGCACGGTGGTCCGTTCCCAGGGCAAGGCCCAGCGTATTATCGACCTGCGCAAGAAGCAGTAGAATCACCACACATCAATAAAAAAGCCCCGGTTTTCCGGAGCTTTTTTATTTTCAGTAACGGGTGAG
The DNA here is from genome assembly GCF_963675455.1 of Emcibacter sp. Taxonomy (GTDB): domain Bacteria; phylum Pseudomonadota; class Alphaproteobacteria; order Sphingomonadales; family Emcibacteraceae; genus Emcibacter. The sequence continues at coordinate 1,801,927 of NZ_OY776217.1, read as the reverse complement.
AAGAACTAGCGCCCCTTAAACTCCGCATGGCGTTTTTCCAGGAAGGCGCTGACCCCTTCCTGCTTGTCTTCGCTGGCGAACAGGATAGAGAAAGCCCGGCGCTCGTAAGCCAAAGCTTCCCTCATGGGCATAACGTCGGCCGCCTGTATGCTTTCCTTGATCAGGCGCACACCAAGCGGCGACTTGCGGCTGATCTTGACCGCCAGTTTCATAGCCCTGTCCATCACTTCACCATCCGGCACAACTTCACTGACCAGTCCGGCGATATAGGCCTGCTCGGCGGACAGAAACTCCCCGGCCAGATTGAGCAGCATGGACTTGGCCCGGCCGATCTGTCGGGTCAGCATCTGGGTGCCGCCGGCGCCGGCCATAATACCCACATTGATTTCCGGCTGGCCGAATTTGGCCCCTTCCCCGGCCACACTGATATCACAGCGCAGCAGCAGTTCATTGCCTGCCCCCAGACAAAACCCGTTGATCGCGCCGATCAGCGGCTTGCGGAAACGGCTCACTTCGTCCCAGTGATCGACCCGGATATCAAGGATAGCGTCCACTGCGCCGGAATCCTTCATTTCGTTAATGTCCGCACCGGCGGCAAAAATCTCCGGCCCGCCGGTCACAACCACACAACGGATCTTGTCATCCCGGTCGGCCTCTGTCAGGGCGTCGGCCAGCTTTTTAAGCAGCGGTGTGCGCAGGGCATTGCGCGCCTCCGGCCGGTTCAGGGTCAGTACCCGGATATTGTCATTCTCGGTTGTGATAATCAGTTCATCTTTTGACATATACCTATCCTTTGAATTCCTTGGACATCAGGCCATTCAGGAAAATATCCACGGCCAGATCGGCAAATTGCTGCTCGCTGATCGGCCCCTTTTCATCGAACCAGGTGTAGGTCCAGTTGATCATTCCCATCAACGCCATGGTCACAGGTTTTTTGAATTTCTTATTGTCAGACAGGGCCGGATTGACCTCACAGATCAGTTCAAGAACGATGGCAATCACGTCATCCTGCAGGTCCTGGATTTGCCGCTGCTGATCTTCGGGCAGACAGCCGATGTCATTCAGCAGGATAACATGCTGGGAACCGGCCTCGATATAGATGGACATGAACCGACGGACCAGTTCCCGGAAGCGATCCCGGGGCGACCCGCCTTGCGCGCGGCAGTCCTGCGCACACTCCAGCAATTCGCCCACATGATAGGACATGATGTCATAGAGAATGGCTTCCTTGGACGGATAATAGTGATAGAGCCAGGATTTGGACGCATTGCAGGCCGTCGCCAGTTCCGAAATACTGGTGCGGGCGTATCCCTTCTCTGCGAACAGGTTGGCGGCCTGAATAAGAATGTTTTTACGCCGATCGTCATAATCAGCGGCCTGTGTTCTTGCCATTTGTGGTCCCGAGTCTTCTGAACGATACTGTTATTTGTTGTTAAGACCCTACATTGGCAGAAATTTCAGCAAAATGCAAAAGTTTGACCGTCTATTCGGACTATTTATTTTCGGAAGACGGAAACAGGGTGTTTTTTGATCGTATCAGGGCCTCAAATGCAGCCGCCACCTGGTCTTTATATTGTGCCGCAAGCTGCTGTTTATTCCCGCCCTGAAGCCAGCTTTCAATGACCGGCAACGCCAGAAGCGCATTTTCCAGCCCCTGTTCCATACCAAAACCGGGCAAAGGCTCCAGCGCCATGGCCGCATCACCGATACGGATGCTTTCCATGCCGATCAGGGGCTCCCGCAAGCGGCTGAAAGCACTGCGCTGTTCCACCTCGCCCCTGGCCTGGGCATCGGCAAGAAACGCCCAGGTGCCGGAAAGCTCGTCGACAATTGACTGAAACTTTTTTTTCAGTGGAAAAGGACGTACCGGGATATCCGTATTTTCACCGGAAAGATAGACCTGCAGGCTGGCCTCCCGGCGTTCCCCCAGAATAAACCGGGCCCAGCCCTCCCTGAAGGAGGTCACCGCAGCAAAGGGTCGGTAGTCAGTCGGCATCCGGTATCTCATTGACAGACAGGACACAGAGTCCTGACCGCCGGCATTACCGGCCTCCCGCCCCCGGGCTTCGATCAGGAAATCCGCTTCATACTCGAATTCCCCGACGCCGACACGCCAGTTTTCTCCGACACGGGTGATGCCGCCGGCAATGCCGCCCACTATATTGACATGGCGCCGGGCCACATCATACAACAGCGCCTGATCCAGCAGACGACGGTGCACCACATGCTGCTGTCCGCCTGTTTTCTTACCCTGCCAGACGACCTCTGTCTCCACCACTGGGCCGAAACTGTCCGCGGACGCCTCCAGGCCATGGGACCTGAGCAGTTCCCGCACCTCTGTCGGTGTAAGCTCCAGCCCCTCGCCGGCCCGGACCTTGTTGACCAAGGTCACATGATGGCCCAGGTCCGCGAGCCGGGCAGCCGTCAGCACACCGGCCGGGCCGCCGCCCAGGACCAGAACCACTTTGCCGTCACCGTTTTCTTTTTCACGAGACACCTGTCGCTCTCCTTCTCCGCTGGCATAGCATAAATTCACACGCCCCGGAAGTCCGCGCCCCGCGTCACAGTATAAAACTCTGTCGGGCGTTTTTCATTCAGGAGGATTCACCATATTCCGTCAAAGGGCTGCTTCCTTCTTGCCAAGAGTTCCCCGCCTGTCCATATTTCCTGTCATATGGGGATAAGAAAAAGGATTTCCGAATGACCATTGGCGTGGGCGGCTCTACCGCCGAACTGGAACTGAAAAAACTAAACGATATGACGGCGGGAATTTCCCCCGTTTCCGAGGCGGAATATGCCGCCCGCCTTGCCGCGGCGCAGGACCTGATGAAGGAACTCGGCCTCGGGGCTGTCTATCTCAATGCGGGCAGCAACATGACCTATTTTACCGGCACCCGCTGGTACGCCAGTGAACGTATGGTCGGCGTGATCCTGCCGGCCGACGGCGCCCCGGAATATATCGCCCCGGTGTTTGAGATCGGCACATTAAAGGATTTCATGGAGGTCAAAGGCCCTGTCAACGGCTGGCAGGAACATGAAAGCCCCTATGCCCTGTTCGGCGAGGTTCTGCGGCGCATGGGCTTTGAGGATGGCGCTGTCGGTCTTGATGAAAGTTCCGGCTTTTTCATCTTCGACGGTCTGCGGGCCGAGGCCCCGGCCTGTGAATATCTGAATGCCAAACCGGTTACCGCCGGATGTCGCATGCATAAAAGCGAGACGGAAATCGCCCTGATGCAGCGGGCCAAGGACATGACCATTGAGGTGCACAAGGCCGCCGCCCGCATCCTGCGCCCCGGCATTTCCACTACGGAGGTCTGTGATTTTATCGACCGGGCTCACAAAAAGGTGGGCGCTTCGGGCTCCAGCTTCTGCATCGTCCTGTTCGGCGAAGCCACCGCCTATCCGCACGGAGTCAAGGATCCGCAGATCCTGAAAGAAGGCGATATGGTGCTGATCGACACCGGCTGTCAGTTGATGGGCTATAATTCCGACATTACCCGCACCTATGTCTACGGCGAACCGACGGCGCGGCAACGGGAGGTCTGGCAACATGAGAAAGACGCCCAGCTGGCCGCCTTCGAAGCCGCACAGCCCGGCACCCCCTGCGGCCAGGTTGATGTGGCTGCCCGCCGCTCCCTGGAGTCAAATGGCTATGGTCCCGACTACGCCGCTCCCGGACTGGTCCACCGGACCGGTCATGGTATCGGCCTCGATATCCATGAATGGCCCTATCTGGTGCGCAGCGACGAGACCCCGCTCGCCCCGGGCATGTGTTTTTCCAATGAACCGATGATTTCCATCCCCGGCGAATTCGGGGTCCGGCTGGAGGATCATTTTTATATGACCGAAGACGGCCCGCGCTGGTTTACCCAGCCGAGTCCGAGCATCGACAACCCGTTCGGCAATAACTGAAGAGATAAATAAACCGGGGAAATCAGGCCTTCATACGAAGGCCGATTTTCTCGGCAAAATCTTTGAGCTTGAGGTCATCGCCAATCAGAAGCTGCAGGCCATATTGCGGCCGGTTGCACCACACCACCCGGCCGCCGCACTGGCCAAGGTCAGCAATATCGAGGATGAATTCCTGTTTCAGGTCGAGATCCCGGTCCAGCACCATCAGGGCCCCGGCCGTGGATACATTGGTCAGTTCGCAAGGGTAACTGATCCCGTCGATGGTCAGCATGGCGCGCCAGAACACATCCAGACGGCTGTCGTTTCTTTTATCTTCATTACTCATGGCTTCGGCTGACATCTCAATTACTCTGTACCGTTTATATTCTCTTTCAGAAATGTATCGGAAATCATCGCAAAAGGCAAAGCCGGATCGTCCGGCAATCGGGAAAAATTTGCGGCGACCACTGGAAATACTGTAAAGAATCCCTTACAGGTCGGTTTTATAGCTAAGCACCTGATAACAGGTAATATTTTATATTAACCATAAGTTTAGTGTAAAGAATCCCTTACAACCATAAATATTAGTATTTTCGAAATAATAGCGGAATCCCTCAATTGTTCCTCTTCCGGCACGAAGCTTGCATAGAACAGACAGTTATATTTATTTTATTGGGGAAATCCTATGTTTAAAAAATATTTTGCTCTTTTAACCCTGGTTGCCGGTCTCGGCCCGATGTCGGCCCTTGCGGCACCGCTGTATAATGTAGAGGTCCTGGCTGACTTCGGTGGTGTGGATCAGGCTGCCTATGGCGTCAATGACTATGGACAGGTTGTCGGTTATGCCGAAGATAACAACGGCATTTTTCACTCTGTTCTGTGGGAAAATGGCACTTTCACTAACCTTGGTGCAGCAAGCCCCGATATTAGCTTTGCCAGGGACATCAATAACAGCGGACAGGTCGCTGGGTTTTATTATGACAGCGATGCTTTCAACTATCAGGCATATTCATGGAAAAATGGGAATCTGACCAACATCTCTCATCCTGATAACTGGTCATCAAGAACCTATAGCCTCAATAACAACGGCGACGTTTTGGTAGCCACTACCGACTACGGGGGCAAAACAGTCATCTGGAAAGCAGGTGAAGGATATACAGAAATTGATACCTCGCCTTTGACCAGTGCCACTCGGGTGGTAGCCCAGACTATCAACGATGCCGGGCAGATTGTCGGTTATTATGAGGATGAAAATTGGAATGCTCATCCCTTCTTCCGCGACAGTGACGGCACTTACCATGAAATTCCTATCGAAGGTGATTTTGGCGCCTTTGTCCAGGGCCTGAATGAAGATGGAGACGTTGTAGGCATTGTTTATATTCTGGATGGTGACAGTGTTGTGGAGACCTCCTTTGAGTGGAATTTGGAAGACGGGCTGACCATTCTGGACTTCGGCGCATTTGAGGAAACTGCCGCCTACGACATTAACAACGAAGGTATCATTGTTGGCGCCGCACTAGATGAAAGGTCCTATGGTGTTCTCTGGGAGAATAATGAAATATTCGCCCTTGATGACCTGATCAGCCTGGATGATCCCCTGTTCGGACTGATCACCATCGGCGACGCCCACGCCATCAACGAGTATGGTCAGATTGCTGCCTCCGGGCGGGTGTTGGCGACAGGACAGGATGTCACCTTCCTGCTCACACCAGAGGGCTTTATCGGTCCGGTTCGTCCTGTCCCGGCACCGGGTACTCTGGGTCTGCTGATCTGTGGCGCGGGCTTGCTGCTCTATCGCCGCAAACGGGCATAACATCGGGTCATTACCAACAAAAAAGGCGCCCAACGGCGCCTTTTCTTTTATCTGAATAATTTGTGTATTAGGCCTCGATCCCCTTGGCCACCAGGGTCAGGATCTGTTCGGTCAGCGCCTTCATGTCCAGCGCCCCGTCTTCCCGGTACCAGGCGGTAATACCGTTCAGGGCATCAAACAGCAGAATGGCGTTGATCACCGGATGGGCGTCCTTGCGGATCGAGCCGTCCTCCACCCCGCGGGCGATAATGGCGCGGACCCGGCTCTCGATGCCCCGGTGCATTTTCAGGCTGGCGTCGCGGGCGGCCTCCTCTTCCCGCTGGCCGCGGTGACGCACATGGCAGCGGATGATATCGTCGTTGAGCAGCTTGATATAATCCCTGATAAAAGCGTAAAGCTGCTGGTAGCCGGTACCGCCCATATCCATAACCTTGTCGAGAAGACCGTTGATTTTTTCGCTGGCCACATCCTCGCATTTGACAAGGATATCTTCCTTGTTCTTGATGTAATAATAGAGGGTCGGTTTGGTGACATTATGCATTTTCGCAATGTCATCCAGTGACGTCTTGTAATATCCCTTTTCCATAAATGCCTTGGCCGCGTGGCGCAGGATGGCATCCAGTTTCTGCTGGCGTTTTTCTTCGCGTTTCATGTTATATTCTTTTAATCTTTTTTCGTTTCTACATTGCCCGGGCCGGTCGCCATCTTTTGTACAGGAATTTGTTACTGCTGAGTAGTATTTATTTTTTCTCGCAAGTGCTTGTCATCTCAAATGGAACGGACTATATACGTTACTTATGAGTAACATAACATATCTACTGAAGGATCACAATCATGACTGACTCTTCCACCGCAGACCCGATTGTCATTGTCGGCCTCAGCCGCACCCCGATGGGAGGCTTCCAGGGTGATTTCTCCGACGTCAAGGCTACTGAACTGGGCAGCACCGCCATCAGGGGGGCGCTGGCACAGACCAATCTCGCACCCGAGGATGTGGAAGAAGTACTGATGGGTTGCGTATTGCCGGCCGGCCTTGGCCAGGCCCCGGCCCGCCAGGCCGCCCTTGGCGCCGGCCTGCCCTATTCCACCGGCTGCACCACCGTCAACAAGATGTGTGGATCGGCCATGGAAACAGTAATGCTGGCTTATGACCACCTGAAAGCTGGCAGCGTCGATGTGATTGTAGCAGGCGGCATGGAAAGCATGACCAACTCTCCCTATATCCTGCCGAAAATGCGCAGCGGCGCCCGCATCGGCCATACCCAGGTCTATGACCATATGTTCCTGGACGGCCTGGAAGATGCCTACCAGCCCGGCCGCCTGATGGGCACCTTTGCGGAGGAGACCGCCGCCCATTACCAGTTCACCCGTGAAGCCCAGGACGATTTTGCCATTGCTTCGCTCGAGCGCGCCAACAAGGCCATCAATGAAGGCTGGTTCAAGGATGAAATCACCCCGGTTACGATCAAGACCCGGAGAGGAGAAATCAGCATCGATACGGACGAGCAGCCCGGCAAGGCCAGCCCGGAGAAAATTCCGAGCCTGCGCCCGGCTTTCACCAAGGACGGCACTGTGACTGCCGCCAATTCAAGCAGCATTTCCGACGGCGCCGCCGCCGTGGTGATGATGAAACAGTCGGAGGCGGAAAAGCGCGGCATGAAACCGATCGCTGTGATCCGCGCCCATGCCACTCACGCCCAGGAACCGGCCTGGTTCACTACCGCGCCCGTTTTCTCCATTCAGAAAATCTTTGAAAAAACCGGCTGGACCGGTGCGGATGTGGATCTTTACGAAATCAACGAGGCCTTCGCCGTGGTCACCATGTGCGCCATGCGCGATCTGGATCTCGACCATGAAAAGGTCAATGTCTACGGCGGCGCCTGCGCCCTTGGCCATCCGATCGGCGCCACCGGGGCCCGGCTGATTGTCACCCTGGTCAACGCCCTGAAAAAACGCGGCGGGACAAAGGGCATCGCCAGCCTGTGCATCGGCGGCGGGGAAGCCACTGCCGTCGCAATCGAGCTCTGCGCCTGATCTGATTTAATACCTGTACGGGCCGGTTCCAGCCGGGACTGGCTCGTTCAATACACATTTTCCGCCTTGCCGCATGGCCCCCTTTCAGGGCATCTTTCTTGATTTCTACAATCCCGCCCTTATCATATCTTCCATTACGGCGTGATGACGTTGCGTTCCCGGCGGACCTGTAATAGTCTTTGCGGTAAGCATATAATCTGATTGCGGAAAAAACATAATAATGACATTGCCACCATCGTTATCAGCCGACCAGGCCCGGGGTCAACTCGCCCGAATACTGGAGAGTGACCTGTTCACCAACAAGAACCGTCCCAAACGGTTTCTGGACTATGTGGTGACGGAACTCCTTGAGGGGCGGGAAAACCTGCTCAAGGGCTATACCCTTGGTGTCGAGGTCTTTGACAAGGATGATGATTTCGATCCGCAGGCGGACGCCATCGTGCGCGTCGAAGCCGGACGGCTGAGACGACTGCTGGAACATTATTATCTGGAAGAAGGCGCCAATGATCCAATCCGCATCAGCCTGCCCAAAGGCACCTATGTCCCGCAGATTGAACCCAACAGGCCCGATCCCCGGGAAAGCCGAGATCCGCTGATTTCGGCTGCCGCCGCCCCGCCAACCGGGCCGGCTATTGCCGTCCTGCCCTTTGATAACCTGAGCGGAGAAAAGGATACCGACCTCTTCTGTGACGGCATTACCGAAGAAATCATTACCCAGCTTTCCCTGAGCCCGAGCCTTTATGTTGTATCCCGCAAATCAACCCTGCGCTACAAGGGCCAGCCGGTGGATATCCGCAAACTTTGCGAGGAACTGGAAGTCCACTATGTGGTCGAGGGCAGCATCCGCCGGGCCGGAAATATGGTCCGGGTGACCGCCCAGCTTCTGGACGCCACCAACGATGCCGTGATCTGGGCCAACAGCTACGATCATCAGCTGACGCCCGATAACCTGATCATGGTCCAGGATGAAATCGCCACCCAGGTCGCCGCCACCCTCGGTGATACCTACGGCGCCATCATGCGGACCAGCGCCGTGGCCATGAAACGGGCCTCCACCGAATTCATGGAAGCCTATGAAAGCATGCTTCTGCTGCATGATTACCTGTTCGAGCTAAGCCCGGAAACACATCTCAAGGCCCGCCAGAGCCTGGAAAAAGCCGTTGAGATCGATCCCAACTATCCGGATGCCTGGGCCGGACTGTCCTTCATCGCGCTGGACGAATACCGCTTCAGTTTCAACCAGCAGCCGCATCTGGGCGATCCGCTGGAGAGAGCCCGCAAATATGCGGAAAAATCCATCAGCATGAACAGCAAATACAGCATCGCCTGGTATGCCATGACCATCATCCATTTCCACAAGGGTGAGCTGGACAAATTCGAGAATAATATCCGCATGGGCCTGACCATTGCCCCCAACAGCCCGGCCGTGCTGGCCGACAGTGGTGTATATTTGTGTCTGTGCGGGGAAATGGACAAGGGCCTGAGCCTGGTCCGCAAGGCCATGCAGCTCAATCCCCAGCATCCGAGCTGGTGTAAATTTGCCCTGTTTCATGCCCATTTCCGGGAACAGGATTACAACGGCGCCCTCGAACAGGTCCGGGTGATTGACATGCCCGACTGGTTCTGGCCCCATGCCCTGCAGGCCATTGCCTATGCCATGCTCGACAAACGGACGGAAAGTCAGGCGGCCGCCGATCATGTACTCCGGCTCTACCCGGACTTCCCCGATCACGCGGAGACAGAATGCCGCAAATGGTTCCGCAGGGAAGAAGACCTGAATATTTACCTGACCGGGTTCAGGAAGGCCGGTCTGGCGTAACCTCTACGTCCCCCCAATTTTCCGGGAGCAGACAATGGATAACAGCGAATTTCGCAGACAAGCCCATAAATTTGTCGACTGGATGGCCGATTATCTGGACAATATTGAAGACTATCCAGTCAAGGCTCAGGTCAAACCGGGTGACATCGCCGCCTTTCTCCCGGACAGCCCGCCAACAAGCGGCGAAGACATGGACACCATATTCCGGGATTTCCAGGACATTATCCTGCCCGGCATGACCCACTGGCAACATCCGGGTTTCATGGCCTATTTCCCCGCCAATGCCAGCCCGCCGTCGGTGCTGGCGGAAATGCTGACCAGTACCCTGGCCGCCCAGTGCATGAGCTGGCAGACGTCGCCCGCCGCGACCGAGCTTGAGGAACGCATGATGGACTGGCTGCGCCAACTGACCGGTCTGCCCGAGGGCTTTGTCGGCTGCATCCAGGATACGGCATCAACCGCCACCCTTGCCGCCCTGCTTTGTGCCCGGGAACGGCTGCATAAATTTTCCACCAATCACTCCGGCCTCAGCATTACCGGCACCCATACCACCTATGCCTCGGCGGAGGTTCATTCCTCGGTCGACAAAGCGGTGCGGATTGCCGGTCTCGGCAGTGACAACCTGCGCAAGATTCCGGTGGATGCGAATTTCGCCATGATTCCGGAAGACCTTGAGCATGCCATCGAAAGCGATCTCATTGCAGGCTGTGTTCCCACCTGTGTGGTCGCAACATTGGGATCAACATCCCTTTCGGCCATCGATCCGATCCGGAAGATCGGCGAGATCTGCCAAAAATACAATATATGGCTGCATGTGGATGCGGCCTGGGCCGGCAGCGCCCTGATCCTGCCGGAATTTCGCTGGATGATCGACGGGGTAGAGCTTGCTGACAGCCTGGTGTTCAATCCCCATAAATGGCTGCTGACCCAGTTTGACTGCTCCGCCTTTTTTGTCCGGGACAAGGCAGCCCTGATCCAGACATTTGAAATCCTGCCGGAATATCTGAAAACCCGCGAGGGCGACCGGGTCAACAATTACCGCGACTGGGGTGTTCAGCTCGGCCGTCGGTTCCGGGCCCTGAAACTGTGGTTTGTCCTGCGTTCCTATGGCCTTGAGGGCCTGCAGACTCACCTGCGCAAGCATATCGGCTTCTGCCAGAACCTGGCCCAAAAGGTCGAAGAACATAAGGACTTCGAGCTTCTGGCCCCGCACCCGCTGGCCCTGTTCTGCTTCCGCTTCAAACCTGCCGGCCAGACCGAAGCGGACCTGGATGCCCTGAACGAGACCCTGCTGGAAAAACTCAATGACAGCGGCCGGCTTTATCTGACCCAGACCCGCATTCAGGGGCAATATGCCCTGCGTTTTGTCTCCGGGTCGCCCTATACCGAACAACACCATATTGACGAAGCCTGGGCATTGATTCAAAATATGGCGCAGTCACTCACAAAAAAATGAGTATTTTTTTCTGGGAAATGCCCTTTTATCGTCCCATTCCAGGACCATATATCGTCGTATGCTAGGACGAATATAATCGCCGGAGGGGTCGGGCGGGGGAAGAAGAGGAAGAAATGGTCACCAAAGCACTCATTATAACTGGGCAGGAATCCGAAACGGAGAGTACATTGGCGCGTAACCTGATTCAGGTTGGCGGCATCAGCCTGCTCGAACGACAGCTGAAAACACTGGAAAAAATTGGCATTCAGGAAGTCCATCTGGTCAGTGACTGGTTCATCGCAGAACTGGAGAAGGAAATCCATTCTTTTGCCAGAAAACCCAAAGCAGTTTATATTCACCGCACCAAGGAAGCCGCCCGGAAAATCCTTGAAAGCAACAATGAACAGGACAGCTGGCTATTGCTTGAGGAAGGCATTCTTGTCGATGACCGGATCATAACATCAGTCATCGAAAAAAGGGCCGGAACCGTGATTGCCGTCATGAACCGGGAAGATTTCCAGGATGACCGCTTAAGCTATGGCACCCCGTTGACCCTGCGCGGCCAGGATACGGTTTTTGCCTCCGTTGCCAAAATTTCCAGCCAGACCATGCAAACACACGCGGACAAACTCAATTCGCTGGAAAACCTGAAGGGTGCTCTGGAAAGCCTGTCAAATTCCAATGACTGCGAAATACTGGATATTTCCTCAATCCCGCTTTACCTGACCAACCGTCGCCGGGACGTGGACCTGATCTGGCTGCCGATCCTGCAGCCCCGGGACGGCGCGAAAGGCACCGACGCCCTGCTGAATAATGCCCAGAAAGGCACTCTCGACTGGCCGGCCTGGTATATCCATCGCCCTATCGAAAACTGGATTGTCAAACATATCTGCAACCTGCCCATCACACCGAACCAAGTCACCGCGGTCACCGGCATTCTGGGCCTTTATATCATGTATCTGTTTGCCACCGGCAATATGGCAGTTGCCCTCGCCGGGGCACTGGCGGTCGGTATTCTGGACGGTGTGGACGGTAAACTGGCGCGCACCAAGATGCAGCAGACCAAAATCGGCGAGCTTGAACATCTGGTCGACAAGGTGGTGGAATACGGCTGGTATTTTGCCATCGCCGCCGCCCTGTCAGTCACCTATGGCTATGCCCCGTGGGTCATGGCCTGCGCCCTGGTGCTGTTTCACCTTGCCGATGAAGTACAGTCGGAGTTTTTCCGCCGCATGGCGGACCGGCAGATCTGCGACACCGGCAAGTTCGATCGCAGGTTTCGTCTTATTGGCGGACGGCGCAATACCCAGATGTGGGCCCTGATCCCCTTTGGTCTGGTTGGCGCCTGGTATGCCGGGTTTATTTTCATCTGTTGTTACGGGATAATAACTTTCTTTGTCCATCAGGCCAGAATCATATACCATGCAAAAAACCTTATGGAGGCCAACAGCGAAAAATTCGTTGAGAACTTCCGCAAGACAAAAATATTTTAATAATAACCGCGGGTATTATGTCAGAATCGATCAAGAGAACCAATGAGATAGAGGAATTTACCAATCTCTATCTCATTCATCCTGTCAGCAGTTGGCTGGTTCCCAGGTTTGCCGCCTTGCGGGTAACTCCCAACATGGTTTCCCTGTCCGGGATGCTGGCCGGATTTTTTGCCGGTTTTGCCTATTACAATTACCATGACAGCCTGTCAGCAATTCTCGGGTTTGCCCTGATGCTGACCTGGCATATCCTGGACGGTGCCGACGGGCAGCTTGCCCGCCTGACCCAGACCCAGTCCGAAATCGGCAAGGTCATCGACGGCATTTGCGACTATGTGGTGTTTATTTCGGTCTATATCGCCCTTGGCCTGACACTGGCGCCGGACCTGGGTCCGTGGATATGGGCACTGGTGATTATGGCCGGCGTTTCCCATGCCATACAGGCCGGCGCTTACGAAACCCAGCGCCAGGAATATGATTTCTGGGGTCACGGCAAGCTTTCCGCCCGACTGCCCGAACCCGAGGAATTACAGAAAGGCCTGAACGGCGGACTGTTCGGCCGGATCGCCGGCAAACTGGAATGTGGCTATGTGAAAATGCAATATGCTTTTTCCGGCGTCGAAACCGCCCAGCGGCACGAAATACAGCATCTTCTTGACAAAAATCCTGAACAGGCCGGTGAAATCAGGGCGATCTATCGCCTGGTCTTCTCCCGCTCGGTCAAATTATGGTCCGTCATGTGCGCCAACTACCGCACTTTTGCCATATTTATAGCTTGTATTATACGTGAACCTGTTGTGTATTTCCTGTTTGAAGTGGTGATATTGAATCTGGTTCTGATGATATTGGTTCGCAAGCAACAAAAATATAACAGACTGTTCTTACAACAGCTCAGGGATCTGACTTCGGAGTAGTCAATTAATGCGTTTTACGATTTTCATGCGGGCCGTTCTGGCTGTCGTTTTGTTTGTTGTGCCCGCCGCCTCCCATGCCTATGACGAGATCCTGACCGAGGACAAACAGGCCCCGGCCCTTGCAGATGACAAGAATTACAAGGAATACTGGGAACAATATTTTGTTTTTGAGGACGGCAGCCTGCTGACCACCCAGTTCACCATCCTGAACCTGCCGTTCATGACTCACAGGGCTCTGATGCTGGCCACCTTTACCAGACCGGATGGTAAGAAATATATCATCAAGAACGGACGCAGCCGCGACGACTGGGAATTCACCCCCGATCATCTCGATATCCAGTTGAATGACGATATTCAACATTATATCCGCAAGACAACCGACGGTTACCAGTTGAAACTTCACAACAGCACCGGTGAAATAGAACTCGATCTGAAAAGCCCCTTGCCGCCACTTGAAGCTCTGAACAGCAATAACAAATACCGGAAGAAGGGGGAGCTTGATGTCGTCACCTATGCCCCGAAATTTGTCGCCACCGGACGCTTCCGGCCTGGACATGACGCATGCCAGTGCCAGGATGCTCCCTGGGAAAACATGGGCACAGCGACCGGGTTCGGCATGCGGGTTTTCCTTGATGAATCCATTGATGAAATGATGGAAAACTGGCTCCGGGTTTTCAGCCTCGAGAACGGATCCGAGGCAGAACTTATGCTGTCCTCCATCAACCTGCCAAACCGCAAACAGGATAACAAGCTTTTCCTGCGCGAGGGCAACAAGGTCATCGGCGGTTTCCATGACGTAAAGGTCGTGATCCAGGAGACGGCAGAAGACCCCGAACTGGGTGAATATCCGACAAAAGTGCGCCTTGTGGCCCTGAATGGCACCTCCAATCTGCAGGGTACAATCGATTTCACCCGCAAGCTCGAGCACTTCAGGCTGACCGATCATATGAGCAGTCTGGAAAGAATGCTGGCGCAGGCGTTTCCGTCGGTGACAAGTTATCGCTATGTCGCCGAGTATAATCTGGTATATAGTGGCCCCGACGGCATAAGGAATATCTCCGGCAAGGCGCTCAGCGACTATGCCGATATCTTTCCACCGTCCGTTAAAAAAAAGAAAACACGAAAAAAAAGATAAGGGGTAGCGGTCCCGTATGACCTCCACCAGGACAGCAGAAACCGGCGAGCAGAAGGACAAAAAGGATATTGCCCGAGGCGCCGGTGCCAACTTCTTTGGTTTTATCATTCGTCTTGGCTCCCGCCTGCCGTTTCTGTTTCTGGCGGTCGCCCTGTTCGGCAATGAACTATATGGCCGCTATAACTTTACCATCACCACCATCGAGATCATGGCCGCCTTCGCCACTTTCGGCTTGAAGCGCTCCCTGTTCAAATTCATCCATGACCGGGAGTACTCAAATGATTACACCCCGGAGCAAGTCATCCTAACCGCACTCTGCTGGTCGGTCTCGGTTGCTGCGATCCTGACCGTTGTCCTTATCCTCTCAGCACATAAGCTAGCCGACTGGTTCGATTACCCGCAAATGGTGGACGGCCTGATCAACCTGGCGCCGATCATGGTGGTTATCACCTCGGTGGATGTAATCCTGTCCGGCACCCGGGCCACCCGCAAGATGCGTTATGAAGTCTGGTCGCGGAGCATCGTCGAACCTTACGTTTTACTCGGCGCCATGCTGTTGTTTTATTTTCTGGGGTACCGGGAAAAGGGCCTGTTGATGGCCTATGCCGTGGCACTATGCGCCGCCCTGCTGGTTGCGCTCTGGGGGGCCTGCAGGCTCTATTCCCTGAAGAACTTCCTCAGCACTCGTCCCTGCTTCAGTCTGATCCGAAAAATCGCCGGCTTTTCCGCCCCCACCGCCTTCCATGACATGGCGCTGTTGATCTTCATGCGTATGGATATTTTCACCGTAAAAGCCTTTTTTTCGGAGGGTGTCTTGGGCGTCTATACCGTGGCCCAGCAATTCGCCACCAGCGTGGAAAAAATCTACCAGAGCTTCTATCCGATTCTGGCCCCGGTCATGTCGAAAAGCCTGGTGGAAAAGGATTACGCCCAGGTCGAACGGCATATGATCATGGTCAGCCGCTGGATCCTGATGGTGCAGTGCCTGATTGTGGTCTGGTCCGGTTTCTACGGCGAAGCCGTAATCACCGCCGTCGCCAATCATGGCACGGAACACGGCATTCTGGTCACCGGCGGCATCATCCTGTTCCTGCTGATGGTCGGTGAAACCATTAACGGCGGTTTCGGCACCTCCGATCTGCCGCTGATATATAAGAATCCGTTATTCAATCCAGTCATTTCCCTGTTGATGATTCCCTTCTATTACATCATGGCTAAATATGTATTCATTGAGCAGGTTGGCATGGAGGCCGATGGCGTCGCCCTGGCGTTGATGCTCACCTACCTGACCATGAACCTGTTGCGCATGACCCTAATCAAGCGGCTGTTCGGGATCAACATGTGGCGCCTGAAACTGTTCAAGGTGCCCTTTGCCGCCGCCATCAGCGCCGGCGCTTTTTACTGGGCCAAACAGGCGATCCCCATGGATATCATCCACGGCTGGGGCGTTTTCCTGGGTATTCCGGTGCTGATCCTGATTTATGCGCTTATTCTGGTACTCGCCGCGCTGGAACAGGAAGACAAAATCCGCCTCATGCAGAAGCTGGGCCTCAGGCAGAAAACCGTAAAAGTCTGAAACCGGAAAAACAGGTCTTTTAACTTTCAACTATTTTCTGCTAAAGTCGGCGCGACCCGCCCCGCCACGGGCACGATATGGGAGAAGAATGAATGAGTGATCTGAACCGGCCCAGCGAACAGCAACTGAAGGACCAGCTGACGTCCTTTCGGCAAAGCATCGACAATATTGATGCGGCCCTTGTCTATATGCTGGCCGAACGCTTCAAGGTCACCCAGAAGGTCGGCGAATATAAGGCAAAGTACGACCTGCCCCCGGCCGATAAGGACCGGGAAAAGACACAGATCGAGCGGCTGCGCACGCTGGCTGAGGACGCCGACCTGGACCCGGATTTTTCCGAGAAGTTCCTTAACTTCATCATCAAGGAAGTGATCCGCCACCACGAACAGATCCGCGAGGCGGAAGGGGAATAAAAAAGACCGGACATAATGCCCGGCCTTTCTTAAATCTATTATGCGGCCTTTTTAAAGCTTGCCGTCGTTAACCAGAACGATCGCCTTGCCGTAGGCCATGGGATCATCCACATCCAGCCACAAGCGATTGCCGATGTCAAAGGTGCGGGCCTTGCCGCGGCTGCCCAAAACATTCATGGCGCCGGAAATACTTTCATCGCCTTCGCGGGCACTCTGCTCAAGCGCCCCAAACATCACCGGGGTGCAATAGAAGATACCGGTGTCAAAGGCGTTATAGTCGCGGATGACCTTGCCGATATTTTCGATCTTGTCCTGGGTGCATTTAACCCGGGTCACATCATCAAGATCGATGATCGGATTTTCAATGTTGTGATCCACGCACAGGGTCACGGTATCCGGCTCGTGTCCGGCCGCGGCCAGAGCCCGGAAAATTTCAGGATCCACCAGGTGATCGCACATGGTGAGGATGAAATCACCGTCGATCACACCTTTGGCGGCATAGACAGAAAGGCCGTTCGGGCGCTGCCATTCCTCATTAATGATATGAGTGATGGACAGGTGATCCCGTTCGGCGAGTTTATCAAGAAAGGCACGGACCTTGGTCCCGCGATATCCGGTGACAACATAGATATCGCTGATGCCTCCCTTGACGGCATTGGTGATGACCCGCTCGATCAGGGGAATGCCGACCAGCTCAATGAGCGGTTTGCTTTCCCCCTTCTCGCGAAGCCGGCTGCCCTGACCGGCAGCAACAATCAGGAGTTTCACTCGGCAGCACTCGCCAGTGAACGCTCTGCGATGAATTTTTCTGTCATTTCATAAGCCTGGTCGTCAGTGAACTGAACCGGCGGATGTTTACAGAAATAGGCAGAGGCAGCGGTCAGGATACCGCCTTCGTTGTTGTCCAGCGCCAGCTTGCAGCAGCGGATCATATCGATGGCCACACCGGCAGAGTTCGGGCTGTCTTCCACAGACAGGCGCATTTCCAGGTTCATGGGCACGCCACCGAACAGGTCGCCTTCCATACGCAGGAAGCAGACTTTGTTGTCATTCTGCCAAGGAATATAATCACTTGGACCCACATGGATATTGTCATCCGCCAGACGGGCGCCGGCAACAGCCTGTACGGCTTCGGTTTTGGATTCTTTCTTGGAGGCCAGACGATCCTGGTTTTTCATGTTCAGGAAGTCGGTGTTCCCGCCGGTGTTGAGCTGATAAGTCCGGTCCAGAACCACACCACGCTTGGCGAACAGGTCGGTCAGCGTCCGGTGAGTGATGGTGGCGCCGAGCTGGGCCTTGATGTCGTCGCCGACGATCGGCAGGTTGGCGTCTTCGAATTTTTTCGCCCATTCCGGGTTGGACGCAATGAAAACCGGCATGTTGTTGATGAAACCGACACCGGCTTCCAGTGCACATTCGGCATAGAATTTGGCAGCTTCCTCGGAACCCACAGGCATGTAGTTGAGCAGAATTTCAGTACCGCTGTCTTTCAGCTCCTGAACAATGCTTTCCTTGGTGCCTTCGGCAACGTCGGCAACCAGGAACGTGCGGTTGTCGTCATAATTGGCCATATGCGGGGAAACGCCGTCCAGGACCTGGCCCATTTTAACGATGGTGCCGCTTTTGGGCAGATCACTGAAAAATACAGTTGTGCAGTTGGGTTTTTCAAAGATCGCCTCATTGACGTCCTTGCCCACCTTGCGCTTGTCCACGTCAAAGGCTGCCACAACCTCGATGTCACAGGGACGGTAACCGCCCACTTCCCAATGCATCAGCCCGGGGACTTTTTTGCCGGCCCGCTCGGGTGTATAATAGTAAATTCCCTGAATCAGGGAACTTGTACAGTTGCCGATACCGGCGATAGCAATTTTGATCTTAGACATTTTTTGTCACCTTATTTTGTCTTCGTCTTGTTCTGAAAATAGTTGATTAATTTAAATTAAAAAAAGCCACTAAGTCCCTTGGTAATCTGGCGGAAAAGCGGCCTAAAAATCCGATACTACATATATCATATTACTGTAACTCAACAACAATATAACTGTTACATTCAGCGTTATAATTCCGTAGCCCGATTCTGAATTCACCCATACCGCCATCAGATAATGTCATCAATGTGGCCTCACAAGCCGCAATATGCTTGTAACTGTTACATGAGGGCACCCCGCAACTTTCAACATTTCACCTTGGAGATGATCTTCTTTTGCGTTATAGGAGGTGGGTTTTTTTAACATAAATGTAATCACGGAGTTCAGGGATGCCTTCAATTCTCAAGTCAGCACTTTCAGCAGCGTGCAAACTGATAGCAGTTTTTATGTTGGCCGCAATCATCACGGGCTGCTCGGAAAATGACCAGAGCTCCGAAGAACAGACTACACCACAAGATGTAAAGGAAGAAAAAGTGTCAGAGTCAAAAAGTTTTCTGGAAGAGAATAAAGACAAACCCGGCGTCATCGTCACCGACAGCGGCCTGCAATATAAAGTGCTTCTTGAAGGCACCGGCAAGAGCCCTGCCGCAACCGATACCGTCACCGTCCATTATGAAGGCACCCTGACCGACGGCACCAAATTCGACAGCTCCTACGACCGGGGCACACCGCTGAGCTTCCCGCTGAACCAGGTCATTCGCGGCTGGACAGAAGGCCTGCAACTGATGAAAGAAGGCGGAAAATACAAATTCTTCATTCCATCTGAACTGGCATACGGTCCGCGTGGCGCCGGCGGCGTGATCGGCCCGAACGAAGATCTGATCTTTACCGTTGAGCTGATCCGCGTCAACTGATCCCTTTGATGAGTTTCTGCCCATGATCTTCTGGCGGTTTATTTTTGTTCTCTCAGCCCTGAACGGCTTTCTTGCCGTACTTCTGGGTGCCGCCGGAAGCCACATACTTGCATCCCGAATGATTGAAGGGGGCCCTGCTCTCTTCAGTCTCGCCAGCCAGTATCACATGTGGCACAGCCTTGTCCTGCTTGCCCTCAGCCTTTTTTCCCTGAACCGCACGGCCTGCCGGGATACCCTGCCGAGGATCAGCACATTATTTTTCCTGCTCGGGATTATATTGTTCAGCGGCAATCTCTATTTCAGGTCGTTCACGGAAGTTTATTCCCTGTCTTTCCTGATCCCTGTGGGCGGAACATTCCTGATGGCGGGCTGGCTTATGCTCGCCCTGTCTGTAGTCTGTATCGGAAAAGCCCCCGCGGGGGAAATCTGAAGAAGGTTTAGACGGCCCCGGAGTGCATCATGCACAAGATGTGGGGGAGGGGATTTTGTTACACAAAGTTCCGGGACCGCCTAACTCGGTAACCCTGGCCT
The DNA here is from genome assembly GCF_963675455.1 of Emcibacter sp. GTDB lineage: Bacteria > Pseudomonadota > Alphaproteobacteria > Sphingomonadales > Emcibacteraceae > Emcibacter. The sequence goes on along the minus strand of NZ_OY776217.1, from coordinate 1,782,097 downwards.
TTTCGCCGGGTTTAATCTTTATACGTCTGCGCCATGAATAAACTTTCAGTTTTTTTCACTCGGTTCTTTTTTCACGGCTTGCCGCTGTATTGAGATAACTATAGTGCTTCGAAACTGAACCGCTCATGAACGATATATTCAGGTTTCAAAAAACTGCCGCCGGTAGTGATATTTTCACCCGCAGCCCCTTTTGCGACGGAGCCTCCGCCGCGGATAAATTGTCTTCCAGGGAAATTTTGCCACCATAAAGGCTGATCAGATCCTGAACGATGGACAGGCCGAGGCCGCTTCCCGGCGTCTCCTCATCAAGGCGCTCGCCACGGGTAAAAACGGCCTCACGAGCCGCCGGGTCAATTCCCGGTCCGTCGTCGGAAATTTCCAGAATGATTGTATCTGCTTCACGCCGGCAGTGAACATAAACCTGTCGCTCAGCCCATTTGCCGGCATTTTCCAGGAGGTTTCCGACGATTTCCTCCAGATCCTGCCGTTCCCCCCTGAACACCAGCTGTTCCTCCGGGCCGGCAATGCTTATATCAAAGACCTTGTCCCTGTTAATTACACCCATTGCCCGGCACAGGTCACGGATCACCGGGGCGACCTCGGTCCGGCTGCTGATGACTTTTGCGCTGGCGGCAACCCGGGCACGGTGGAGATAATGATCCACATGTCGCCGCATGGCGTTGGCCTGTTTGACCACCATCTCTGAAAAACCGCCCCCCTTCTGCAAATCCGCCTCATTGAGCAATATTGCCAAAGGCGTCTTCAGGGCATGGGCCAGATTGCCGACCTGGGTACGGGATCGATCAATGACCTCGTCATTGTGATCCAGAAGCGCGTTAAGCTCATCCGCCAGGGGCTGGATTTCAGAAGGGAAATCATCGGGCAGGCGACTGACTTGCCCCCGCCGGATGCGGCTCAGGGAGGCCCTTACCTTGCGCAGGGGCTGAAGGCCGAAAAACAGTTGCAGCAGAGACGCCGCCAAAAGGCCGACGCCAAGAATGCCCAGTGACCAGACCAGGATAAGATCAAATCGCCGGGACTGGCTCTCTAGTTCGTATTTGTCAACAGCAACGGTATAGCGAAAAACCGTATCAGAGCCGGGAATGGTAATATCCCGGTCAATGGCCCTCAGGGACTGGTCTTCCGGCCCGGTGGTATCATAATAGACCGACCTTGAGGCATCCATCTCCATATCCGGTTTCAGGCTTTCATCCCACAGGGAGCGTGATCTGTAAGGCTCTGAATTCTTTGCAGAAATCTGCCAGTACCAGCCCGAATATGGCTGTTCAAATCGAGGTTCGGACAGGGCGCGATAGAGATTGAGGTCTTCTTCAAATTCAATTCCGCTGATGCCGATCAGGCTGTCCATCATGCTGTTCAGCCGGTCATCCAGATTCTGCTCGATAACCCCCCGGAAGGTCAGGGAAAGAATATAGCCGCCGATCACAAGGACAAGCACGGTCCACACGGCCGACATAAAAAGAAGCCGGAACCAGAGCGATTTATTCTGCCTGTTTCGTGCGGAAAAAAGTCCTATTTTCCCCCTACCCTTCTTTTACTTCCAGTTCTTCAGCGTCCATCAACTGATAGCCCATGCCCCGGATTGTCTTAAGAATATTAACCCCGAGCTTTTTCCGTATCCGGGTGACAAACACCTCGATGGTATTTGAATCCCGATCAAAATCCTGATCGTAAATATGTTCGGTCAGTTCAGTCCTGGAAATAACTTTTTCCGGATGATGCATCATATAGGACAAAAGCTTGTATTCCTGGGCTGTCAGCTTGACAGGGGAACCGTTCACGCTCACCCGGCTGTTGTTGGTATTGAGGGTGACAGGCCCGCAGGCCAGTTCCGGTGAAGCCTTGCCCACTGACCGGCGGATCAGGGCCCTGACCCGGGCCAAAACCTCCTCTACTTTGAAGGGTTTTGTCACATAATCATCGGCACCGGCATCCAGGCCGGCCACTTTCTCGGACCATTCATCCCGCGCCGTCAGGATAAGGACGGGGGTGACAATGCCTTTGGAGCGCCATTTCCTGAGCACGCTCAGACCATCCATCACCGGAAGCCCGAGATCAAGAATGATCGCATCGTAGCTTTCCGTTTCCCCGAGAAAATGACCGTCTTCCCCATCAAAGGAAGCGTCCACTGCATAACCGCCGTCCTCCAGAATGGTTTTCATCTGGCGGGACAGGTCCTGATCATCTTCAACCAGCAGCAATCTCATCGTCTTTGTCTCCCCTGGACGCGCAATATGGCCGCGTCCCTGGCGTTAAGGGTCACGTCAAGCACCCGGCCGTCTTCGGACAGTATCTTGACCACATACAAATAGGGTACAGCCCGGTTATTCAGTTCCAGGAGCTGAACATCAACGATCCGGCCGGGATATGACTTCAATACGGTCGCACGAATCCGGCGCAGGGAAACGATTTCCCCGTTGCGCATGGCCTGTTGCACCCTGTCATGGCCGGAAAAGGACTGTGTTTCCCGTTTGCTCGATGGTGTCAATCGCTGCATGACACTGGGTTGCTGTCTCTGGGGCGGCGCTGTACGAATGGTGTTATTCTGGGCAAACTCCATAGTGCCCGAGGTGAAGGCATACGCCTGCCCGGCCCCGGCCGCGCCGGACAGGAACGTAAATAGCACCAGTCTGAATAATATTTTAATACCCATAAACACCTTATAAGGCCGTTCGTCTTAATCCCAGATGAATAAAGACCCACCGCCCGGGGCTATTCTGACGACCGGGTTCAAAATATACGAGCTTGCCGCGACTGGAAAGCCTTTCCGTCAAATTTCAAGGCCTGTTCATCTGATCCCGAGCCTGTCCTGCAGCACACTATTGGTTGTCGTGTAGCCCCCGGTGATTTTCTGATCAGGAAAAGCATGTTTGAAGGCCGCATGCGCCATGACCGCCGCCTCGTAAAAACCGGTCAGGATTAATTTCAGCTTGCCGGGATAGACACATACATCTCCGACCGCAAAGATTCCCCCCGTTGCGGTCATGAAGGTCGACGGATCCACTTCCACATTATTTTTCGCCAGATTGAGCCCCCAGTCAGCAATGGGGCCAAGACTGATCTTCAGCCCCAGAAACGGCAGAAGATAGTCGCAGGAAATCTCCTGCTCCTGCCCGTCAAGGGTTCTGATCCCGATCCGTTCCAGTTGCCCGTCATGCCCGTCCAGGGCACAAACCTGCCCGGTCACAAGATCGATCAGCCCGTCAGCCGCCATTTGCTGCACCCTGAGGGCAGAATCCGGGGATCCCCGGAACTCCGGCCGCCGGTGAACCAGGGTAACCCTTTTCGCCAGCGGCTGCAGGTTCATGACCCAGTCGAGGGCGGAATCGCCGCCACCGACAATAACAAGGCGCTCGCCCCTGAAATGCTCCATACGATGGACAGCATATCGCACAGACCTTTCTTCATAGGTTTCCAGATCCTTATAAGGCGGTTTCTTGGGCACAAAACTGCCGGCGCCCCCTGCCACTACGACGACCGGGGCGGTAATTTCAACATCCTGGCTGGTGGTAATGCGCCAATGTCCGTTTGCCAGCCGCTCCAGGGCAGACGCCTGTTGCTTCAGGTGAAAGACCGGCTCAAACGGACTGCTCTGTTCAATCAGGTTATCGATAAGTTCCTGCCCCGTCACCCGGGGACGGGACGGAATGTCATAAATGGGTTTTTCCGGATAAAGTTCCATGCACTGGCCACCGGGACGATCGAGATTGTCAATCAGGTGACATTTCATGCCCAGCAGACCGGCCTCGAATACAGCAAACAGGCCGACCGGCCCCGCACCGATAATGACCATATCTGTCTTGTGTGTTCCCTCTGCCATGCAACTGGCTCCCTATTCTCAAATATTATGACGCAGGTACATGTAACTATACTGGAACAACTGATATTTTGATTTTACTTTGTCACGCACCCAAAAACCAGTGTAAAAGGGAAGGCAAAGGCCTATGGCAAATGGTTGAAAACCGGCAGGGGAAAATTCCATGCATCCAAATGTCCTGAAATATGGTGGGCTGGCACTATCCGCCTGCTGGATACTGCTGGCAGGCTGGTCCGTCGCCGGGGCCGCAATCCTTCATGTGGGGCCGGACCGGGACTACAAAACCCCTGCGGCAGCCCTCCGCGCGGCTGAAAACGGCGATGTGATCTTTATCGACAGCGGCCTCTATGAAAACGAGGAAGCCCTTGTTTCGCAGAATAATCTGAAAATTATCGGCCTTGGCGATGCACCGCATATCACCGCCCCGGAAAAAATCAAAAACGGCAAAGCCATATGGGTCATCCGCGGGGATAACATTACAATAAGAAATCTTGAGCTTTCCGGTGCCCGGGTGCCGGATCGCAACGGTTCCGCCATCCGCCATCAGGGCGGTCTTCTGACACTTGAAAAACTGAAGGTCCATGACAATGAAATGGGAATCCTGACCAACAACAAGACGGATGCCGAACTGGTGTTGCGGGATTCGGAGGTCTTCAACAATACCCAGGATTATTATCGGACCGGTAAACTGTCCCACAATATCTATGTCGGAACCATTGCCAGCTTTATCATGGAGAACAGCGTCATTTACGGTGCGCTGACCGGACACAATGTGAAAAGCCGGGCGAAAAAAACCATCATCCGGCACTCCGTGATCTCGGATAGCGATGATTACGCTTCAAGCTACCTGATCGACCTGCCCAACGGCGGCGAAGCCCTCATCGAAGACTGCACCCTTTATAAAAATACCGCCAGCGAGAATAATGCCCTGATCAGCTTCGGCGCGGAAAATAAAAAACAGGAAGGCAACAGCCTGATTATCCGCAACAACCTGGCCCGCGCCGATGGCGACAACCGGCTGTTCCTGCGTAACCACAGCCTTATTTCGCCGGATCTGCAGAATAATCAGCTGGAAAAAATATCCGGCGATACGGAACAGGACATCAGCATGTCGGACTTTTTTGACAATCTGCTGTATAAAATCCGGAACTGGCTGAAATAATATCCGGCAACCATAAAAAAGGGGATTCCAAGGACCGTGCGCAATATATTCCTGTTTTTCGTCGTGGCGATCATATACGGCTCCGTCTTCCCCTTTGGTTTCGAACCTGAACGCTGGACAGGCGAAAATATCAGGGCCCTGATATTAACCTGGAACAGATTTGGCAGCCTCGGCGACATTCTTGGCAACATCGCCCTGTTTTTACCGTTCGGCTTTTTCGGCGAAGCCATGTGCACAACACAGTCCCGCAAAAGACAGTTCAGAATGTGGCTGATTACCGGCGGAGTTGCACTTGCCGCAGGATTGCAGGTCCTGCAGATCATGATCCCCCACCGGGTGCCGGAAATGACGGACATCCTGTGGAATATGCTGGGGATTTTCCTGGGGTTGTGGGTTTTCCGGCTGGGCAGGAAACACATTCCGGAAGTACATCTTGGCGCGAATAAAATCATGCCCGCCAGCCTCTTGTTGCTCTATGCGGTTTTTCTCTTCGCGCCGTTCGTACCGACTATCGATCTGCAGGAAATAAAAAACAGCCTCAAGCCGATCTTTTTTGCCGGTTCGGTTCAGGTGGACAGTTTCCTGCTCTATTTTACCGCCTGGCTGCTGTTTGCCTATTTCACACGTCAGGTCATCGACAGGCCGTTCTGGAAGCAGCACAGTCTGCCCGTAATCTTTTTCCTGTCTTTGGTGGCGCGTGTTTTCATCACCCGCAATCATCTGTCCCTGGATGAAATTATGGCCGGACCGCTGGCCGCCATTATCTGGTATGCGGGTCTGAGAAATATGGCCCGGCCCGCCTCCCTTCTTGCCTGGCTGATTGTCGGCAGCCTGCTGTATAAGGACCTAACCCCGCTTGATTATGGCCTGTCGGCTGGCCGGGGCTTCATGCTGGTTCCCTTCGTCGGGTTTCTGAGCGGTGACCTTCTGTCCAACGTGTCTGCCCTTGCCGCACGGTTATATTTCTACGGCGCCCTGGTCGTTCTCTTTCGCGAGCTGCTTTTCAGCTACCGGAAATGCGCCGTCCTGCTGGTATTGTTTGCCGGCGGCAGCGAATTTATTCAGGTCTTCAATCCACATCACTACGCAGAGCTCACCAATCCGCTGATTGCCCTGCTTATGCTCTGGTATTATCAGATTTTGCACAAGAGCGCGCCGCCAGCGCCCGCCCCGGACCAAACGGCGGAAACAAGCCGGAAACCCGGCATGCCAGAGACCAGAAAGGAACCGCAGGGACTTCGCCCGGTTCTGCTGAAAATATTCCTGACCACCCTTTTCCTGACCGGGGTTATTGCCCTGGTGCTGGAAATACCCGGCATTCCCTATAATGTGAAAGAGCTGTTCCTGCTCGACGGTTACCTGATTACCATCTTCCCGTTCGCCCTCTGTGTTCTCTGGTTCGGCATGTCAGTTCCGCTGATCAGCCGGTTCAGCCTCGACATCGGAAAGAAACAGTATCTTGTTTTTCCAGCCCTGGTCGCGGCGGCCCTGCTGATCAACCTGCTGCTTCTGAAGATCAGCGTCACCGAAGACAGTCTTCAGGACATCATGGGTGCCCAGACCCTGAACCGGGACGTGATGCTGCGCAATGCCTGGGGGGATTTCGGTGTCTGGCTGTTTTCCACCCTCAAGGCACCAGGTTTTATCAGCCAGATCGAGCAGACCGTCCGTTTTGTAGCCCTGTTTTTCCCGCTGACCGCCTGGCTGGCTATTTTCCATATGGGATTTGATGTATCGGAAAAATTCGCCATCCATGACTGGCGCAACAAAAGCAAATTGTTTCTGCTGACCACGCTGGAGTTTGGTCTTTACTGCCTGCCCTTCCTGCTGCTGGCCAAATATATTTCCTTTGACTGGTCCACAACAGACAACCTCAACGAACTGATCCGCGAAGACGGCTTGTGGAGCCTTTTCCTCTATCTGCTGCTGCTGATCCTTTGCCTGAACATCATTCTGCTGGGGCGGCTCGGGCATCTGGCCCTGAAAGTCTTGATCACCATTGCCGCCGTCGGCCTGTCCTGGTTTTGCCTCAACCTGGGACTGGAAAGTGAAATCCACAAATACGGACAAACTTTCTCGGGTGTTGATTTTCTGTTGGGGCCTGATAGAAAAATACTGCTGTCGCAACCGGTCCTGTTTATGAGATGGACCGTTCTTTATCTTGGCGCAGTATTCTCCCTCGCGTGGGGGATCAAAATAACATCCGGCGGAGCAAAGTAGGCATTATGGAAAAAGAATCTTTCAGCGATTTCATCAACCTGGTTGCCGAAGTCTGGCAAAAAGGCGTGTACGGCATCGATGTAGGCCAGATCATTGTCGGTCTTCTGGTCTTGTTTTTTGCTTTTGTTCTTCGGGGCTTTTTCAGCAGGTTCGTTATTCACCGGCTGGAAGCGCTGAGCAAAAGAACTGAAAGCGACGTGGATGATGAAATCATTGAAGCGCTGGACGGCCCGCTGCGCTTCATTCCCATCGTGATCGGCGTATTTGCCGCCACCGAACTTATGAATCTGGAAGGCCTTCTGAAAGAAGGCGCCCTGCTGCTGAACCAGTCGCTGATCACCTTTAATATTTTCTGGGCCCTGTATATGCTGGTGACCCCGCTCAGCTTCACCATCCGCAGATTGCGGGACATATTTTCCATCAGCATGATCGAATGGATGGTCAAGGCCCTCAAGGGGCTGATCATTTTTCTGGGCGTTGCTGCCATTCTGGAAACCTGGGGGATTGAGGTCGCGCCGCTGATCGCCGGTCTCGGCCTGTTCGGGGTCGCCGTTGCCCTGGGGGCACAGGACCTGTTCAAGAACCTGATTGCCGGACTGTTCATCATTGGTGAAAAACGCTTCCATCCAGGAGACTGGGTCAAGATTGAAGGGATCGTGGAAGGGACAGTGGAACATATCGGCTTCAGAACGACAATGATCCGTCAATTCGACAAGGCCCCGGTCTATGTGCCCAATTCCAAACTTTCCGACAATGCAGTGATCAACTTCTCCCGCATGACCCATCGCCGCATCTACTGGAAAATCGGCCTTCTTTACGGTACCACTGTCGAACAGCTCAAGAATGTTCGTCAGCAGATTTTTGATTATGTGGCACAAAATAATGACTTTGCCGACCCACAGGAAGTTTCCACCTTTGTCAATGTAGACAGCTTCAACGACAGCTCCATCGACCTCATGCTCTATTGCTTCACTAACACAACAAATTGGGGCGAATGGCTTACCATCAAGGAACGCCTGGCCTATGAAATCAAAACGATTGTCGAAACGAACGGCACCGGTTTCGCCTTCCCCAGCCAGTCGGTCTATCTGGAAAGCCTGCCGGACGGCGCCGAGGTTTTCACTGCTCCGGAAGGAAAAGAAGGAGCCAAAGCACCCCATACGGTGGAGGGTTAATTTTTTGGCAATCTCTGGCTGTTATACCCCTGCTTATGAGTAAGGGACAATCTGATGAGTAAGGTCAGGGAAAAAATATCTGCCCCGGCAACGGCGCGTAATAGGGATCCGATCCTCGAGGTCCTCAAAGCCGAGTTGCCGCGCAGGGGAACAGTTCTGGAAATCGCCAGCGGCAGCGGCGAGCATGCCATCTATTTCACCGGCGCCCTGGCTCCGCTTATTTGGCAGCCGACCGATCCGGACCCGGCCTGCCGCAACAGCATCCAGGGCTGGTGGTGGGACGTGCAGCTCAATAATATCCTGCCGCCGCTGGATCTGAATGTGTGTGATGAGCCCTGGCCGGTCGAAACAACGCCGCCGATAGAACCCATCACCTCTATTGTCTGCATCAACATGATCCATATCGCCCCGTGGAAGGCCTGTGAAGGTCTGATGAAAGGGGCTGGCCGCATCCTGCCGAGGAACGGCATTCTCTATCTTTACGGCCCCTATAAGCAGAAGGGTGAACACACCGCGCCCGGCAACGAAGCCTTTAACCGCAGCCTGAAGGAAAGAAATCCGGAATGGGGAGTGCGCAATCTGGAAGATGTGATTGCGGAAGCCGGGAAAAACGGCCTTACTCTGGTCCGGACCGTTGAAATGCCTGCCAACAATCTGTCGGTTATTTTCCGTAAGAGCTGATTTATTTTCCCAGTGTTTCCTGGAAACGGATCGGCTGACCCTTGGCCTCCACAGCCAGGGCCCCTTCCCACATGACCTTGTTGCCGCGCACGAATGTCCCCACCGGCTTGCCGATCATCTGGCGGTCGGTAAAGGGGCTCCAGCCGCACTTGCTCTGCAGCCAGTCCTCGGTAATGACCCATTTCTTCTTGAGATCAACCACGGTAAAGTCGGCGTCATAGCCCACGGCCAGTCGTCCCTTGCCGGCGATGTTAAAGACCCGGGCCGGACCGGCGCTGGTCAGGTCCATAAATCGTTCCAGTGACAGGTTGCCCTTGTTCACATGATCAATCATGAGCGGCACCAGGGTCTGCACGCCCGGCATACCCGAGGGACTCAGGGGATAGTTCAGCGCCTTCATTTCCTTTTCATGGGGCGCATGGTCGGAACCGATCACATCTACAATCCCCACACTCAGGGCCTTCCACAGGGCCTGACGATGACGTTCATCCCTGATCGGCGGATTCATCTGGGCATAGGTGCCGAGATCTTCATAACAATCCGGCGAAGATAACGTCAGGTGCTGGGGCGTAACCTCCACCGTGGCAATATCCTTGTTGGCGGCCAGGATGGCCATTTCATCCTCTGTGGTGACATGCAGCAGGTGGATGCGCCGGCCGGTCTTGCGGGCAAGGCGGAGGATACGTTCCGTCGCCCGAATTGCCGTTTCTTCATCCCGCCACACAGGATGCTGGGAAACACCGCCATGCTCGGCCATATCCTTACGTTCGAGAAGCCTGTCCTCGTCTTCTGCATGGATAGCGATACGTCGGAAGCCGTTGGACAGCACTTTTTCCAGGGACTCATCGTCCGCCACCAGAAGATCCCCGGTGGAGGAGCCCATAAATATCTTGATCCCGGCACACCCCGGCTGTTTTTCCAGACTGGCAATCCGCGCGGCATTGCCGGAGGTGGCGCCAACGTAAAAAGCAAAGTCACACCACATGCGGTCCGTCGCCCGGCTGATCTTGTCCTTCAGCGCCTTAACCGTGGATGTGGTTGGCTTGGTATTAGGCATTTCAAAAACCGAGGTCACACCGCCAATAACCGCTGCGCGGCTGCCGCTTTCGAGATCTTCTTTCTGCTCGGCGCCCGGTTCCCGGAAATGTACCTGGCTGTCAATCACCCCCGGGAACAGATGCAGACCATTTGCATTGAGCACCTCTTCCGCTTCCACATTCCCCAGATGCCCGATTGCCACGATGATACCATCCCTGACGGCGATATCCGCCGGCTCTATTCCGTTGTGAGACACACAGACAGCATTACGGATCAGGAGGTCTAGGGTCACTGGAAAAATCCTTTCAGCTCGGTTATACTGGGTCATCTTGCGCCAAGTGTGGCACAAATCCTGTCGAGTTTCAGTATCTAAGTGAATAATATTATTGGGGGAAAACGAAAAGATTTTCTAAAAAACCCCGCCGGAATTTAATCAACTTTTATCTGAGCGGACGATGCAGGAACAACATCATATACTGATATGCGCGGGAACCAGGCCGGAGCTGATCAAGCTCGCCCCCCTCTATCACGAACTTAACAAAAGACCTCATCTCGCACCTTCCCTGTGCCTGACCGGGCAACATGAAAGCCTGGTCCGGGATTTGCCCCGGTCACTGAATATCTGTCCCGATCATATCTTCAAAAGGGACCAGTTTGATCACAGCCAGCTCGGCCTGATCAAGGGTGTGTTTCAACAACTGACGGCGCTTTTGCAGGTTCTGAAACCGCGCCTGATGCTGGTTCAGGGAGATACGGCAAGTGCGCTGACGGCCGCCATGACGGCACGGCAACAGAAAATACCGGTTGCCCACATAGAAGCCGGCCTGCGCACCCGGGACATCCTTTCGCCCTTTCCCGAAGAACTTTACCGGCAGTTGATCAGCCGGGTCGGCCGCTGGCATTTCTGCCCGACAAAAAACAATCGGGCCAGCCTGATAGAGGAAGATATTCCCGAAGATCACATCTATGTCTGCGGCAGCACCTCGATTGACGCGGTACTGCAGGTGCCGAAAAAATCACGGATACCGCTCGAAACAAAATCCCTCACTCGTCCCTATTTTCTGATCACCCTGCACCGGCGCGAAGTCCAGGGTGAAACCCTTGTGACCATCGTGGAGGCCCTGAGACGGTTCGCCGGGGAGAACCCCGGTTTTGATTTTCGCGTTACCGTTCATCCCAGTCCGGCCGTCCGGCGACTGCTTCATCACTATCTGACCGGCGCGGATAATATTTTCCTGCTGACGCCACTCGACTATCGGGACTTTGTCCCCCTGATGAAAAATGCATATGCCATTCTGTCGGATTCCGGCGGAATACAGGAAGAGGCCCCGGCCCTGAATGTGCCGGTTATTGTGTTCAGGGAAAAAACCGAACGCCAGGAAGGGGTCAGAAACGGCTGCCTGAGGCTGGCCGGGCACGACCCGGAAAAAATATTTTCCGAACTTGCCTTGTTAATCCACGACCAGGACCATTATAAAAGGATGAGCAGATCGCCAAATCCTTTTGGTGACGGTCAGGCAAGCCGGAACATCTGCGATATTCTGGACATGATTATAACAGGGCAATACTCCGGAAATGAGCGACCAAATTTACCATCTTGAAAACAGGCAGATTTTCAGCCTCACCGGGCCGGACAGGCTGAACTTCCTGCAGGGACTGATCACCAACGATATCGCCAGAATCCGCAACGGCGGCGCCCTCTATGCGGCCTTGCTGACACCGCAGGGAAAATATCTGTTTGATTTCTTTCTCTATACTGCAGGCGACACTCTTTATCTTGACTGCGAGAAAAATCGTGCCACGGAACTTTACCGGAAACTGATGATGTACCGGCTGCGCTCGGACGTGGAAATTACAGACGATGCGGACCGTCTCATGGTTATTTCCTCAAGTCGTCCGCTTGAAGACGCTCTCAGCTGTCATCAGGACCCGCGCCTGCCCGAACTGGGGTACCGGGCCATTACCGGCGAACTGCCGGAAGGATGTGTCTCGCCCGGCAAGGAGGAATATGACCACCAACGCCTTGGCCTCGGGATTGCGGAAGGGGTGGACGACTTTATCGTCGATAAATCCCTGGCCCTGGAAGGTAACATGGAAGAACTGAACGGTGTCGACTTTAACAAGGGCTGTTACGTGGGACAGGAAATCACCGCCCGGACCAAACACCGCGGCAAGATCCGCCGCCGGTTCGTTCCGGTAAAAATCGAGGGATCACTGCCGGCACCTGACAGCCCCATTACCGATGACAATGACAGGGAAATCGGCCAGTTGAGATCAGGACGTGACGGCATGGCCATCGCCTACGTGAAACTTGAAAATATTGAATTTGGACGCTCCTATTCCTGCGGCACCTCAAAAGTAATCCCCTGGAAGCCGGACTGGATGAAGGTGGAAGAACATGTCTGATCTGCATAGATGCCACTGGCCGGGGGAAGACCCGCTTTATTGCGCCTACCATGACGAGGAATGGGGTGTTCCTGTTTATGATTCCCGCGCCCTTTTTGAGAAGCTGATCCTGGATGGTTTCCAGGCCGGCCTGAGCTGGATTACGATCCTGCGCAGAAGGGAAAGTTTCCTGCAGGCTTTTGACGGTTTCGATCCCGAAAAAATCGCGGCCTATGGTGATGAAGACATTAACCGGCTGATGAATGATCCCGGCATTATCCGTAACCGGCAGAAAGTCCTGTCGACCATCAGGAACGCCCGTCTCTATCTGGATATCGAGGCAAACAGAAAAGGCGCCTTCAGCGACCTGTTGTGGGGTTTCACAGATGGCAGGCCGCTGCAAAACGCCTGGACAGAAAATGCCCAGATTCCGGCTCTCACCCCCGAATCCGAGAAGATGAGCAAAGCACTGAAGAAAATGGGATTTGGTTTCTGCGGACCGACAATTTGTTATGCCTTCATGCAGGCGGTCGGTATGGTCAACGACCACATAACCACCTGTTTCAGACATCAGGAGGTTATGCGGATTTCAGATGACAGGCCTGATCTATAAGGATAGCAAAATCATCAAAAGGCAAAGGGCTGCCCCCAAAAAGAATGCTTTGCCGAATTCCTTAAATATATGTGCCCGCTTGATACGGAATTTGGAGGAGCCTCCAAAGCCGTTTTCTCTTATTTCCAATTGATTAGCAGTCATGGTAATTCCCCGGTAAAAACAGTTAACTTCCGGAGTCTGTTATTCTGCCCGTAACTTACCCGCCGAAAGCGGTCACATAATAGTTAATAAATGGTTAACAAGCAATGCTAAAAGCATACTAATGCATTGAGACTAGAGAACTATCCGGGGTTGAAAATGTCAGGCGAATGCACCTCCGCGAGAAATCATGGTATCCCTGTGGATGGCAACACAAAGGACAAAACCTATACCGATCAAGAGGGTTAGCATGGCTGAACCGCCATAGGAAACGAGTGGCAACGGCACCCCCACCACCGGCAAAAGCCCCATGACCATGGCAATATTGATAAAGACATAAAGGAAGAAGGTCACCGACATACCAAGAGCCAGCAATCGGCCGAACTGGCTCCTGACACTCATACTGACAAGAATGGCATAGGCCAGCAACGTCAGATAGAGGAACAACAACCCGAGTCCCCCCATCAAGCCAAACTCCTCGGACAGGACGGTAAAGATAAAATCAGTCTGTTTTTCCGGCAGAAAATTTAACTGGCTCTGGGTGCCCTGGACAAATCCCTTGCCATACAAGCCGCCTGATCCAAAGGCGATTTTGGACTGGATAATATGGTAACCCGCGCCAAGCGGATCCCGTTCCGGATCCAGGAAGGTCAATACCCTGTCCTTCTGATAGGGCTTGAGGAAGTTCCAGGCGCCAATGGCGGCAGGAATGGTTGCAATCAGCCCCGCCACAAATATCCACATCCTGACCCCGGCCGCAAACAATATGGCAATACCGCCAAACGCGATCAGCAGGGTGGTGCCGAGATCCGGCTGCCTGAGAACAAATATGGCCGGCATAATGATCAGCACCACCGGCATCAACAGACTTTTATAAGAGGTCTGGTCCTCGTTAGGGAGACAATGGAAATATCTGGCCAGGGCCATGACCAGCGCAATTTTCATAAACTCGGAAGGCTGCAAATTCATAAATCCGATATTGAGCCAGCGCTGGGCCCCCATGCCCGTGTGGCCCATGATATCCACCGCCAGCAGGAGCAAAAGGGACAGGAAATAAAGCGGATAGGCGAGAAACATCCACACCCTGAGATCAATCAGGGCAATCACCAGCATGCAGACCATACCAATAAGAAAACGGATCATCTGGCTCTTCGCCCACGGCTCTATATTGCCGCCGGCCACCGAATAAAGAAGTGCAAATCCGGTGCAGGCAATGGTCACAACCACCAGCACAATCAACCAGTTAATTTCAGAAATCTTCTGAAAAATGTTTTTTCTGTCGCGACGCTGGTTTCGGGCGAGTGCGTGCATCAGGCCTGTCTCTCCCCTTTATTCAGGTCAGGTTTTTTCCGGTCCTTTTCCTGGATATATCGCATCACATCTGCGGCGATGGGTGCAGCAGAGGAAGCTCCGCCACCGCCGTGTTCCACAAGAACAGACACCGCATAGCGGGGCGCTTCTACCGGACCATAGCCGACAAACAAGGCGTGTTCCCGCTCGATCCAGGGTTTTTCACCATATTTCCGGATCCCGGTGTCCCGTTCCGCCTTGCTGATCCGACGCACCTGGCTGGTGCCGGTTTTTCCGCCCATGGAATAACTCTTGGTGTGGGGGATATAATAGTGGGCCGTGCCTTTGACATCATTGACCACCGCGGACATACCGTCCTGCACAAGCTTAAGATGTTCCTCGGAGACCGCAATTTTTTCCAGCGGCACCGGCGTATCCTCGCCGGACGGCAGGATGATCCGGGGTTCAACAGCGTAGCCGCCATTAACCAGACGGGATGTCATGACAGCCAGTTGCAACGGCGTGGCCAGAACATAACCCTGGCCGATACCTGCATTAGCCGTGTCCCCGCCCTGCCAGCTCACGCCCTGTGTCGCCAGCTTCCAGCCCTTTCCGGGAATCAGGCCGTCAACTTCACCGGGAATGCCTATATTAAAGCTTTTGCCAAGGCCAAACCTCTGGGCGACTTCCTGGATCTTGTCAATCCCGACCCGGCCCGCCACTTCATAAAAATAGACATCACAGGAGCCGGCTATGGCATGTTTCAGATCTACCTTGCCGTGGCCGTATTTCTTCCAGCAATGGAAAGTATGGTTGCCGAGATGATATTTACCGTTGCAGAAGACTTCCTCTGTCTCATCAATCACACCCGCTTCCAGGGCGGCAAGCGCGACAATCATCTTGAAGGTGGAACCAGGTGGATATTGCCCCGAAACCGTCTTGTTGGTCATGGGCTTGCGGATATCATTGCGCAATTCGTCCCACTTCTTCTGACTGATGCCCAGATTAAAATCATTGGGGTCAAAGGCCGGTGTCGAGGCAATGGCAAGAACGTCCCCATTGTGAACGTCCATGACCACAATCGCCGCACTCTGGTCGCGAACCCTTTCCGCAGCATATTTCTGCAGATCCAGATCAATGGTCAGACGTACGTCTTCACCGGCTTTGCTGTCCTGGCGGGAGAGTTCCCGGATCACACGGCCCAGGGCGTTAACTTCAACCCGAGTGTTGCCGGCCTCGCCGCGCAGACGTTGTTCCAGTTCCCGCTCCATGCCGTTCTTGCCGATCTTGAACGCTGGCAGTTCCAGGAGCGGGTCGTCAGACCTCCCCAGGTCCTGTTCACTGACTGATCCCACATATCCCACCAGATGGGCAAGATATCCCTTCTGTGGGTAATAGCGGGTTGTTCCCACATCCGGCTGGATGCCCGGCAGGTCCGGGATATTCACATTGACATGGGCAAAAGTCTCCCAGTCCAGATTCTGTGCTACAGCCACCGGCAGGAAAGACCTCTGCCGCTTGATGGCCTTGAGGATACGTTTCTGCTCCCGTTCTGACAGAGGCACCAGATCTGACAGGGAATTCAGGGTATCCTCCACACTCTCGGACTGTTCAGGAATCAGGTTGACCCGGTAATCGACCCGGTTTCCTGCCAGAATATTGCCGTAACGATCCAGGATTTTTCCCCGCTCCGGCGACAACAGGCGCAGACTGATCCGGTTTTCGTCCGCCAGAAGCTCATACTGGCTGCGCCCCACCACCTGCAGGTAATACATCCGCCCGATCAGCGCCGAAGACAGCACCATCATCCCGCCGGCAATCATGCTTGCCCGGCGGGTATAGATTTTGTACTTCAGATCGTCGGACTGGGACAATTCACTACCTTTTTTCTGCTTTCAGTCGTTTTCTGATGTTTCCGAGTCCCCAGGTAACTACCGGGAACAGAGCTATGGTCAGCAGGCTCTGGCCAATGGCGTGCCAGTAATTCAATATGGTTTTGTAATAGATAGATGCCACCGCCCAGCTGCTAAACCCGAATACCAGAGAAATAATAACGAAAATCAACCAGTTAAACAGAAAGTCCCGTTCAAGGAAATTGCGTCCCTGAATCAGGACAAACTGCCGGACCAGCAGCAGCAACAGCGCCATCATACCCAATGGCCCGCCGCCCAGTATATCCTGAATAAGGCCGATCATAAAGACTACACTGACGGGCAGGAGCTCCGGACGCACCACTGCCCAGTAATAGACGGCGATCAGCGTCAGATAAGGCATCAGATTGCCAAAATAGGGGATCTTGTAGGGCAGCACCATAATCACCGCCAGCAGCAGGCTGGTCAGAAACGGCAGCAATCCGCGAAAACCTATTTCATTTTTCTTTTCAAGTAATGCCATTATCGCTTTCCTTCCGGCGCGCCGTCTTTTGTGACCTCCCGGTCACTTTTCACAACGTCGGGACTGGCGGCAATATCGTAGGCCAGCACACTGACATAATTGAGACGGTACAGATTGGTCGCAAGCCGGACCCGAATGCCGTTTCCTTCATTGACCTCTATGACCCGGCCAACCGGAAGGTCCGGCGGGAACACCTTGGCAAATCCGCTGGTCAGGACAATATCGCCCACCTTGACCTCGGCTCCCAACGGCAGGAAATTAAGCAGAGGAGTGCCACTGTTGTCGCCCTCGAGAATGACATTAATGCCGTTTGAGGCTATTTTCACCGGCACCCTGCTGTTCAGGTCAGTGATCAGTAGAACCCTTGCAGACCCGGCACCCACATTGATGGTACGACCAATAATTCCCTCTTCGTTGACAACCGCCATACCCTTTTGAATACCGTCATCATATCCGCTGTTAATGAGCACACTTTTGAAAAAGGGACTGCCGCTGTCGGACACAACCCGCGAGGCGGCAACCGTATTGACTTTGCCTTGCCGGATCTTCAGGAGGCTGGACAGGCGCTGATTGTCAATGACAAGCTGGGACGCCACAACCTGCTCCTGGCGCAGAATGCTGTTTTCCGCACGCAACCGTTCGTTTTCGGAATAGACAAGGGCGAGTTTCTGTGTCCAGGTGACAATATCATCCGCCGTTTCCAGCGGTTTGGACAGGACATCCAGAATAGTGGCGAAGCCGTCAAATACAGCCGCCCGGCTGGTTTCAACCGCCTGATTATCGTTGCGGCCAAAAACAAGCAGGGCAAAGGACAACAGGATAAAGAAGCTGGCCGAGAATCTCTGTCCAAACCCCTTCATATTACAGTCCCTTGCCTCACCTGATCGTTTTCAGGACTCCTCAGTAGGAGTCGCTCAGTACGTGTTTGAGGATTTCATCTTCAAGCGAGCGTCCGGTTCCAAGCGCTACACAGGTCAGCGGCTCATCTGCGACAAAGACCGGAAGGCCCGTCGCCTTGCGCAGGACCTTGTCCAGATCACGCAGCAACGCGCCACCACCGGTCAGAACGATGCCCTTGTCGACGATATCGGCCGCCAGTTCCGGCGGGGTTTGTTCAAGGGCGACCTTTACACCTTCAACAATTGCGCCTACCGGCTCGGCCAGAGCTTCTGAAATCTGAAGCTGGTCAATAACGATTTCCTTGGGCACGCCGTTCATCAGGTCACGGCCTTTGATTTCCATGGTTTTACCGACGCCGTCTTCAGGCGGGGCCGCGGTACCGATTTCCTTCTTGATGCGTTCGGCACTGCTTTCGCCGATCAGCAGGTTGTGGTTACGACGGATGTAGGCAATGATCGCCTCGTCCATCTTGTCACCACCCACACGGACGGATGAGGCGTAAACTATTCCCCCCAGTGACAGAACGGCCACCTCGCTGGTGCCGCCGCCAATATCGACAATCATTGACCCCGTGGGTTCGGTCACCGGCAGGCCGGCACCGATAGCGGCAGCCATGGGCTCCTCAATCAGGAAAACCCGGCGCGCGCCGGCTTCAAGGGCGCTGTCACGGATCGCCTTGCGCTCAACCGGCGTGGATCCGGACGGTACACAGATCACGATCTGCGGATTTGCCATCATACTGCGGTTATGCACCTTGCGGATAAAATCCTTGATCATGGCTTCAGCCACTTCAAAGTCTGCGATCACACCATCGCGAAGCGGTCGGATAGCCTCGATATTACCAGGTGTCCGGCCAAGCATCATTTTGGCTTCTTCGCCAACAGCAAGTACATGCTTGATACCGCCTACATTCTTCAGGGCCACAACGGAAGGTTCATTGAGGACGATTCCCCGTCCTTTTACATACACAAGGGTATTGGCGGTACCCAGATCAATTGCCATGTCAGAGGAGAACATCCCCAGAAGTTTTTCGAACATTTACTTTAGCCTATCCCATGCGCGATATGATCTGAACCGGGGGTCTATTAACTGACCTCCGTCAGACCGGTTAACTATAACGGAACTGCTTATAAAGTCTATCTATTAAGATATGGTTTTCATTGCAATAAATTCATGGCTAAAGTGAGGCTTTGGAGCATATAAGTCCAAAAAAGAGCCCCTCTGCCGGGGCAGAGGGGTCATAAGACAATTAACACCATAAAATGCGTATATTCGAAACAAAAAAAGATCAGGCGCTCATTTCCGCAGGCGCCGTTTTCTCGCGCTTGGTGATGAGTTTATTCAGGGCGTTGGCATAAGCCCGTGCAGACGCCACCAGGGTATCCGTATG
Organism: Emcibacter sp.; assembly: GCF_963675455.1. Classification (GTDB taxonomy): domain Bacteria; phylum Pseudomonadota; class Alphaproteobacteria; order Sphingomonadales; family Emcibacteraceae; genus Emcibacter. Next base: position 1,762,870 of record NZ_OY776217.1, on the reverse strand, counting down.
GGCCGCATGGCCGTTCACGGTCTTGCCGTCTTCCTCCAGCCGCACCGTTACTTCCGCCTGGGCGTCAGTACCCCTCGTAACCGCATGAACCTGATACAGCTGCAAATGCGGATCACCCCCGATGACCTCACGCAAAGCCTTAAAAGCCGCATCCACCGGACCGTTTCCTTCGGAAAAGACGGTTTTTTCCTCACCGTCAATATTCAGCACCAGTTCGGCGCTGTTGGCCTTGCCTTTCTCACAGACGAATTTCCAGCCGACCACTTTCATGTGATCGTTGTCCTGCATATTCTCGTCGACGATAGAGATAATATCCTCATCATAGACGGTTTTCTTGCGGTCAGCCAGGTCCTTGAAAGCCTGGAAGGCGCTCATAAATTCATTGTCGCCCAGTTCATAACCGAGGTCCTTCAGCTTTTCACGGAAGGCATGACGTCCGGAATGCTTGCCCATAACCAGGGAGGATTCCTTCAGCCCCACACTCTCAGGGGTCATGATTTCATAGGTTTCGGCATTTTTCAGCATGCCGTCCTGGTGAATACCACTTTCATGGGCAAAGGCATTGGCCCCGACAATCGCCTTATTGTTCTGCACGGCCAGCCCCGTGACGCTGCTGACCAGACGGGACGTCTTGGTGATATTTTCAGTCACCACGCCGGTTGTATAAGGCAACATGTCCTGGCGGGTGCGGAAGGCCATGACAATTTCTTCCAGCGCCGCATTCCCAGCCCGCTCGCCGATGCCATTGATGGTACATTCAATCTGCCGGGCACCGCCCTGAACGGCGGCAATACTGTTGGCCACGGCCAGCCCCAGATCGTTATGACAATGGGTCGAGAAGATCGCCTTGTCGCTGTCCGGCACGTTGGCAATGATCTTTTCAATCATCACCCTGTATTCATCCGGTGTGGTATAGCCCACCGTATCCGGCACATTAATGGTCGTCGCCCCGGCCTTGATCGCCGTTTCGATGGATTTATACAGGAAATCCTCTTCGGTGCGGGTACCGTCCTCACAGGACCATTCCACATCCTCGCACAGGTTGCGCGCGTAAGCCACACTGTCGGCGATGGCTTCCAGCACCTCGGACGGCTCCATCTGCAATTTAAACTTCATATGCAGTGGACTGGTGGAAATAAAGGTGTGAATCCGGGGCCGCACCGCCGGCTTCAATGCCTCCCACGCCCGGTCGATATCCTTGTGGGAAGCCCGGGCCAGTGAACAGACACTGGTCTTTTTCATCAGTTTGGCGACCTCAGTGACAGATTCAAAGTCGCCGTTGGAGGCAATGGCAAAACCAGCCTCGATCACGTCCACACCCAATGCTTCCAGCGCCTCTGCCACCCGGATTTTTTCTGTCAGGGTCATGGAGGCACCCGGCGACTGCTCGCCGTCGCGCAGGGTCGTATCAAATATTATTACTCGGTTTTTATCGGTAGTCATTGTTCTGAACCTTCTGAATCTCTGGTGAAATATAACAGAACTGTCCGTAATTACCATACGTACAGGGCTTGTTTTTTCTCCCCTAAACGCCTGCTGAAACTACAGCTTTATAAGGGTAAAGGCGCTCAGGGGCGACTTAGTCGACCAAGAGATAGAAGGAGGGCAGGAAGTGAACGGGTGGACAGGCAGGCAGAAGCAACGGACATAACTGGTCCGCTGTCGAAAATTTCTGATTTCTGCTCTTGATACATCATGTCCGGTTTCAATCGTTCTTCACTAAAAGACTTTCTATCCTATATGGGACAGATTGTGAATAAAAAAAGTCCCGGAGCGGACTTTTCTTTTGGTGTCCCGGATACTGTTTTCAGAGGTTATGCTTAATAAACCCCTAAGAAAAACCGGAAAAACATTCAAATTCACCTTCCGGCAGCGTAAATGACTTTCTTTAGCGGGACAAACCGGAATCAACCATTGACAAACGGGTGGTCCCCTCTTCATAGTCGCCTGAAATTTTTCGATTAGTAAGAAAACACTGCTGCGACCAGGGAAATTTAAGACGTGTCACAGTTCTGGCATCCACATTTACTGTTACTCATAGCCCTGGTACCTGTGCCGGTCCTCATGTATATGAAACGCCATAGCCTGTCGCAACTCAGTGCCGGTTACAACCGCCTTTTTGCCGGCCTCTGCCTGGTCACTTTCATTACCCTTATTGACTACCTGGAAGAAACACCGCCCGGAAAAGAACTCTTCGAACAGGTCTTTCACACGGCTTGGTTCGGTCCGCAGTTGATTTATGCGTATGTGGTCGCCTTTCTGCTGATCATCTGGGGTATCAGCGGCTGGCTGTCCGCAGTTACCAGTGTCACCAAAGAGGTTGAGCTTCGTAAAAAGGCGGAAAGAGACCTGCGCGAACTGTCACGAAAATCCCATGAACTTGCGGCCCAGGCAGAGGAGGCAAGCCAGGCCAAGTCGGCCTTTCTGGCCAATATGAGCCATGAATTGCGCACCCCGCTGAACGCCATCATTGGCTACTCGGAGCTCCTCAGGAATAAAAATATTCCCATGACCGAACAGAAAAAGGATGAATATGCCGAACATATCCATACCAGCGGCAATCACCTTCTTGACCTGATTAACGACATTCTGGACCTGGCCAAGGTGGAATCCGGCAAGCTCGAAGTCCATCCCGGCCCTGTTGATATTCTTCATCTGCTTCAGGACTGTGAAAATTTTACATCAGCCATGGCAGATAACGCACGGATCACTGTTGAGCTGGACTGTCCGGATCGTGAAATCACAAGTGACGAGAAAATTCTCAAACAGATCATCATCAACCTGATGAGCAACGCCATCAAATATAATCACCCGGGCGGCTCCGTCAACGTCACCGGACGATTTGAGGGCGGCTGGCTCACTATTGATGTGACAGACAACGGTGTCGGTATGACCGAACGGGAGCTGCAACTGGTGATGGAACCCTTCGTTCAGATCGATAACAGCTACAGCCGCAAGGTCGAAGGCACCGGCCTCGGCCTGGCCCTGGTCAACAGCTTCACCGAACTTCTGGGTGGCACGGTCAGCATTATCTCCCGGAAAAACGAAGGCACAACCGTCAGCCTGAAATTGCCCGCCATGTAAAAAGCCGCTTTCCCGGAGAAAAGCGGCTTCCAATAACTTACATCAACAGAAACCTAGTTCTTGTCTTTGTCCACCAGCTGATTTTCTTTCAGCCACGGCATCATGGCGCGCAGGCGATCGCCCACTTCCTCGATCGGATGAGCAGCACCTTTTGAGCGGGCGGCTTTCAGTTTGACCTGACCCACTTTGTTATCGAGCATGAAGTCATACACGAAACGGCCTTCCTGGATATCTGCCAGAACCCGCTTCATTTCCTTTTTGGTTTCTTCGGTAATGATGCGCGGACCGGTGACATAGTCGCCATATTCAGCCGTGTTAGAGATCGAATAACGCATGTTGGCGATACCGCCCTCATACATCAGATCGACGATCAGCTTCAGTTCGTGCAGGCATTCGAAATAGGCCATTTCCGGCGCATAACCGGCTTCGGTCAGCACTTCAAAACCAGCCTGAACCAGCGCGGAAGCACCGCCACACAGGACAGCCTGCTCACCGAACAGGTCGGTTTCACACTCTTCCTTGAAGGTGGTTTCAATCACACCGGCACGACCGCCGCCGTTGGCAGAGGCATAAGACAGGCCAAGGTCGAGGCTGTTGCCGGAGGCATCCTGGTAAACCGCGATCAGGGTCGGTACACCCCCGCCTTTCAGATATTCGGAACGCACGGTATGACCGGGGCCTTTCGGCGCGATCATGAAGACGTCCATATCCGGGCGCGGTTCGATCAGTTTGAAATGAATGTTCAGGCCATGTGCAAACAACAGGGCAGAACCTTCTTTCATATTGTCCTTCAGGTCATCTGCATAGAGGTCTGCCTGCAGTTCGTCAGGCACCAGAACCATCACAACATCTGCCCATTTGGCGGCTTCGGCCGGTGTCATGCATTTAAAACCGGCGCCTTCCGCTTTTTTGCGGGAGCCTGAGCTTTCGCGCAGGCCGATGACAATATTCTCAACGCCGCTGTCACGCAGGTTGGCAGCATGGGCGTGGCCCTGTGATCCGTAACCGATAATGGCAACATTCTTGGTTTTGATCAGGTTAACATCTGCATCGCGATCATAATAGACGCGCATGGTAACTTCCTTTCTCGTCTCTAAACTATTCAATCTTTCTCAGAAATTATATTTTTGGGGCCTTTTATAGCGGTTCCCGGCCGCGGGTCAATGCCGCAACGCCGGTTCTGACCACTTCCACCAGCCCGAATTCATCCATCAGTTCGATAAAGGCCTTGATTTTATCGGACTTACCGGTGATTTCAAAAATGAAGCTGTCCCGGGTGCTGTCAACAATCCGGGCCCGGAAGGCATCGCCAACCCGCTGGGCCTCATCCCTGTCGGCGCCTTCACAATGAACCTTGACCAACGCCAGCTCCCGTTCCACGCTGGGCCCGTCCAGGGTCAGGTCACCAACCCTGTGGACCGGTACAAGGCGCTCGAGCTGGGCCTTGATCTGTTCAATGACCATTGGTGTTCCCGCGGTGACCACTGTAATCCGGGATTCGTTACCCTCCAGGTCCACCGGCGCCACCGTCAAATGCTCAATGTTATAACCGCGGCCGGAAAAAAGCCCGATGACACGAGCCAGCACACCGGCTTCGTTGTCAACGATGATGGAAATGGTATGGCGAGCGACCGGTTCAATTGATTTTGCATTCATAATACTTGTTCCTGTTTTACTACTGCGCTTATCCTGCGGATTACCTCCGCCCTAGACCAGTGCAGCGCCCCCTTCAAATTCGGCAAATTCCTCATCATCGGGCAGGATCATCTCGTTATGCGCCGCCCCGCTTGGCACCATCGGGAAACAGTTGGCCATCTTGGCCACCCGGCAGTCAAAGATGACCGGTTTGTCGATTGCCAGCATTTCCTGGATCGCCGCATCCAGATCCGCAGGTTTGTCACAACGGATACCGTGGGCGCCGTATGCCTCCGCCAGCTTGACAAAATCCGGCAGGCTTTCAGAATAGCTATGGCTGTAACGGCTGCCGTGATTCAACTGCTGCCACTGACGTACCATGCCCATATATTCATTGTTCAGAATAAACAGCTTGACCGGCAGATCATACTGCATGGCGGTCGCCATTTCCTGGATGTTCATCTGGATTGAGGCCTCGCCGGCAATATCAATCACCAGCGCATCCGGATGGGCCATCTGCACCCCGATTGCCGCCGGAAAGCCATAACCCATGGTGCCGAGCCCGCCGGAGGTCATCCACTGGTGCGGCTCGTCAAAGCCGAAATACTGGGCCGCCCACATCTGATGCTGCCCGACTTCCGTGGTGATATAGGGCTTTTTATCCTTTGTCAGGGCAAACAGCCGCTCCAGCGCGTACTGAGGCATAATCACCTTGTCGGACATCTTGTACTGCAGGCACTTCCGGTCACGCCATTCACTGATACTGCCCCACCAGTCGTCCAGCGCAGTACTGTCCATTTCATAGACGCCGGATTTCCAGACCTTGATCATGCTTTCCAGCACATGGGCCGCGTCACCGATAATAGGCACATCCACACGTACATTCTTGTTGATCGAAGACCGGTCAATATCCACATGGATCTTTTTTGATTTCGGCGAGAAGGCGTCAAGACGTCCAGTCACGCGGTCATCAAAACGGGCCCCGATACAGATCATGACATCACAGTCATGCATGGCCATATTGGCTTCATAGGTGCCGTGCATGCCGAGCATGCCAAGGAATTGTTTGTCAGAGGCCGGATAGGCGCCAAGCCCCATCAGGGTCGAGGTGATCGGCGCCCCGGTCATACGGACAAACTCCCTGAGCAGCTGACAGGACCCCGTACCGGAGTTGATCAGTCCGCCGCCGGTGTAGAAAACCGGTTTCTTGGCGCCGGCGATCAATTCAACCGCCCGCTTGATCTGGTCCATGTCACCCTTCAGCTGGGGTTTATAGCTGCGATGCTCGACGCGACCGCTGTGCAGGTTATTACCCTTGTTGATCTGGACATCCTTTGGAATGTCGACAACAACCGGTCCCGGCCGGCCGGAACTGGCCACATAAAAGGCCTCGTGAATCACCCGGGACAGATCATCCACATCCTTCACCAGGTAGTTGTGTTTCGTACAATGACGGGTAATGCCGACCGTATCCGCTTCCTGAAAGGCATCAGACCCGATCAGGTGAACAGGCACCTGCCCGGTCAGGCACACAAGGGGAATACTGTCGAGCATGGCATCGGTCAGGCCGGTCACCGCATTGGTGGCGCCAGGACCGGAGGTCACCAGTACAACACCGGGTTTACCGGTGGAACGGGCGTAGCCCTCGGCGGCATGAACGGCGGCCTGCTCGTGCCGAACCAGAACATGCTTGATGGCATCCTGTTTGAAGATTTCATCATAGATTGGTAGCACAGCGCCGCCCGGATATCCGAAGATAACATCGACACCCAAATCCTGCAGGGATTTGAGGATGATTTCCGCACCGCTGATTTTATCCGAAGACATAATCGACCTTTCTATTCTGTCCAACTACAAACTTATCAATCTTCAACCCCCGGCTTTAATACATAAAATTTGGTTTATAAAGCCCTTTCAGGCAAAAAATTCTAGATAAACCACTATGCATCACATTCTTGCACAAAAAAGGCTGTCAAAAACAGCCTTTAATTCCGGGGAAAAAAGGAAAATATAGACATATTATTACTTAGTCAAGCTTATTTTTTGTAATAATAGTTCAATATATACCGAATTAAAACTAATATTATTTCATTTTTATTAATTCCCAGTCTGCGCACTGGTTGCGGAACCATGTCATCTGCCTCTTGGCAAACTGGCGTGTCTGGGTTTGGCTCTGAATGATGGCTTCTTCCAGGGAAATCTGCTCCCGCACATAACCGATCAGGGGCGGAACCCCCAGTGACTTCATCACCGGCAGTTCTGCATCATAGCCACATTCCAGCAGTGACTTCACTTCCTCCAGCGCCCTGCCCTGCTCTATCATCTGTTGAAAGCGCAGGTCGCACCGGGCATAGAGATCCTGCCGGTCCCGCTCCAGAACCACTTTCCTGATCCGGATGTCCGGTCGGCCTTCCAGCCCGCCAATACCCGGCTGCGTCTGCCAGAAGCTCAGCGGCTTCCCCGTACTCAGTACGACCTCCAGGCCGCGGGCGATGCGTTGCCCGTCGGTGGGGGATATTCTCGCAGCCCATGCCGGATCCAGCTCCTTCAGTCTTTCCCAGGCAGCCTGCGGCCCCGCTTCTGCCACTTCGGTCCGCACCTGCTCCCGGATGGCGGGATCGATATCGGGCACCGGCGACAGTCCTTCAAGCAGGGTTTTGAAATAAAGGCCGGTTCCCCCCACCACGATTGGCACATGTCCCCGGCTCCATATTTCCTCGATCACCGGCAGCGCCATCTGTCGCCAGCGTTCCGCCGAACAGGGATCATCTCCCCTGAGAACGCCGTAAAGATGATGCGGACAGGTGGCCTCCTCTTCTTCCGACGGCCGGGCGGTCAGATCCCTGAGCTCGACATAAACCTGCATGCTGTCAGCATTGACAATCTCGCCGCCCAGTTCCTGCGCCCACTTTAGCGCCAGCGAGCTTTTGCCGCTGGCGGTCGGGCCGGCAAGGAGTATGATATTTTTCTTATTTTCTTCATTCATGGTCAAATTTCCATAGCCTTCCGGGGGCACTTGGTGTACCGATAGGCCAAAGCCAATAGAAAACTTGTAACTGATTTACCAGATGTGTGCCATGAAGAATATCCTGACGCTGATCAGCAATCCTGCCGATCCCTGCCTTACCGAAAGCCTGCTGAAGAAATACCGGGAGGCTCTGTCCGATAGTGGAGCGAAACATCTTGATAATGCCTGGCTGAACAAGCAAGAAGCCGCCGATATTTCCTTCGACGGCGATCTCGAAACCATGCGGGCCGCCCTGTTGCCGCTTCTGCAACAGGATCCTCTGGATTATGCGCTCCAGCCGCTTGAACACCGGCGTAAAAAGCTTCTCGTCGCCGATATGGACAGCACGATCATCCAGGTCGAGTGTATTGACGAGCTTGCCGATTTTGCCGGCCTGAAGGAAAAGGTCTCGGCCATCACCGAAGCGGCCATGCAGGGCGAACTTGATTTCGAGCAGGCGCTCCGGGAACGCGTTGCCCTGCTGAAGGGAATGAATACCTCCGTCCTGGATATCGTCTTCAAAGAGCGGGTCAAACTGACACCGGGTGCCGTCGAAATGGTCCAGACCATGAACAGATCAGGCGCCAATACAGTCCTGGTCTCCGGCGGGTTCACCTTTTTCACTGACCGGGTTGCCAGGCTTACAGGTTTCCGGGTCAACCGCGGCAATATTCTCGGCATTGATGGCGACAAGCTGTCCGGTGAAGTGGAGTCCCCCATCGTCGACAGCAATACCAAACTCGACTCCCTGCATGAATTTCAGGAAATTGCCAGACTTGAAATGGCCGAGACCATCGCCGTTGGCGACGGCGCCAATGACATTCCGATGATTGATGCAGCCGGTCTGGGGGTTGCCTATCATCCGAAACCAGCCGCTGCAAAGGCGGCCGACGTGGTGATCCGGCACGGCGACCTGACTGCCCTGCTTTATATCCAGGGTTTCCAGAAGAGCGAATTCGCCTCAGCCTGAGACAAGACAACTACAGACGCAAGAAAGGCCGGGAAATCCCGGCCTTTCTTTTTTTATTCAATCACTGAACCTGATTATTTATCATCCTCAAGCGTTACCGGCACGTGGCTGTAATCACCGCGACGATAGACTTTCAGAAGCACGGACTTGCGGCCCTTGTCCTTGAGCTCCTTGATACGATCCATCACTTCTTCCACGGTCGACACTTCTTCCTGGGTGACTTCGACGATCACATCGCCCCGACGCAGGCCGCGCTCCTGGGCCGGACTGTAGCGTTCGACACCGGCAATCAGAACTCCCTTGAATTCCTCATCAAGGTCAAGGGCTTCGCGGGTTTTGTCGGTCAGCTCTTCGAGGGTCAGGCCGATCACCTTCTCCGACGGCACATCTGCTTCGTCCTCGTCAGCCGTAGCGGGAACCACTTTTTCTTCATCCTCTTCGAGCTCGGCAATGGTGATCTTCAGGTTTTTCTTTTTGCCCTTACGCAGGACAACCACATCCACTGATTTGCCAATTTTGGTATTGGCAACAATGCGCGGAAGTTCCCGCATTTCGGTGACTTCCTGGTCGTCGAATTCAATGATGATATCACCGGATTCTACACCGCCCTTGTCAGCCGGACTGTCCTTGTTGACACTGGAAACCAGCGCACCATATTCACGGTCCATACCAAGGCTCTCAGCAATATCCTTGGTCACAGCCTGAATGCTGACGCCAAGCCAGCCGCGACGGGTATGGCCATATTCTATAAGCTGGTCTATGACATGTTTTGCCTGATTGCTGGGCACGGCAAAACCAATCCCGATATTACCGCCGGACGGGCTGTAGATGGCCGTATTGATACCAATAACTTCACCGTCCATATTAAACATCGGGCCACCGCTGTTACCCCGGTTGATGGAGGCATCAGTCTGGATGTAATCATCATAGGGACCGCTGTTGATATCCCGGTTACGGGCAGAAATAATACCGGCCGTCACGGATCCGCCAAGGCCATAGGGGTTACCAATGGCAAGGATCCAGTCGCCAACACGGGATTTGCCGTCATCGCCGAATTTGACGAAAGGCAGCGGCTTGTCAGCCTTGATCCGAAGAACCGCGACGTCAACCTTGTTGTCCTTGCCGATGACTTCGGCGTCATATTCAGAGCCGTCATGCATGCGGACGGAGACTTCATCAGCCTGGTCAATCACATGATTGTTGGTAATCACAATCCCGTCGGCCGAGATAATAAAGCCTGAACCGAGAGACATGCGTTGACGTGTGCGGGGACGATCCTCTTCATCTTCACCTTCACCTTCACCATTGCGATCTTCAAATTTCTTGAAGAATTCCTCGAACGGTGATCCCGGAGGAAACTGCGGAAGGCCGCCACGGCGGTCAACCTTGACATTCTGTTTTGTATAGATGTTCACCACTGACGGCAGAAGTTTATCCGAAAGATCGGCAAAACTGTCCGGAGCGCCTTTGGCGAAAACGGTTGCTGGGATCGCCACGACGCAAATCGCGACAACGAGAATACTATTGAGATATTTTTTCACTTTCGTCATACCAATTCCTGAGATCTTCCAAATTATCCAAACGCCATGTCCGGCCTAAAACTACCGGATACAGCGTTTTTATTTCTTCCCTATCCCACAAGCCTTTTTCAGACTGTTTTTTACGTTATCACAAATGTAGGCACAAAATAGGCAACAACCAACTGCTTGGTCGTATTTTTACATTATTTCATCGCATAAATAATAATAATACCAATAACGACGGCCACCAGGCCGGTTGACCTTAATGTCATTTCCGGCAAGGTGACCGCCATCTGCATCATTTTCCGCATCTGTTCCGGGAAAAGGGTATAGAGAACACCCTCAACCACCAGAACAAAGGCAAGAGCCATAATCAGGGTCTCAAATATGGCGATGGTTATTTGCCTTCCTTATTGCCGAAATACTGGAAAAACTCGCTGTCCGGGGAAATGATCATCCTGGTATTTCCGTCGGAGATTGCTTTTCTGTATGACTGCAGCGACCGGTAAAAGGCATAGAATTCGGCATCCCGGCTAAACGCCTGGGCAAACGTCCGGGTTGCCACAGCATCCCCTTCACCGCGCATCACCTGACTGTCTCTTTCCGCCTCCGCGATCAGAATGGTCTTCTCTTTTTCAGCCGTAGCCTTGATCCGGGCAGCTTCCTCTTCACCAAGGGCGCGGGCTTCACGGGCCTCACGGTCACGTTCCGCTTCCATACGCTGGAAAATATTCTGGCTGTTCTGGACCGGCAAATCGGTCCGGCGGATACGCACATCCACGACTTCGACACCAAGTTCCTCGGCTTCAGGACCGACAGACTTCATGATTTCCGACCGCAATTCGTCACGCTCGCCGCTCAGGATCGCCGTAAACTGCATCCGGCCCAGAACCTCACGCATGTTGGAATTGACAATGGTCGACATCCGCGCCTCCGCCCCCTGAACATTTCGCACGGTCTGGAATACCTTCAGGGGGTCAGTGATCTTGAATTCCGTAAAGGCATCCACGATCACCCGCTTCTGGTCCTCGGTAATCACTTCCTGTTCCGGACTGTCCAGCAGGATCACCCGCTTATCCATATAAACCACATTCTGAAGCAAGGGTAGTTTGAAATTAAGTCCTGGCTCCTGAACAGTTCGCTTGGGTTCACCGAATTGCAGAACGAGTGCCTGCTCTGTTTCCTTGGTGGTAAAGACTGAGGCGCCTAGCAGAAGCAAAGCAACCCCCATTACGATCAGCGTACCAATTGATCCGATTTTATTCATTTTTTCTCTCCTGATCCGCCGTTACTGTTTTTTCTTCAGTTCATTGAGAGGCAGGTAAGGCACCACACCACCATCTTTTTCCACAAGAACCTTGTCGATATCGGCAAGAATCTGCTCCATCGTCTCAAGATACATGCGTTTGCGGGTGACATCCTTGGCCTGTTTGTACTCTTCATAAACGGACAGGAAACGGGACGCTTCACCCTCAGCCTTGGCAATTACCTGGGCCTTGTAAGCTTCTGCGTCCTGCATCATTTTCGATGCTTCACCACGTGCCCGTGGCACAATATCGTTCCGGAAGGCTTCCGCCTGGTTGACGGTTTTCTCGCGGTCGGCTTCGGCCCGCTGCACTTCACGGAAGGCTTCGATCACCTGGGCAGGCGGATCAACACGGGTCAATTTGATCTGTGTAACTTCCACACCGGCTTCATAATCATCCAGAATAGTCTGGATATTAATTCTGGCTTCCCGCTCGATACTTCCTCGTCCCGCAGTCAGAGCTTGCTGGATCGGGGTGCGTGCGATGATGTCACGCACGGCGCTCTGGGCTACGGAGCGAATGGTCTGAGGCGGATTTTCCACATTGAAAAGATATTTCCCGGCATCCGAAATCTTCCACAGAACGGAGAATTCCACATCGACGATATTCTCGTCGCCGGTCAGCATCTGCCGTTCTTTGCCCAAGTCAATTTTGCGGCCATGGCCCTGCATATTGCCGGCCCCCATGAAACCCACATTGATCTGGTTGATTTCGGTCACCTTCGGCTTGACGACGCTCTCAATCGGGATAGGCAGATGATAGTGAAGGCCCGGACCCGTTGTTTCCGTCCATTCACCGAAACGCAGGACAACACCGGCTTCGTTGGTATTGACCCGATAAAAACCGGTGGCGAGCCACCCCAGAAGAACCAGCAGCAGCAGGAGAGAAACGCCTTTTCCACCACCCACATTGCCCGAGAAAGTATTCTTGAATTTATCCTGGCCTTTGCGGATAAGATCCTCGATATTTGGCGGTTCCTGACCGCCGCCGCCTCTACGGGGTCCCTGCCCCCAGGGTCCGCGATCTCCTCCACCACCATTATTTTGCCAGGGCATTCAAACCTCCTTGTTCGTAACATTCAAATTAAGGGGAAATATACAAATTTCCTCTTACAAATCCTTCAGACTACCTTATATGCTATGCTGACCGTTTATACAACGGATAGAGACAGCTCGACAGGTCCTCTATTAGGTAGGAAATATATGTTCAATATCAAGAAAAATAAAAACAAAATCGATGACAAGACCCTGCTGGACAGCCTCAGCAAGATCAACCATCCCGGACGCGGTCAGGATATTGTTTCCCTGGGCATGGTCCAGGGGCTGAAACTTGAGGGAGACCACGTCACTTTTGCCCTGGAAATCGCGCCTGCAGAAGCCAACGAAATGGAAACCGTCCGCCGCCAGGCCGACGAGGTCCTGCTGGCCCTGGATGGTGTAAACCGGGTGACATCGGTCCTGACTGCGGAACGACCGGCCGGTACCACAGAGAATACGGCCAAACCGAAAGCCGCTATGCCGCATGGCGCCGCCAGCGGTCCGGCCCGGAAGGTTCCGGGTGTCAAACATGTAATCGCCGTGGCCAGCGGCAAGGGCGGCGTCGGCAAATCAACCACATCCGTCAATCTTGCGCTTGCCCTGCAGGCGCTTGGATTAAAAACAGGTGTCTTTGATATCGATATTTACGGCCCTTCCATTCCCCGGCTGCTTGGCGCGGAAGGCGTGCGGCCGGAAAGCCTCGGCAACGGTAAAATAACGCCGGTCATCCGTCATGGCCTGGTCAGCATGTCCATCGGTTACCTGCTGGAGAAAGACACCGCCACAGTCTGGCGCGGTCCAATGGTCATGGGCGCCATCCAGCAGATGCTGAAGGATGTCCAGTGGGATCTCGAAGGTGAACTGGACGTTCTGGTCGTTGATCTGCCACCGGGCACCGGTGATGCCCAGTTGACCCTGGTGCGAAACGTGCAACTGGATGGGGCGGTTATTGTCTCCACACCCCAGGACATTGCCCTGATTGACGCCCGCAAGGGACTGGACATGTTCAGGAAGACGGGAACAAAGGTTCTCGGCCTGATCGAGAATATGAGCTATTTCCTGTGTCCGAGCTGCGGCGAACGCAGTGACATCTTCGGCCATGGCGGCGCCCGGGCGACCGCGGCGGAAAAAGGCATAACCTTCCTTGGAGAAATTCCCCTGCATATGGAGATCAGGGAAAGTTCAGACGCCGGAACGCCAATCGTCAGCAAGGATCCGGACAGCGCCCACTCCAAAGCCTATCTTGACATTGCCCGTCAGATCAGGGAACAGCTTTCATGAGCCTCATTACCACAGACGAGGGGCTGCGGGCGCTGCTGACCAAAGTCAAAACCATTGCCCTGGTCGGCGCCAGCAACAAGCCGGACAGGGCCAGCAATGGTGTCCTTAAATTCCTGCTGGATCAGGGTTATGACGTCTATCCGGTCAATCCAGGCCTGGCCGGTCAGCAGCTTTTCGGGCGCGATGTCTATGCCACCCTTGCCGATATTCCGGTCGACATCGACATGGTCGATATTTTCCGCAACTCGGAAGATGCTGCAGGTGTAGTCGAGGAGGCCATTAAGGCAGGTGCCGGCGCGGTGTGGATGCAGCTTGGAGTCATCAACGAGACTGCCGCGGAAAAGGCTGCTGCAAATGGCCTTGATGTGGTGATGGACCGGTGTCCGAAGATCGATATCCCGCGACTTGGTCTGCTGAAAAAATAACAGCGAAACCCTACTCCGCCAGAGCTGCCGCCTCCAGCCCGCAACAGGCTTCTTCGGTACAGACAACACGGCCAGAGGGAAATGTTACGGTGATATTGGTGCCCTGGCCAAGTTCACTTTCAATATCCAGCCTGGCCTGGTGCAGCTCCAGATAAGCCTTGACGATAGAGAGACCAAGACCGGTCCCTTCCTGGGAACGGTTAAGATCACCGTCAACCTGGAAAAAAGGTTTCAGCACGGCCTTAATGTTTTCCTTCGAAATTCCAACGCCCTGGTCCCGAACGGAAATACACAGGTTGCCGCAATCAGTCATGCGTGTTGTCAGGGATACGGTGGTGTCTTCCGGCGAAAACTTGATTGCATTTGAAATCAGATTCAGCAGAACCTGGCGGATCATGGTCGGGTCGCAGCAGAGGTCAGGCAAATCGTCGGGCAAATCCAGGTCAAGAGTGATATTCTTTTTCCCGGCGGCAGAAGTCATCATTCTGGATATCTGCCCCACCAGATCAAAAATATCGCATTCCTGTTCACGCATTTCCATCTTGCCGGCTTCGATCTTGGACATGTCCAGAATGGCGTTGATGACATTCAGCAGATGATTGCCGCTTGAATTGACGATATCAACATACTCCCGATATTCCTTTTGCGGGATCGGACCGTAGGCTTCTTTCTGGATCATTTCCGTAAAGCCAATGATGGCATTCAGCGGTGTACGCAATTCGTGGTTCATGTTGGCGAGAAAAGCCGATTTGCTTTTGTTGGCCTGAATGGCGATTGTTTTCGCTTTCTGCAGTTCTTCCGCCCGGCGGCGGGTGCGTTCAATACTGGCCTGAAGCAACGAGATAGCCGTTCCAACCCCGACATATTCAGAGCCGCGACAAATGATAAATCCCTTCTGCAGGGCGTGAGTGGCGTCATAGGCCAGCATATTGCTGAGAAAATCAATGCTGTTGCTTGCATCAACGATCAGCGGCGCCTCTGTAATCAGTGTGGAAATCGGCTTGCGGGCATACAGGGAATATCCAAAACGATCCGCCAGGGCCAGCGTCAGATCTGTCCTGTGTGCCAATCCAATAGGCTGACCGTCTTCCAGCACCGTAACAGCCAGAAGATCCTGATCTTCCTGAAACAGGTGGTAAACCTCCTCACAGGAAGTATTTGGCGTTACGACCGGTACATCGATCGCCAGTATTTCCACCTTGTCTTCCATAGACATGATCATTCGCTTGCCTCTGTTTTATGTCTACGCCCATCTAAAACCTGAAGATATGTGACTATCTCGCTGTGATAATTGGGATATTGTGTTAACAGAGTGTTACGGCCGCATAAAGTTCACGTTATGGTAACAAAAAAGTAACATTAAATAGTGTTTGCGTGCATTTTCATGGACTTAAGCACGATATTGCAGGACAATTCATGATGGTAATCGTCAGGTCAGTGGCAGTGTAACCCGTACCGTTGTCCCCTCGCCGGGCTTGCTTTGTATATCAAGAATCCCCTCATGCAGCTTTACAATCTCACTGACGATATATAGCCCCAGACCAACCCCCTGATAGGTTCTCGAATAGATATTGCCAACCTGCTGGAAGGGTTTGGTGATCTTGACAATCTGCTCTTCCGGGATACCGATACCGGTATCCGAAACAATAATGGAAATACGATTGGCGGAACAATCGCTACAGGCAATGCGGACATCGCCGCCAACACCGGTAAATTTAATGGCATTGGAAACAAGGTTGAGCAACACCTGTTGCATCGCCCGCTTGTCGGCCATAAACTTGCAACCTTTTTTATTTCTCTCATGGTGCAGTTTAACGCCGGCTTCCAAAGCCCACTCTTCGACAACGGACAAGGTGCTGGAAATCATTTCATTGACATCGATTTCTTCTTTCTCGATCTTGAACTTACCCTGCTCGATACGGGATACATCCAGAAGATCGCTGATCAAACTCAGAAGCAGGCTGCCCGACTTGTGTATTTTTTCCGCATAATCGCGGTATTTCTCTGAAAGGCCGCCGAATAATTCTTCCGACATTACCTCCGAAAACCCCAGAATGGCGTTCAGGGGTGTGCGCAGTTCATGACTCATGTTGGCCAGAAATTCGGTTTTGGCCTTGTTGGCCTGGCGCGCCTCTTCCAGGGCAACCAGCGTTTTATATTCGGCAATATTATGCCCGATGGCAATACCGGCGATATGGGCGCATTCAGTGATAATCTCGCGACTCTCCAACGAAGGGGTACTGGTCACGGGGCAGTACAGAGAAAATGTACCGAGTACTTCGGCATCCTTGGAAAAAACAGGGAAAGACCAGCAGGACGCCACCCCGGCCTGAAGTGCAATATCTTTGAAAGACTGCCAGTCAGGATCGGTTTCAATATTCTCGGCAATAACAACCTGGCCAGTGGCCGCCGCCGCTCCGCACGCTCCCATGCCGGGTCCGACGCTCAATCCTTTCCTCAACCCTTCCACCAGCACATCCGGCAGATTGGGGGCAGCCCCATAGGTCAGAACTCCCTCTTCAGGGTTATAAAGTGAAATGGAACACATCATACCCGGGAAGTTTTCCTCTGTTGTCAGAGCCAGAACCTCGAGCACCTCCTTGAGGGACTTCCCGGAGGCCAGCTTTTCCAGGGTTCTGGCCCGACTATCATACAGAAGATCGCGGCGCATCTGCGGGGTTTCATTCTTGACCAGAACCATAAGACGTTCTTCGCCAAGCGAAATAACATGATGTTTTATCCAGTGAACCTCGTCGTCATGAAAAATAAAGTCGGAAGGCTGTCCCCTGGCCTCGGACCATTCTATTATTTCCGTCAGCGCCGCCCCGCCTTTCATAACCTGCATCAGACTCTGGCGGACCCCTTCCCGGATGGCTTTGGGGATAAATTCAGAGCTGAATCGCCCAATAATCTGCTCCCGGTCAGCTTCAAAAAGGTTTCGATTAAGAACTTTATAGTCTTCAACGACAAAATCATCCTTGCCGGTCACTGGATTTATTTCATATCTGAAATGAAAAACCAGATCCAGGTCATCAGTATATTTCGCCTTCGAAAGCACCATAACTTGTTGATCCCAAATGCCTTTAACCCGCCCAAACTCTCGTTCAGCCGGAAAATTGCAAGTTTTACTCATATACCTCGCAGCTATTCTTTTTGTATAACAATAAGAATAGCCTAATGAGCGTTAACGATTTCTTAACGTTCTTCAGAAGATTTGCTCAGGAAAAAACTTTAGAGGCGATCCAGCACCAGCAAACTGAAAGCGTGGGAATCTTTTTCTCCGGCCGGATGATCGACCCGCGAATATTCGACCCATTCCTTGTGGTTCAATTGAGGAAACCAGGCATCCCCCTCCACTTCGCCCTTAACATGGGTCATATACAGCCTGTCGGCCTGCGGCAGCACAAGATCATAGATCTGGGCCCCACCGATCACCATCACCTCGTCCACACCCTTTGCCTGCGCAAGGTTTTTGGCCACATCAAGCGCCATTTCCAGCTCAAAGGCAGGAATAACCCCGTCCGGTGCAAATGACGTATCACGCGTAATCACGATATTGGTCCGGTCAGGCAGCGGACGTCCGATTGAGTCAAAGGTTTTACGCCCCATGATCACCGGTTTTCCGAGCGTCTTTTCCTTGAAATATTTCAGATCGGAGGAAATTTTCCAGGGCAGCGCATTATCCCGGCCGATCACCCGGTTTTCCGCCATTGCCACAATCAGGGAGAGCTTGATCATCAGACTGCCACCGGGGCCTTGATATGGGGATGCGCTTCATAGCCTACCAGTTCAAAATCCTCGAATTTAAAATCGAATATGTCCTTCACATCAGGATTTATTTTCATCTCCGGTAAGGGCATCGGGGCGCGGCTGAGCTGTTGTTCCACCTGATCAAGATGGTTGAGGTACAGGTGGGCATCGCCGAAGCTATGGATAAATTCGCCTGCCTTCAGACCCGTGACCTGGGCCAGCATCTTGGTCAGCAGGGCATAGGAGGCAATATTAAAAGGCACTCCCAGGAAAATATCCGCACTGCGCTGGTACAGCTGGCAGGACAGCTTGCCGTCGGCCACATAGAACTGAAACAGGCAATGACAGGGCGGCAGGGCCATATGGTCCACATCCGCCACATTCCAGGCTGAAACGATCAGCCGGCGAGAGTCCGGGTTTGTCTCGATCATCCGGACCAGATTGCTGATCTGATCAACAGTTTCACCGTTCCGGCTAGGCCAGGAACGCCACTGGTGACCGTATACAGGACCCAGATTGCCAGCATCGTCGGCCCATTCATCCCAGATACTGACCCCGTTTTCCTTCAAATAACGGATATTGGTTTCCCCGGTCAGAAACCAGAGCAATTCATGAATGATGGATTTAAGGTGAAGTTTTTTGGTAGTCAGGACCGGAAAGCCTTCGTCCAGATCAAACCGCATCTGATATCCAAACACGCTGATTGTACCTGTACCTGTCCTGTCTTCCTTTTTAACGCCATTGTCCCGGACATGACGCATGAGATCCTGATATTGCCGCATATTACCTTTTTTGGAACCGTTTTTGCTGTTCAGTTAGACAATACATAAAAATATTCAGAAGGCTATTCAAATCTTAACCGAATACCCCTATATATAGGGAGCCGGGCAACCGGCTATGGTAATAAACGAGCCTATGGAATAAACGTTTCGGACCCGGGGGCGGTACCCGGCGCCTCCACCATAAGAATTAATGGGTGTTTCGCAGATTTAAAGACCGGAAATGCACATATTTTTATGATGGGGGCGAATATAGGATCGACGAGCGCGATAAAGATAGTTTTTTTACCCAGCATGATACCGCTGTAAAGGATCAAACTTGATAAATGCTAACGATAATGAAGCATTTGCTGTAGCCGCTTAACAGCTTAGCTACGCGGGGTTCGGAGGGCACCTAGCAACAGAAGCCCTCCACTTCTCTGCCCCTTTTCCCCTTTCCTCCCATGACCTGTCAAATTGAGACTCGCAACACCTATTATTAGGAGTTATAAACAGGAAGCAGGGATTCGGGATAAATAATTCAGGCGACGGACAGGATCAGAAATCCTGTCTGAGAGTTTTCAACAAGAAAAACACAAAGCACAAAAGGTTTATAGATACCGGGATGAGTGACACGATAATCCAATATGATGAAATGGTTCAGAATGCATTGCTGTCGGTAGTCAGGGATATTCTGCAGCGTACTGCAGAAGAAGGACTGCCGGGTGAGCATCATTTCTACATTACATTCAGAACCGATAATCCCGATGTTAAAATCCCTCCTTATCTCAGGGAACGTTATCCGGACGAGATGACCATCGTCCTGCAGAACCAGTTCTGGGATCTTATGGCCGATGACGAGCATTTTGAAATATCGCTCAGCTTCAACCGGAAAAAAGAACATCTCTATGTCCCCCTCTCCGCTCTGATCGGTTTTTTCGACCCGAGCGTCGATTTCGGGCTTCATTTCCACAGCAATGAACTTGACGAAATGGATGACGAAACGGAAAGCCATGTGGAGTATGACGCTGAAACCGGCTCCATCACCGGATTTTCCCAGAAACCGGATGATAGTGCCGGAACTGAAAAAAATACTGACGACGGTGACAATGTGGTCACCCTGGACAGTTTCCGCAAAAAATAAAATGCAGGATCAAAAGATCCTGCACCATTTTAAAATTAAAGTAATTAGTTTTTTTCTACCAGGCTATTGAGAAAATATAGTTGCTGGTAGTGCCCCTGTGCCTGACTGCCTGAATTCTATTTCTTAACTGCCCTGATTTCGGGCAGCACTACAGAAGAACCAGCTAAATATCTAACATAAAAACCAGGTTGTAAAAAGCCAAAATTAACTATTTGTTAACTTTTTATTCCACCTTACCCGATTGGGTGAGTCATGTGGTATCTATCAACTTTGCGTTTCCCCATCATACAGACATCTCATAATATTTACCTGCTATTCACAAGAACCACGCCTGTCGCCGGATTTTTTCCGAACTATGGCTTGGCGAGCCGTATGAAAATCTATAGTTAAAGGTCAATTCTGTTTGGTCCGTTTGGAAGGGTAATTTAATGACTGATCTTGGTTACACAGACATGTATCCTCTTGGCAAAGACAATACGCCTTATCGAAAAATCACATCCGACCATGTCTCTGTGCTGGAAGTGGATGGCAAGGAAGTCCTGAAAATTGCACCGGAAGGTCTGCGCCTTCTGGCCCGGGAAGCGATGCGGGATATCGCCCATCTTCTGCGACCCGGCCATCTCAAGCAGCTTGCATCGATTCTGACTGACCCGGAAGCCAGCGACAACGACCGCTTTGTCGCCACCGAACTTCTGAAAAACGCCAATGTTGCAGCCGGCATGACCCTGCCCAGTTGCCAGGATACCGGCACCGCCATTGTTATCGGCAAAAAAGGGCAGTATGTCTGGACCGACGGCGATGACGGCGAACCGCTGACCCAGGGCGTGGTGGATACCTATACCGGCACCAATCTGCGTTATTCCCAGCTTGCCCCGATCACAATGTTCGAGGAAAAAAACACCAAAAACAATGCCCCGGCCCAGCTCGACCTCTATACTGTGCCCGGCAGTGAATATAAATTCCTGTTCATGGCCAAGGGCGGCGGCTCCGCCAACAAAACTTTCCTGTACCAGCAAACTCCGGCCGTCCTGCGGGAAGACAAGCTTCTGGCCTTTCTGGACGAACAGATCCGGACCCTGGGCACAGCGGCCTGCCCGCCCTATCATCTGGCGGTCGTGATCGGCGGTCTCAGCGCCGAACAGAACCTGAAGACAGTCAAACTGGCCAGTGCCCGTGATCTGGACAACCTGCCGACGGAAGGGAACGGGTTTGGCCATGCCATCCGGGTGCCGGAACTGGAAGCGAAAGTTCATGAAATGACCCGCAATTTCGGCATCGGCGCCCAGTTCGGCGGTAAATATTTCTGCCATGACGTGCGCGTCATCCGCCTGCCCCGTCACGGCGCCTCGGTGCCGATCGGCATCGGCGTGTCCTGTTCCGCCGACCGCCAGGCCAAGGCAAAGATCAACCGGGACGGCATTTTTCTTGAACAGCTTGAAACCAACCCGGCCAAATATATGCCTGAGGTAACCCACGACGACCTGGACGGCGAAGTGGTCAAGATTGACCTCAACCAGCCCATGGATGAGATCCGCGCCAAACTCAGCCAGTATCCGATCAAGACCCGGCTCAGCCTGACCGGCACCATTGTTGTGGCCCGCGACCTTGCCCATGCCGCGATCCTGGCAAAGATTGAAGCCGGCGAACCCATGCCCGACTATCTGAAGAACCATATTGTCTATTATGCCGGTCCGGCCAAGACACCCGAGGGTTTTGCCTCCGGTTCCTTCGGCCCGACCACTGCCGGCCGCATGGACAGCTATGTCGAAACATTCCAGGCTCTGGGCGGCAGCATGGTCATGCTGGCCAAGGGTAACCGCAGTAAACAGGTGACAGACTCCTGCAAGAAACACGGCGGCTTTTACCTTGGCTCCATTGGTGGCCCCGCCGCCATCCTGGCCCAGAATAACATCAGGAAAGTGGAAGTCCTGGACTTCGAGGATTTCGGCATGGAAGCTGTCTGGAAAATCGATGTGGAAGACTTCCCGGCCTTTATCGTCGTCGACGACAAGGGCAATGACTTTTTCCAGAACATCTAGGAATTCGAGCAATGTCCGGCGATGATCACGAGCTGAAAAAACACTCCCTGCTCATTGCCGGACACGCCACCAGCATTACCCTGGAGAATATATTCTGGCGGGAATTCAGGAATATCGCCCGCGACAGCGGGGTGAGCCTTGGCGAACTTGTCACCGAA
This sequence comes from Emcibacter sp., assembly GCF_963675455.1. Lineage (GTDB taxonomy): Bacteria > Pseudomonadota > Alphaproteobacteria > Sphingomonadales > Emcibacteraceae > Emcibacter. Next base: position 1,740,755 of record NZ_OY776217.1, on the reverse strand, counting down.
ATTGACCAGAACCGCCACGGCAACCTGTCCAGCGCCATCCGCATATTCGTCCTGAAAAACGCCCTGAAAAACGCCCTGAAAAACTAAACCTTACTGCGGCGGTGTCTCGGTCTTTTTCTCTTCCGGCTGCTGGAACAGTTTTTCCAGAAGTTTTTTGCCAAGGTTTTCCGGCGTCACATTCTGCTCTTCCCCGGCCGGCGCCTCTTCAGGCGTGGAGGCACCGCCCTGTGTGGCCGGCGCACCAAAGATGCCTTGCAAGCCCTCATTTCCGCCAATCATATTCTGCAACATGCTGGAGGCAATTTTGGACGCCACATATTCCTTGATTTTTGACGTCTGGAATTTCAGAGACGGGTTGTTAATCGCGCCGGTCGCATTCAGACCAAGGGGTGGCGCATCCGGATGATCCGCAAGTGCAAGCTGGCCATCCATGTCCAGTTTCCACTGGAATAAATTAACCCCCAGATTAATCGCTGTGTTTGCGCCTTCCAGTTCCAGATCCATAGGGCTGAAACGGGCCATGCCGTTTTTCATGGTGATGGTGCTTTTCCCGCCCTTGTAAGGGGTCTGTCCCCGCACCAGAGACACACCAAGAAGTTTGACAAAATCCGTTGCCGATTTCATCTCTGACAGTTGACTGCTGAGTTTGGGAATATCCAGGCCATTGATCATTCCAGCAGATGCGGTCAGGTTACCATTGCCGGCAAGAGAGGAAATCAGTGCATTCTGACTGACCCCTTTGCCGGTGAATTTGCCGTCCAGATCGAAATAACCGGTCACCGGGCTGATACCCCCGGCAACCTTGGTCGCCTGCGCCAGGGACGCCTTGGTCAGCGACAGATCCACATCCAGTTCAGCCATATTCATGCCGCCCAGGGTGCCGGCCATCTTCACCGCACCGCCAAACAACCGCCCGGTAAAATCGCGAATATTCAGCCGGCCATCTTTCAGTTCGGCGACAAAGCTCGGATTTTCAAAAACATAATCATTGTAGGTCAGGCTGGCTGCTGTGATGGTTGCTTTACCTTCCATTGAGCGCAGCGGCGCCAGATCAATGGGCTCTTTCGACCAGTCACCCCATTTTTTATCAGCCCCCGCCTTTTTGACAGGCTCATTGGCCATATAGTGATGCAGCGGGATATCACCAGCCGTCAGGGTGAAGTCAAATTGCGGAATATCACCCGCCATATCCAGGGAACCGGAGCCATTGATCTTGATGCTGCCGACAGACCCGGAAATATTCTGCATTTTCATATTGTTTGCAGTGCCGGCCAACTGGCTTTTCAGCAGCAGCTTGCCAAGGTTTGAACGGGAAGGATTGAAATCCACCCCAAGACCCCGGATAAACGTCCGCACATTGTTGCTCTGCAGGTCCATAGCCAGATCGAAGGAGCGCTCGCCCGCCTGTTCCTGGGTGCGCCCCATGAAAGTCACAGTGCCATCGGCAATGGAAAGGCTGCCGTCAAGATTCAGGATTTTCTCGTTGCCCTTGAGCTGGGTGGACAATTTGACCGGCCGATCATCGCCGGACAGGGGCGCCGTCATCGGCAGGTTCCACTGGTCGATCAGGGCGCTCAGGCTGCTGCCGGCAGCCACAACCTTCATGTCTACACTGCCCACTTCGGGAAAGTGTTTCAGCGTCGCACTTCTGATCTGCCCTTCCAGTTTTATGGTACTGCTGCCGAGACGGCCATTCAGGTCCGCATCAAGCTGGTCCAGGCCCGACCTGATATTCCCGGTCAGGCTGAACGCCCCCATATTTTTCAGATCGACGCCATTTTCCAGCTTGAGGCTGCGCTGCAATCGCCCCAGATCCCGGGCCGAAGCGAAAACATCCAGCACCAGTTCCGGTTTGTCCGCAAATCCTGTACCCGCCCCGGTCGCTTTCACGTCCAGACCCGCCATGTCTTTCAGGTCAAACTTGGTAAGCTGCAGATTTCCGCCCTTCAGGATTCCTTCTGTGCGAAGACTTGAGATTTTGACATTCTGCAGGGTGACATTGCTGCCGGTGAGAATATAGTTGGCATCAAAGGTAGCCATTTGCCCGAACAGATTCTTCATGTCAAGTGGCTCGGATCTGTCCGCCGGCAGGTAACTGTCGATGTTGATATTGTCCAGCTTCAGGTCCAGGCCGAGCGACAGCCGGTCCTGAATGGCATAAGACAGACCACCGGAAAAACGGGATGTATCCACAACACCTGAAATGCCGTATATCTGGATCAAATTCTCGGTCGCCTTGATATCGCTGGCGAAGGAAAAGCGGGTCAGTCTGCCGCCAGGCACCGCCGTGATGTCCACCTTCAGCCATTCCAGAAGCCCGCGCAGATTGCCCGAGGCCAGTGATACCTTTCCGATCAGGGTCGGTTTATGGTCGACGAAACTTACTGCCCCATTGTAGCTGAAATCGGACCCGCCGGGCATATTGATCCGCACATCACTGATGTCGATCCGGCCGCCTGCGGATTTCGCCTTCAGGGAGATCTGGCTGGCAATCTTATCGTTATATTTCAGGGCGCCGAGACTGAATTCCAGAGCTCCGTCAATCTGCTCCAGGAAGCTGTAGTCCGGACCGGCTTTCTGCGTTTCGGTCTTTACGGTCTTGCTGTCGGCAATCGCCTGGGCTTCCATAATCTGCAGGAAAGGTTCCAGTTCAAGACTGTTCAGGGAGAGCTTGCCGTCAAAGCTGATACGGTCCCCCAGGGTCGCGTTCAGCGACGCCTGCCCCCGGGTCTCGCCCAGGGTCAGGTCCAGATCGGAAAGCAGGAGGCTTTTCGGTGTCGCCGTGAGCCCGGTCACCATTTCAAACGGTTTGTTATAATTCACTGTCGGACCGGCCGGGGCTTCCGGTTCCCCGTCCTGACCCAGAGCCGTCATCACATCCACCAGATTGGACAGGTCTTTGGCCGAAAGGCTGAGTTTGCCTTCAAGTTCGCCGTTCGTTGCATCAAGAAGCGCCCCGCCGATAAATTTGCCGGCCACCTTGTCACCAAGGTAGGAGGCTTCCAGGGTCAGCGGCACCTTGCGCCCGTCGCGCATTGTGCTCATATCCAGCTTGACCGCCAGCGGCAGGTTCTTGTATTTGGCCCGGCCGTCCAGGCTCATCGGGCCCTGCAGGCTGCCGATCGACAGATCGGCATTGATATTGCGCACCAGTTCCTTACGCCCGGCGATCACATCCTCGTAGCTCACTGTGCCGTTGCTGATTTGAAACTTCTCGAGGCTCAGATTGGTCTGTCCGCCCTTTTCCGCCGGCGTGTCCGGATCGGAAAAGTCCCAGTTGGCCCGGCCGTCAGCCAGCAGTTCGAGCGCCAGAACCGGCTCTACCAGCACGAATTTCTTGACCTTGATATTGCCCCGGATCAGCGGCAGAAACGCCACCTTCACATCCAGGGACTTCAGAGTAAGCATCTGGGCGGCAATACCGCCGTCTATATTGGAGACACTCACATCACCTGCACTCAGCGCCGGGGACGGCAGGATTGACAGGGAAATATCGCCGGCAATGATCACAGTGCGGCCGGTCAGCCGGGAGGCCTGTTCTTCAATCTGGGTTTTATACTGGTTCCAGTCCATAAAGCCCGGGACCACAAGAAGGGTACCCAGGAGGACAATAATGGCAATGGCGAGCCCAATTCCTACCTTTTTCAACTTTTATTCTGCCTTTCCCCAAAGATCAGTCTGTTTTCAAGCTTGTTTCGGACGATTTTGCACTGGTTAGTGATGGTGCGCAGCGAATTATACATGACCCACAAACCGTGGCAATAATATGTCGGGAGTAAGCACAAATAATTAATTTCACACGGGATTTTATGTTTTTTGGCAAAAAGAACCAAAAAGAGGATGACAACTCTTTTTCAATCGGGGATAAAAGAAAAAATATAATAAATGCACAGAGGAAGCCCGCTTCAGGACCCGCTTCAAAAGGCTTAAAAATGTCAAATGAAGAACAATACGGTCCGGTCACGCTCGAAGCCACCGTGAAAGAAGAGTGGATTGATTTTAATGGCCACATGAACATGGCCTATTATATCCTGCTGTTTGACCAGGCCCTGAATAACTTTCTGGAATCCATAGATCTCGGACTGGATTACGTGCGGACCAGCAACCGTTCCATGTTCGCCCTGGAAAATCACGTCACCTATCAGCATGAACTGAGCCAGGGCGCACCGGTCAAGGTACATTTTCAGTTCCTCGACATGGACAGCAAATTCATCCATTATTTCATGCGTCTGGTGCATAAGGACGAACACCTGCTGTCGGCCACAATGGAACAGATTTCCCTGCATGTGGATGTAACCGAACGTCGCCCCACCCGCTTTTCCGAGGACAAACTGGAGGTTTTGCGCCAGGTCTGTGAGGACCATCAGAAATATCCGGTCCCCCGCGAAAAGGGCCGCTCCATCGGCATCCGCCGACCCGAAAAAGCAGCCGGCAAATAAACGGCACAAACACCGGAAAGAACCAGGTAACAGGACACCCGCAGATCATGGCAGAAGGAAACGAAAAGTCTTTTTTTCACCTGCCCCGCTTTCTGAAAGCGCCGCTGATCCTGCTGCGCGAAGATACCCGTCGCTATATCCGCACCCATGACAAGGTGGTCTCGACCGTGCTTGCCGTCCTCATCGGCGTCGCCGTCGCCTATGCCGCGATCCTGTTCCGCCAGCTGATCCTGCAGGTCCAGGATTTCGCGCTGGAAAACCGGGACGAAAATATCCTCAGTCATGTCCTCGGGCTTGCGTGGTGGAAGATCCTTTTGGTTACCACCTCTGGCGGCCTGGCCGTCGCCCTGATCTATCGTTTCTTCCTGCGCGAGGATCATCCCTACAGCTTTGTCGAAGTGATCGAGGCCAATGCCCTCAACCATACCCGCATCCCCACCACTAAGGGTCTGATCAGCGCGATTTCTGCTGCGGTCGCCCTGGGCACCGGGTCCGCCGCCGGCCGCGAGGGTCCGGTGGTGCATCTCGGCGCCACTATTGCCAGCTGGTTTGCCCAGCGCCTGCACCTGTCCGACAGCGTTGCCCGCACCATCCTCGGCTGCGGCGTGGCGGCGGCCACCTCCGCCAGCTTCAACGCCCCCATCGCCGGGGTCTTTTTCGCCCTCGAAGTGGTGCTCGGGCATTATGCGCTGCATGCCTTCGCGCCCATCGTGATCGCTTCGGTGACGGCGGCAATCATCTCCCGCATTCATCTGGGCGACTATCCGGCCTTTCTGATCCCGGACTATCACATCACCAGTTTTTATGAATTCCCGGCCTTCATCATTCTGGGCGTGGTCAGCGCCGCCGCCGCCATCATTTTCATCAAAAGCATCTTTTTCACCGAAGACATCGCCGGCAAAATGATGGGCAAGGCCCGGCTGCCCGACTGGTCGAGACCGATCTTCGGCGGCTTTGCCGTCGGCCTGCTCGGCATCGCCTGCCCCTATATCCTCGGCGTCGGCTATGGCTCCACCGACAGCGCCCTCAAGGAAGCCTTCCCGCTGACCCTGCTGCTCACCCTGATTGTCGCCAAGACGGCGGCGACCAGCATCAGCCTCGCCTTCCGCTACGGCACCGGCGTCTTCAGCCCGTCCCTGTTCCTCGGCGCCATGGTCGGCGGCGCCTTCGGCATCATCGCCACCCATATCGCGCCGGAGCTTTCCGGCAACCAGGGCCTTTATGCCATCGTCGGCATGGGCGCCGTGTGCTCGGCCGTGCTCGGGGCGCCGATCAGCACCATATTGATCGTCTTCGAGCTGACCGGCGACTACCAGATCACCGCCGCCCTGATGGTTGCGGTCGTGATGTCCAACCTGATCACCCACCATTACCTGAAAGCGTCGAGCTTCTTCCACCTGCAGATGAAGGCGCACGGCGTCGACCTGGAGGGCGGCATGGCCCGCCACCTGATGCGCACCAGCCATGTGCGCGAACTGATCCGGGACGATTACGCCACCGTCGGCGAGGACGCCGGCATCGAGCGTATCCGCGAGCTGATCCTCGAGAAGGGCCATAACAAGCTGTTTGTCATCGACAGCGCCGCCAAAATCGTCGGCAAGATCACCTTTTCCGAACTGCGCAAGCATTTTCTCAAACAGGAAGCCAGACGCAAGGCGCAGGAAGAAAGCAAAGCGGAAGCCCCGGCCGAGGAGGAGAAGCCGGCCCGGGCCGCAGACATCTGCCGGGAGGTGAGCGAACCGCTGACCCCGTCCGATACGCTGGAACATGCCAACGACCTGTTCGACCATGTGGGTGAGGAAATCCTGCCGGTGGTCAGCGACGATGCGCACCGGGAGATCATCGGTATTGTTCATCTGGAGGATGTGCTGAAGCGCTATAACAAGGCGCTGCTCGAGGATCAGGAAAAATAATCCCGGCTGTCTTTGTCCTGTGAAAACCTCCTTTCGTCTAAAGCAGCTTGTCTTGTTGAGGGTTTTTGACATAAAAACCATTTGATCAGATACTAAAAAGACACAGGGGATATGAATGGATCCGTCAGAAAAATACTGGGATAAAATCGCCGCCAAATATGCGAGGTCGCCAATTGCCGACCAGGCGGCCTATGAGAAAAAGCTGGACATCACCCGGAGCCACATGCGCCCGGATATGGAGGTGCTGGAGCTGGGCTGCGGCACCGGCTCCACCGCGATCCTGCACGCGCCTTATGTGAAACACATCCGCGCCACCGATATCGCGCAAAATATGATCGACATCGCCCGCGAAAAGGCCCGGGACGCCGGTGTGACCAATGTCACGTTCGAGCACATCGCCATTGACGACCTCAACCAGCCCGACGCCTCGCTGGACATGGTGCTGGGCTTGAGCATCCTGCATCTGCTCGACGACTGGCGGGAGGTCATTGCCGACGTTCACCGGATGCTGAAACCGGGCGGCACCTTTATCACCAGCACCGCCTGCCTCGGCGGCGGCATGACCGTGATGAAACCGATCATCGCTCTCGGGCGGTTGCTGGGGTTCTTTCCCACGGTCAAGTTTTTCACCCAGAACGAGCTCAGGGCCGCCATGCGGGACGCCGGTTTCGAGATCGTCCACGACTGGCACCCGGGCGGTATGAAAGCCCTTTTTCTGGTTGCACGAAAGCCCGGCTAGTGGCCATACTCCCCATTAAGTAACGGGAGAGTTTTATTTATGTTCCAGATCTTCACCGATTTCGCCAGCTGGCTGATTTACGACCTCGCGGGCCTCGATCCCACAACAAAGCTGGGCTCGGCGCTGCATTTCTTTGTCGAGGATGTGACCAAGATCTTCGCGCTCTTGCTGGTGATGATCTATGTGATCGCCCTCCTGCGCGCCTCGCTCCGGGTCGAGCGGGTGCGGGACTTCCTGTCGGGCAAGACCCGCGGCGCGGGTTATGTGATGGCCTCCGGTTTCGGCGCGGTCACACCCTTCTGTTCCTGCTCCAGCATTCCGGTGTTCCTCGGCTTTACCTCGGCCGGGATTCCGGTCGGCATCACCATGGCCTTTCTGCTGACCTCGCCGCTGATCAACGAGGTGGCGGTGCTGTTGCTGCTCGGCCTGCTGGGCTGGAAATTCACTGTGCTGTATGTGGTCGTCGGCATGAGCGTCGGCATTCTCGGCGGCCTGTTCCTTGACCTGATCCGGGCCGAACGCTGGCTGCAGGATTTTGCCCGGACGGCGCTGGAGCGGGCGCAAAGCGGGGAAAGCACCGTGCCCGGCGCGGGCCACCCCGAAAAGCTCAATTTCAAAGAACGCCACGCCTTCGCCAAGGCGGAAACCCTCGACATCTTCGGCCGGGTGTGGAAATGGGTGATCATCGGCGTCGGCCTCGGCGCGGCCCTGCACGGCTTCATCCCCGACGGCTGGCTCGAGGCCCACCTCGGCGGCGGTCAATGGTGGTCGGTGCCGGGCGCCGTGCTGCTCGGCATTCCGCTGTACAGCAACGCCACCGGCGTCATTCCGGTGATGGAAAGCCTGATCATGAAGGGCCTGCCGGTCGGCACCACCCTCGCCTTCTGCATGAGCACGGTGGCCGCCAGCTTCCCCGAATTCATCCTGCTCAAGCAGGTGATGCAGTGGCGTTTGCTGGCGATCCTGTTTATACTGCTGCTGATCTCCTTCACCGTGATCGGCTGGCTCTTCAACCTGTTTAGCCCCTTCCTTTAGGGGGATAAGGAGAATAGATATGAAAACATTCAAAGTCCTGGGCAGCGGCTGCGCCAAATGCAAAAAAACCGCCGAGCTGATCGCCGCGGAGGCCGAGGCCGCCGGCGTCGGGATTGAGCTCGTGCATGAAACCAGCCCGGAAGTCATCATGGGTTACGGCGTCATGAGCACCCCGGCCGTGGTCTGCGACGAAAAGGTCATCCATAGCGGCGGTGTGCCCGACCGGGAACAGGTCAGAGAGTGGATCAAATAGCTCCCCCCCGACATTCCCGCAAAACAAGTATTAGACTTACCTTATTCTACTTAAGGGATTTTTAAATCCTCTGTCCTACACTTTCCTGGCTAGGTTAATAAACAGAATATTTTTGGTTGGAATTGGGGTTATGAAAAACAAGAAAACTGCGGCAGCCGACACGCTGCACCTGGACGAGATTGTCAAAGACACTCTTCTCCTTGTCACAGGTCTGAGCGACCTATACACCCAGGAACACAGCGTCATGGTGGCGGAGCTCGCCGCCCGCATCGCCGAACGGCTGCATATCCTGCCGGCCGGGATCGAGAAGATCAAGCTGGCCGGTTACCTGCATGACATCGGCAAACATGCCATTCCCGCCGGGCTGCTGGCCAAACCGGGCAAGCTCAGCGCGCCCGAATATGAACTGGTCAAGACCCACGTGACTGTGGGGTGCGAACTGCTGCAGAAGCTGAAGGTCAGCGACGACGTGGTCCGCATGGTCGGCGAACATCACGAGCGGATTGACGGCAGCGGCTATCCGGCCGGGCTCAAGGGCGAGGAAATTTCCCTCGGCGGCCAGATCCTCGGCGTTGCCGATGTGATCTCGGCGCTGGTGTCCAAACGCACCTACCGCACCCCGTCCGGCGTGCGCGAGGTCGGCCAGATCCTGATGAGCGAGACCCCGCACAAGATGGCGCCCGAGGTGGTTCTGGCGGCGCTCGACTGCCTGGAGACCGAAGTGGGCGATGTCTTTACCCTGTCCGACAAGATCGGCGATCTCCTCGACGAAGGCCGGCGGTATCACTGATTTATCATTGGGGGGCCTATCGCCCGCTTGGGCTACTTGAGGCCCCTCCCTGGATTTTTTGGGTGCTCACGCACTCCCCCCGTTTATCAATCAAATAGAGACCTCCCCCGGGGGGGGGAGCGTCCCACGGACGCGGGGGGAGCTCAAGTAGCGAGTCTGCCCTCATGTAGCCCTCCGGGCGATAGGGCATTTTAAAATGGGCGAGCGATAGTTCCCCCCACTAATCAAAAAAAACCCTACTCCCCCTCGGGATAAACATCCAGGCTGAGGGTGAGGTGCAAGTCCGCCAGGTCCCGAAGCAGCTCCGGCGCAAAGACGGCGCCCATATTATAGTCCCCGGCCCAGCGGATAAACAGCTCCACCCGGCCGCCGGTCTGGGCAATCTCCGCGAATTTTTCCCGGTGTGGAGCCAGATCGGACACGGCCTGTTTCAGCCACACTTCCAGCGAAATTTCGCTCGAGGATCGTTTGCCGGACCCGCTTAAGCGCGCCTCCCAGAAACTATCCTCCGCCGTGATCGGCAGCGCTGTGCCTTTCGGGGTCAGCTTCGGCTCCCCCGCCGTCCACAGGCGGGCGGGCGTGAGGCCTAACAGATCGGTAAAGTCCTTAAGCGAGCGCGAGGGGTGAGACAGGCGCAAAGAGACGCAGAATTCATAGTCGTTCATAGGCAATTCCCCCGAAACTTGTTACGTCCCAAGGATATCCTCAGGCCAGAATTTCAGCCAGCCTTTTTTGGGTAAGGGGGGAGCGTCCCACGGACGCGGGGGGAACTCAAGTAGCTAGGTTACGAGCGGTAGTTCCCCCCACTAATCAAAAAGAGAAGAAAAAATTCGGTAACTGTCACCGTAATTCCATGTGTTCTGCCTGGCCGCCTGGACCGGGCTTTTGCTTTATGCCCTCTACTGGAATATTCCGCAGGCCTGGTGCGGGTACGGGCTGCATCCGCTGACGGTGCTGTTTTTCTGGATTTTCCTGGCCGCCTATATCCCGCTGTTTCTGCTCGGCCTGGCGCTGCATCCCTATAAACGGATGATCGAGCTCAGCTGGGCCATCCCCGTCCTGTTCCTCGCCGCCATTTTCCTGATCGGCCCCGAAGCCATCCACCACCCCCGGCTGTGCCGGGAGCTGTGGGTTTAATTTGGGGGGAGCGTTCCCTGAACGCGGGGGGCCTCATGTAGCCCAAGGGGCGATAGCCCCCCCACCAATCAAAAACTTGGAGAGGCCGCGAGGCCGGGGGGAACTCATGTAGCGAAGTTATGAACGGTAGTTCCCCCCTCAAAGAAAACTTGGTTTAAATTGTATCAGGCAAGAGTTTGAACCGGACACCACTCCTGCAGACGGAGTGTTGTTATAAAACATCCTCGTTCAGCACAATTTTTGCTGTATGGTCAGCAAGAGATTTTTTCATCGACACCCCAAGGTCCAGCCAGAAAATAACATTGTAGAAGTGTTGATTATCATTGTTTAGGTAATTTGAAAGCGTAGACCTTAACCAGGATTTAGAAAAAGAAATTACGCATTTTAACGAAGTAATTTTTCGAACTTGTTCATCTTTATGGCCTAGCAGATTCAATATATTTTCCATAGACAAAATAGAAAATTGTTTGGTAGGTATTTTCCGCAGCAAATTTGCCAAAATTAATGGCGACATTTCTAATTCTACTAGTTGATTTAAGTTCTTATTACCTATGCTGTACATCGCACTTGCGATTAAATCTCTAAATTCTGCATCCCCACTTACATCTTCAAGTAAGCTTCTTTTAAGCGGTGTAAACTTTTCAGCATTTGCAAGATGAGGCAAATCCTCCCATTCGCCATACTTCTTAAAATACCTAATCTCATTTTTTGAACTTGATACGAAATCCGACCTGTTAAATTTTCTAATTCGTGCCAAGTCTTCTATACAGCCTTTTTCACACAAAATATCTAACCCCTCGCGCGTACGGGCTGCCCTCAGATTTTTCTCCATATTCGCCAATGATTGCAGAGTCTTATCAGGAGCCCCTGCCTTTTTGAGGTTGCTAAACTTATTGTCAAATTTTTCCTTGAACTGGTCGTCGATATCTTTGCGAAGATCATCCCCATATTTCTTGAAATACTTCTTACACAAAGCGAAATAAGGGAGCATCCGCAAAAAATCCTCTTCACTGGACCTCATACGAAGTTGGTGTTCGGACATATTTAAGTTTTTTGCAAACAAATATTCCTCATAGTAGGCCTCACCTTCCTTATCTGTTCGCTTTGCAGCGAAACCAAGAGCAGAAAAATAGTTTCTATTTTGAGGCTTAATAAGAATTCCCTTCACTTCCTGGTCACTTAAATCATGTCCGCAAGATTGCAGATAGAGAACTATTTCGTTTCTTATAGAAGCACTAACATCCTTTTTTAGTTCGTTAATTTCCTCAATAGTTAGTTTGTCGTCCTTAATCAGTTTTCTACAACATTCCAATCTAATTGTACTATTTCGATGGGCAATACCCTGATGGTGAAACTCTTCGTCTAGATTTGGTAGAACTTCGACGATTTTTGCCAACAAATTTTCATCGAAATTTTCAAATTGATTTTGAAGCGTTGTTTTAGCTGCAGCCAACTTATTTGATTGATATTGTATAGAAACCAAGGCCTCAAGTGCATATTTCAAGGTTGAAAAATCTGATCGCTCCAATTCTCTTTCGATAGTGGATAAGTCCCCCACCTTACCTTGATGTTTTAGAAACCGAAGAGCTTCAACTTTTAAGCTATCGGGTGCTTCTTTCGAGAACCAATTACTCACAAACATGCTCCGGTTTATCGGATCAGGATCATTGGGAAATTCAGCACCAATAAGTCGCATAACTTTTAGAGCACCAACACCTACTCCTCCCCAGTTTATGGACTTAAAAGGCAAAAAGTCTCTTCCAACCTCACTTTCAAGTAGGTTATACCAATGCCATAATGGGATATTCTCATCATTGAAATTCCGCAAACCGGCATTTATCAACTCAGATATTTCTATACGTCCATAATGATCGTTTTTATTCTTGTAAATTATATTAGCGTCGTGAACCCCCAAATATGATTTATCATTGCCCGACTGTTTGACCGCACAGGCGAGCAATCTAAACCTAGCCACCTCAGCTTGACTTATCTCGTCACGCCATTCCTCTTCCTCTAGTTTTTGGATAAAAGTGTCTAGAAATTTTCGTCCATCAGGAGATAAAGCACCATTACTTACGCCGTCTATGTTTTGATCATTAGAACTATTTGCTTCCTGTTTTACTATCTCTTGTTCGGTTTCTGACTCTTCTTTTTCCTTTAGTTCAAACAAATAATTTTCAATTTTTAATCTTACTTTTCTTTGAAAATCAAAAGGATCACTAAAAGTCTCAAATAAAATAAATTTTTCTTCTTCTAACCGTTTTTTAAAATTCAACACCTTCTTCAAGTCATCACCGGGGTCTTCTATATGACTTTCGTCTATTTCTTTAAAATACATAGACATTTCAGGCATACACGTCTCTTCCCTTCTTTGAAGCGACCGTTCGAATTCTTCCTCAAACCCCGATGAATATTTTCCCTCGGTCTTGGTTGGGCGACTCCCCCACTTGCGCCACATCATCCCGATAAAAAGCTCACACAGGTCTAGTTCAGCATTAATCAATTCTTGTGGACGACCAATACCGGAATGAGTTTCTTCCCATCCCTTTAGCTCAACTCGAAATCCTAGTTTTGCCGCAACAACCCTATTAATTTCATCTACAGCTTCCCTAACTAACTTACGTTCCTCGCCAAGATCTCTTGGCGAAGCCATAAACACTCCTACAATTCTAGCCGTCCTTGTCATTTTACTGTTTAGGTGGATCCCGAGTTATTTAAATTGTTTCGTTATTTAAACTGCAAGTGTATCTGTTTTTAAACACACAAGTTTAAGATGAGAAGTTATCATTTTCTAATGGCACCGACCATATTAATCTTTTAAACTTAGTACCACTTAGTTTATAACTCCCCCATGTCTGATCCCTTTGACCTTGATGATTTGCCGGACGAGTTCGGACCGGCTTCCGAACCGTCTCAACCAGCCGGTCCGCCCCCCTATATGGACGGCCTGAACGGGCCGCAAATGGAGGCGGTTGAAGCCATGGACGGGCCGGTGCTGGTGCTGGCCGGCGCGGGCACCGGCAAGACCCGGGTGCTGACCACGCGCCTCGCTCACATATTGGCGACCGGCCGGGCTTACCCCGGGCAGATCCTGTGCGTGACCTTCACCAACAAGGCGGCCCAGGAAATGAAAATGCGGGTCGGCCGTATCATCGGCGAGGCGGTCGAGGGTATGTTCTGGCTCGGCACCTTCCATTCGATCGGGGTCAAGATCCTGCGCCGCCACGGCGACCTTCTGGGGCTGGAAAGCAATTTCACCATCCTGGACACTGACGACCAGTTGCGGTTGCTGAAACAGCTGATCGAGGGTGCCGGCATTGACAACAAACGCTGGCCGCCGCGCCTGCTCGCCTCCCTGATTGACGGCTGGAAAAACCGCGGGCTGACCCCCGACAAGGTCCCGGCCAACGAAGGCCACGCCTATGCCGACGGCAAGGGTATCACCCTTTATAAGGCCTATCAGGCGCGGCTCAAGCTGATCAACGCCTGCGATTTCGGCGATCTGCTGCTGCACTGCCTGACATTATTCCAGAGCCATCCGCAGGTGCTGGCCGAGTACCAGCAGAGATTTCGCTATATCATGGTCGACGAGTACCAGGACACCAACGTCAGCCAGTATCTGTGGCTGCGCCTGCTGGCCCAGGGCCATAAAAACATCTGCTGCGTCGGTGACGACGACCAGAGCATTTACGGCTGGCGCGGCGCCGAAGTGGGTAATATCCTGCGCTTTGAGAAGGATTTCCCCGGTGCCAAAGTGATCCGGCTTGAGCAGAATTACCGCTCCACCAGCCATATCCTCGGCGCCGCCGGCGGGCTGATTGCCGCCAACGCCGACCGGCTCGGCAAGACCCTGTGGACCGAGGTCGATGGCGGCGATCCGGTCACGGTCAATCCGGTCTGGGACGGGCGCGAGGAAGCCCGGGCCATCGGCGAGGAAATCGAGGATCAGCAGAGGAAGGGCCACGCCTTAAGCGAAATGGCCATTCTGGTGCGGGCCGGGTTCCAGACCCGGGAGTTCGAGGAACGCTTCCTCACCCTCGGCATCCCCTACCGCATCGTCGGGGGCCTCAGGTTTTACGAACGGCAGGAAATCCGCGACGCCATGGCCTACCTGCGCGTGATCGCCCAGCCCCAGGACGACCTGGCCTTTGAACGCATCATCAATGTGCCCAAACGCGGCCTTGGCGCCGCCACGGTCAATGTGCTGCATACCCTGGCCCGGGCTCAAGGATCGTCGCTGATGCAGGCGGCCCGGGAGGTCATCGACAGCGAGGAACTGCGCCCCGCCGCCCGCAAGTCGCTGGCCCTGCTGGTCGCCAGTTTCGACCGCTGGCGCGATCTTGCCACCACCGAAAACCATGTGGAGCTGCTGGAAACGATACTGGAGGATTCCGGTTACCGGGCCATGTGGCAGAATGACAAGTCGCCGGAAGCGCCGGGCAAGCTCGAAAACCTCGGCGAGCTCAGCCGCGGCATGGGCGATTTCGACAGCCTCGCGGAATTCCTCGAACATATCAGCCTGGTCATGGATAACGAGCAGAACCAGAGCGCCGACAAGGTCAGCCTGATGACCCTGCATGCGGCCAAGGGGCTGGAGTTTGATATTGTCTTCCTGCCGGGCTGGGAAGAGGAGCTGTTCCCGTCCAAGAAATCGCTCGAGGAAAGCGGCCAGAAGGGGCTCGAGGAGGAACGCCGCCTCGCCTATGTGGGTCTGACCCGCGCCCGCAAGCAGGCCCATGTCTATCACGCCTCGTCAAGATATCTGTTCGGCAATTATACCACGCCGATCCCGTCCCGTTTTATCAGTGAGCTGCCCGAAGAGCATATCGAAACCCGTGGTCAGCAGGGCGGCTTTTACGGCCAGGGCTCAAGCCGGCAGCAGAGTTTCAACAGCCCCTCTGGCGGTTCAGGCAGCTGGACCGGGCAGGAAAAATATGAAAAGAACTACCAGCTCGACCGCACCAAAGCCCGCAGGAGCACATCCGGCAGCGCCAGTCGCGCCCCGGCCCCGGCCAGTTCCGCCTTCAGCCTCGGCGACCGTGTGTTCCATGACAAATTCGGCTACGGCAATGTGGTCGCCATCGACGGCAACAAGCTGGAAATCGACTTTGAAAAAGGCAGCCGCCGAAAGGTGATGGAAAGTTTCCTCTCCACAGCCTGACGGCGGCCTGAACTTCTCTTCGGAGGAAGAGAGGGGGAATTATTTCTCGCGGATGATTACATTGCTGTGGCGGCGGACTTCTTTCATGACCTTCTCCGGCTTGCCGGAAATATCCACGGTGCCGGAGCCGATCACTTCCACATCGACCAGGTCACTGGCATAGACCGAGGCATCGCCGGAGCCCATGATCTCCACATCGGCAACTTTGCATTTCAGGCGCTGGCCGTCAAATTCGCCGGAACCGTTGATCTCCAGGTCGAGCTTTTCGCAAGTGCCCTCCAGGGTCACATCGCCGGTACCGTTAATTTCAACAGAGGCATGTTCCGTATTGACCTTGTCGCCGACAACCTCGCCGGAACCATTCAGTTCAACATCCAGACGGCCGACCCGGCCGGACAGATCGATCTCGCCTGAGCCGTTCAGTTCCAGGTTGAACCGCTTGCCCTTCAGCCCCTTGATGGCGCCGTCAGCGGAGCCGTTGATTTCAAGCTGTTCCAGGACCTGCATGGAGATGTTGATTTCCGGTTTCTCACCGCTCCAGTTACGGTATTTGCCGCGTTTGTGGCGGATGGTCAGGGTATGGCCGCGGACAAAGATATCGAGCCGTTCCAGTGTTTCCTCGCTGGCCTCGACCTTGACCGACTGTTTTCGGCCCACTTCGATTTCAAAGTCGACGCTGCTGTCGATTTCAATGCGGTCGAATTCCTTCAGGTCATAGGATTTGCCGCCGGCCAAAGCCAGTCCGGGCAAAGCGGCCGCCATCAGCAGCGCGCCGGGAATAATCATACTTTTCTTCATGCTGTACCTCACTTCGGTTACCTACTACCCGTCATTAAATGCCGGCTGAGCTTAATGGATATCGATGCTGCTGAACAGCCCGTCGCTTGTCTTGACATTTTTGGGTTTGCCATAGACATCAATATTGCCGAAACCGCTGACTTGCGCATCGATGGACTCAGAGGCATAAACCTCTACATTGCCGGCGCCATTGACATCGACTTCCACATCCTTGCATTCCAGGTCCTCTGCTTCAATATTACCTGCGCCATTGAGTTCGATATCCAGCTTGTCACAGGTGCCTTCCATTTCAATATTGCCGGCGCCGTTCAGTTCGATCTCGAAGTCACCGCCGTCAAAGTCCTCGATATCCGCATCCACGGCACCGTCAACCTGAAGCCTGGTGAATTTGGGCAGGGTCACATCCATGTGCAGACTGTTGCCCATGTCGATCTTGTCCTTGTCATAGTCGATCACCAGCGCATTATTCTCGACACGGGTTTTCAGCCGGGCGACCTTCTTCTCGTCGCCCATCACTTCAACCGAAAACTCATCGCCGATATGAACGTCCAGCGACAGGCCGGTTTCGATTTTAATGACGGTAAAACCCTTGTGGTCCCGCTTCTCGGAAAAATCATTATCGGCAAATGCCAGGTTTGCCATAATCCCTGCGGACAGGGCCGTCGCCGCGAATAATATCCCCTTCATGGTCGGTTCCTTCAGTTCATTTTCTTATTGAGCAGTTTATGTCAACTTATGGAATGAGTATAAAAGAATGATCCCCTACTTCACAAGTAGGCGGCCGGCTTCTTGTCGCATATAAGCTATGTCTGATCGCATTTTATCGTGGAAACTGCCGGATTTTGGTTGTTTCCGGCCGCACTTCTCGCCATAAAGGCTGGAAACATAAAGGACCCTGCCCGTGAATATTCCCGATTCAACCTGGAAACTGAGCCTGGCGCTCCCCCTTGACATCATTCCCGCTTTCGAGGAACTCCTCTATGCGCTGGCCGGTGATCCCGTACCAACCTTCAGCAGTTTCGAGCAGAAGGAAACACCGGAACTGTGGATCTTCGAGGGATATTATATCAACCGGCCAAAGGAGGAACAGATCAGGGGGGCGATCGGTTTCCTGAATGAGCTGTATAATATCGGGCAGCCGGACTTCACCATCGAGGAAGTGGAACAGCGGGACTGGGTGGCGGAATCCCAGAAGATACTCAAACCGGTGGATACGGGGAAATTCTTCATTTACGGCAGCCACGACGCCGACAAGGTCCCTGCCGACCGCATCAGTCTGCAGATTGAAGCCGGCCAGGCCTTTGGCACCGGCCAGCATGAAACAACCCACGGCTGCCTTCTGGCCATTGAAGATATCGCCCGCAAGGGACAACCCCAAAACATCCTGGACCTGGGCTGCGGTTCCGGCGTTCTGGCCCTGGCCATGGCAAAACTGTGGAACAGCCCGGTGACGGCCAGCGACATCGATCCCATCGCCACAGACACCACTATCGAAAATGCAGAGGTGAACCATGTGCCGCTGAGCAGTGCGGAACAGGACAGACAGGGCGTCTTTGCCCTGACTGCGGACGGTTTCGCAGACCCCCGGCTGTCCGGGCGCGGTCCCTTTGACCTGATTGTCGCCAATATCCTGGCCGGCCCGCTGATCGAACTGGCCCCCGACATGGCCCGGCACCTTACTCCTGATGGTCACCTGATCCTGTCCGGCCTGCTGGACAAACAGCAGGAAGCGGTCCTGGACGCCTACCGGGCCCAGGGGTTTGAACTTGAAAAAGACTATGCCCTCAATGAATGGCGGGCCCTGACCCTGAAACGGGACTGAGGCCAGTAGGCGCCTGACGGGAACAGTAAAAAAGCCGGCAAAAGCCGGCTCCTTGAGGGTCTGACATCTGAAACAGAACTCTGTATCAGGAAGCGATATTTACCGCCGGAGCGTTATCGTTGGCCGGCTCACTAACAGGCACATAGCCCTTTTCCTGTAGCAGGTCCATGAAATCATAATCGGCCACAATCACGGAACGATTAATTTTTCCGGTCAGCCTGGACATGAAAGCAGCCACTTTATCGGCCAGCTTTACTTCGGCGAGATCTGTCACAGGCACAAGACTTTTGTCCTTCAACAGATCCATGAAATCATATCCTTCGATATATTTTGTCATTGATCTATCCTTAAAATCTGTTGAATTAACCGGTGGTCGTCCGCCGGTGAGCTGTAGATAAAGTTTTATTCAAATTTTTTGTAGATAATAAAATTGCGCGGCAGACATGCATTTAATGCATACCTTGAGCTCAAGAGTATAGTTTCATGCATAACTATAGTTTATAGCAGTTGCCGGTCTTGTGAATTGGCAGATCAGGTCTGGCCGATCATTTCCAGCCATTCGTCTTCCGTAAGTGTCTGAACACCTAGCTCCGCAGCCTTTTTCAGCTTGGAACCGGCCCCCGGGCCAGCCACCACCATGTCGGTTTTGGCGGACACGGATCCGGACACTTTTGCCCCAAGGTTTTCTGCCGAGGCCTTGGCTTCCTGGCGTGACATTTTTTCCAGCTTGCCGGTAAAGACAATGGTCTTGCCGGCAACCAGGGAGCCATCGGTCTTCGGCGCCTCGAACTCCTGGACATTGACCTGCTGTCTCAGGTCTTCGACGACCTGCCGGTTGTGGGGTTCGGCAAAAAACTCGACGATGGCTTCCGCTACTTTGGGACCGATGCCGTCAATATTCAAAAGTTGATCATAGGCGTCACTGTCCCGGTCCCGGGCCGCTTCCATCTGGGCAAGCAATGTATCCATGGTCAGGTAATTCAGGCACAACAGCCGGGCATTCTGTTGTCCGATATGACGGATGCCCAAGGCGTACAGAAATCTGTCCATGGCAATTTCCCGCCGCTCGTCAATGGCCTGCCACAGGTTATTGACCGACTGCTCGCCCCAGCCCTCAAAGTTTTTCAGGCGCTGGAGGTTGCCTTCGGTTTCATCCCGCTCCTTCAGAGTGAAAATGTCTGCCGGACTCTGGATCATGCCCCTGGTAAAGAAGAACTCGATCTGCTTGGCGCCCAGACCGTCAATATCAAAGGCATTGCGGGAGACAAAATGACGCAACCGCTCCACCCGTTGCGCCGGACAGATCAGGCCGCCTGAACAACGCCAGACCACTTCGCCCTCTTCCCGCTCCAGATGACTGTCACAACTCGGGCAGGTTTTGGGGAATTCGATGTTCCGGCCGTCCGGCGCCGCCTCCTGGACCCGCACCACCTGGGGGATCACGTCCCCGGCCCGCTGGACAATTACCTTGTCACCGATGCGCACGCCGAGCCGCTCGATTTCGTCGGCATTGTGCAACGTCGCATTTGACACTACGACGCCACCCACGGTAACCGGTTCAAGCCGGGCCACGGGGGTCACAGCGCCGGTGCGTCCGACCTGGAATTCCACATCCCGTAGTGTCGTAATCGCCTGTTCCGCCGGGAACTTGTGGGCAATGGCCCAGCGCGGCGCCCGGCTGACCATGCCAAGCCGGTCCTGCAGATCAAGACGGTCCACCTTGTAAACCACACCGTCAATATCATAGTCCAGGTTGGCCCGCTGCCGGGCGATGTCGTGGTAATGATCCAGCGCGTCCTCAACTGATCTACAGAGTCTGGTCAGGCTGTTGATTTTAAATCCCCAGTCCCCAAGCCTGGCAAGAGCTTCATATTGGGTGTCCGCCAGCGGCGCGGATAATTCTCCCCAGCCATAGGCAAAAAATTTGAGCGGACGTTCGGCGGTGATGGTGCTGTCCAGCTGGCGCAGGGAACCGGCTGCCGCATTGCGGGGGTTGGCAAAAACCTTTTTCCCGGCTTCGGTTTGTTTTTCATTAAGGGCAAAAAAGTCGGACTTGCCCATGTAAACTTCACCGCGCACTTCCAACACGTCAGGCCAGCCATCGCCCTTCAGCTTTTTCGGTATGTCATCCAGGGTCCTGAGATTGTCCGTAATATTTTCCCCGACCCTTCCGTCGCCACGGGTCAAGCCCTGAACGAAGGCCCCTTTTTCAAAGCGCAGGGAAGCTGACAAACCGTCAATCTTAGGCTCCGCCGTCAGGGTGATTTCATCACTGCCGGACAGGCTCAGAAATCTTCGGCAGCGGTCGACAAAATCCACAACATCCTGATCATCAAAGGCATTATCGAGGGAAAGCATGGGCTTGGCATGCCGCACCTTGGCAAAACCGCTGGCCGGGGCAGCCCCGACCTGGCCGGAGGGACTGTCTTCCCGTATCAGGTTTGGAAACAGCTTTTCAATTTCCTCGTTCCTGCGGCGCAATGCATCATATTCCGCGTCGGAAATCTCCGGCATATCCTGCTGATGATAGAGCTTGTCATGATGAGCGATTTCAAGGGCCAGCCGTTCAAGCTCGTCGCGGGCCTGGGCCTCTGTCAGTTTATCCGGGGCAATAGGATTCAGATCAGACATATATTATCCCTGCATCAGGCTTTTCGCTGCCGCCCGGGCCTCGTCCGTGACGGTTGCCCCGGCCAGCATGCGGGCAATTTCCTCCCGCCGGGCCTCTGCATCAAGAGCTGTTATGGTCGTGTTCATTTGCCCGGCTTCGCCAGCCTGGGATTTCGCAATCAACCAATGACTGTTGCCCCGGGCCGCGACTTGGGGAGAATGGGTAATCACCATGATCTGGGCATGTTCCGACAGCCGTTTCAGGCGTTCCCCGACCGCATCGGCCACCGCCCCGCCGACACCGCGGTCGATTTCATCAAAAATCAGCGTCGGCACCGTATTCTCGCTGGCCAGCACGACCTTGAGGGCGAGCATAAAGCGGCTCAGTTCACCGCCCGACGCGATCCTGATCAGGCCGGCGAATGGCGCCCCCGGATTTGTGCTGATTTCAAATTCCACCTTTTCACCGCCCTGGGCACCCCACTCCTCTTCCGGCAGGGGCGTCAGGGTTGTCCGGAACTTTGCCTTTTCCAGTTTCAGGGGCGGCAGTTCCGCATTGACCAGTTCGTCAAGCCTGGCTGCCGCCTTCCGGCGGGCGTCACTCAGAACTCCAACGGCCTGCCTGAAGCGCTCCTCGGCCTGCCTGACCTCACCGGTCAGGCGGCGGATTTCCTCGTCCCCGAATTCCAGCGCCCGAAGCCTTTCGGCAAAATCGTCCCTCAGGGCCGCAAGCTGGTCTACCTGGCAGTTGTGTTTGCGGGCCGCGGCGCGAAGTGAGAACAGCCTCTCCTCGCTGTGTTCCAGATCCTGCGGGTCAAATTCCAGGTCACGCAACGTCTGTTCCAGCCGGGCAATGGCTTCCGCCGTTTCAATGGCCGCCCGGTCCAGGGACTGCACGACGGATTCCAGCAGGCCGTCAGACTCCGCCATCCGCTCCAGACGCCGAAGCGCGCCGCGCAGGGAGGCATCCGCCCCCTTGTCATCAAGCAGATCGGACAACACCTCATTCAGGCCGTCGGAAAGTTTTTCCCCCTTCATCATATGGGCGCGTCTTTCCGACAATTCCTCTTCTTCCCCTTCCTGCGGGGCAAGGCTATCCAGCTCTTCCAGATTGTAACGGATATATTCCTCGTCCCGGCGCGCTTCGGACAGCTTGTCTTCTTCTTCCTGCAATAGGCGCCTGAGGCCGGTCAGTTTGCTGTAGCTGCTGCTGACATCCTCCAGCTTGTTCCTGTAGTTGCCATAATCATCAAGCATAAGCCTATGCCCGGCCGGGTTAAGAAGACCGCGTTCATCATGCTGGCCGTGTATTTCAACCAGCATTTCGCCAAGCTGGCGCAGCAGCCCGATACTGACCGGCTGGTCATTGACAAAGGCCCGGCTGCGACCGTCCCTTGACAGCGTTCTTTTGAGGATCAGTTCGCCGGGCTCATACTCCAGTCCCTGGTCTTCAAGGACAGACCAGATCGACAGATCTTCCGGCAGGGAAAATTCGGCAATGACGGTCCCCTGTTCCGAACCATGACGCACCAGGTCGCGCTCGCCCCGTTGTCCGGTGGCAAGCCCCAGGCTGTCAAGAAGAATGGATTTCCCCGCCCCCGTTTCACCACTGAGGACAGACAGGCCGCCTGGCACAGGGATTTGCAGCCGGTCAATAAGAACGATATCCCTGATGGTAATGCCAATCAGCATCTGGACGCGAATGCCTCCTAGTTGGAATATTTCTGCATCAACTCGTAACTGAATTTATACCACTTGCTGTCCGGATAGTTATGCCCCAGAACGGCAGCTGTTTTAAGGGCCTCGGGATAAATCCCCAAGGACATGTAAAGCTCCGTCAGGCGGTGCAGGGCTTCCGGGACATGACTAGTGGTTTCATATTTTTCCACCACTGTACGGAACCGCTTGATGGCAGACATATGTTCTCCGGTTGTCTGGTAGAAACGGCCGATTTCCATCTCCTTGCCAGCAAGGTGATCTTGGGTCAGGTCAATCTTCAGCCGGGCATCCTTGGCATATTCAGAAAGGGGAAAACGACGAACGACTTCAGTAAAGGCACTCAGCGCCTGTTCGGTAATTTTCTGATCCCGGCGCACATCGGCGATCTGCTCGTAATAACACAGTCCGGTCAGATAATAGGCATAGGCCGCATCCTTGTTGCCCGGATGCAGCGAGATGAAACGGCCGGCCGTCAGGATCGCTTCCTGATATTTGTTGGCCATATAATAGGAATAGGCAGACATAAGCTGTGCCCGGCGCGCCCAGACAGAATAGGGGTGCTGACGCTCGACCTCGTCAAAGGCCACAGCCGCATAGCGATATTGACCCTTGTTGATATATCCCAGGGCCCAGTCATAGATTTCCTCGACCGACCTGTCCTCATATTTCAGAGTGTCGCGGCCGGAACAACCTGCGAGCAGCCCCAGAGCCGCAACCAGAAGGATCGCATTCTTTGCTATCTTGAAAAAGGGAGATTCCCCGATTTGAAAATTCATACTCTACCCGTCTTTTCCGCGCCCTGAGCCTTGCTTCCGGGCCGATGTTTCTTAGCCTTGTTAATCCCTCTATCCCGAATCTGGCAGGACTATAACACGCCAAACAAGAAAAGAGCCAACCCCTTTTTACATGCGGGTTGGCTCTTTATCAATAAAAACAAATTCGGCAAAATTCTGGCCGCTGGAAAACTCCCGCGGCGGGGCTCGGGATGACCCTAGTTCGCCTGATGCAGGATCGTTCCAACTTCTCTCTTCAGGGTTTCAATCTGACTGATTGCCTTGTCGGCAGCGCCATACACCTCGTCGGCCATCCGGCTGGTATTTTCAGACGAACTGTAGATTTCGGAGATCTGCTCCGAAGTCACACTGGTGCCGCGGGCCGCCTGCTGGATATTGCGGGAAATTTCCATAGTCGCGGCATTCTGCTGGGTGATGGTGGCAGAGATTGCAGCCGAATATTCATCCACCTGATTAATCTTGGTGCTGATTTCCTCGATGGTCTGGACTGTATGTTTAATCGCAGACTGGATATTTTCCACCTGGGCGACAATATCGTCCGTGGCGCTTGAGGTTTCATTTGCCAGGTTTTTCACTTCGGAAGCCACAACGGCAAAGCCCTTGCCCGCTTCCCCGGCCCGCGCCGCCTCGATCGTCGCATTAAGCGCCAGAAGATTGGTCTGTCCGGCGATCGTCCGGATAAGTTCGACCACCCGGTCAATCTGGTTTGCTGAATCTTCCAGCCCCTTGACCGCATCGCCGGCAGAAGCCGCGCCTTTCACCGCTTCTTTCGTGACCGTCGAGGACGCATTCACCTGGCTTGTGATCTCGTTAATGGAACTGGACAGTTCTTCAGTGGCCGACGCCACCGCATTTACATTACCGGTGGCTTCATCGGCTGTTGTAGAAGCCTGACGGCTCTGCGCCACATTCTGAACCGCAAGCTGCTTCATTTCTTCAGACACGCCGGACAGCTGCTGCACGGAAGCCGCAAATTCAGACATGAAGCCGGAAAATTTATTTTCCAGTGTCGACGTCAGGGCCTGCGAGGACTGCTGATTTTTTTCAACGGCTTCGACGACGCGTCGATCGGACTGATCCAGAACATCGTTCAGGGCCTGAAAGGCTCGCGCCACGTGATCTCCCTGGCCGCGATCAACGGTCAGGCGACCCTGAAGGTTTCCAGCCAGCACTGATTCCAGGGTCTGGGCCATCTGGGCGAAAGCCCGTTCATAATTTTCACATTTTTGTTCAAATACGGGATCAACACCTACGGGATGAGACGTTGCTTCGGTAATATTTTCTGTAGTCGGAACTGATTTCGGAGAGGAAAAAAAAGCCATTTAGCTACCCTAATAAAGCAGGTTATAAATTAAATATCGGTAATATTTTCAGGACGTTGGCATCGCGATTTTGACAGTCGTCCCCTTTAAGGCAACGGTACGGAAGATTCCTAAATAAAGTCTTTAAAATTTCCCGTAAGGAGAGGATCCCGGTAAATATTTTTCTTCAGAGGGGGCCGGAATTATCATGCGACAAATAAAGGGGCGTCGCCGTTACATTTGTTCCAGGGAAAACAAAAACTGGTTATATGTCATTTTCTGGTCTGCCAGCATCTGCTCGAACTGTTTGCCCGCCTGCTCCATACCTTCTTTCGGAGTTGACGCCTGCTGTTCGGTTTTTCGCAAAGCTGCATAAATCTCTTCCAGTTTCGGCAACACCCGGCGATTTGGCGAACGGCGACTGGAATGATACCCGCAGACCTTGCCATTGATGTCCAGTGACGGGGTGACATAAGCCAGAACCCAGTAAAAGCGTCCGTCCCGGCAGCTATTCTTCACATAAGCAAAGATTTCCTCACCGCACCCGAGCGTGTCCCACATAAATTTAAAGATACATCGCGGCATGTCAGGGTGGCGAATGATGTTATGGGGCTTGCCGATAAGCTCATCTACACTGTAACCACTGACATCACAAAATGTGTCATTGGCATAGATAATCTTGCCCTTCAGGTCGGTCTTGCTGACAATAATGTCATCCTCGGAAAAAACGACTTCCTGATCCGATGTTCCCGCTGTAGCTGCTAACATACAAAAATCCTCTACAAATTTCCCTTGGTGGAGACACCAACTGCTTTACTACTTTTTTTATACATGAACCCTATCCTGTAAAACTGAAAAAATTGTGAATTTCCCCACATCCTATATTTTGAGTTGAATCTGTGCCTTCATGCTTCACAATGGCAGGAAAAAGCGGAGGATTTCATGAAATATTTTCAGTTACTGGCCAGGCCGTTTATGGTTTTTGTTGAACGGTTTTATCCGGACCCCTTTGTATTTGCCATCCTGCTGACCCTGGCCACCTTCCTGATCACTCTGGGTCTGACCGATGCGACACCTGTTGGCGCCATGGTCGCCTGGGGTGACGGTCTATCCTCCCTGCTCGGCTTTATGGCGCAGCTCAGTATCATGCTGATCGCCGCCCATGCACTGGCACATACCGATTCCGTCCAGCGGGCCCTCAGGTTTCTGGGCGGCCTGCCAAACAGCCAGGCCGGCGCCTACCTGATGGTGACCCTCATTGCCGGACTGGCCAGTCTGCTGTCCTGGTCTCTCGGACTTGTGGCCGGCGCCATCCTTGCCCAGCAGGTAGCCATCGAGGGACGCAGGAAAGGCCTCCGCCTGCACTTTCCTCTGCTCGTCGCCTCCGCCTATGCCGGTTTCGTGATCTGGCACATGGGGTATTCCGCCTCGGCTCCCCTGTTTGTCGCCACACCGGGCAACGCCCTGGAAAGCAGTATCGGCGGACTGATCCCGGTCACGGAAACCATTTTTGCCGGCTGGAATATTGCCATCGCCTTTATCACCCTGACTCTTGTCGCCCTGACCTGCAGCCTGATGCGCCCGAAAGACGAGGAAATTGTCGAAGCTCCGGTCGAGGCCATAGAATCGCTGCAGGAGGAAGATGCGGAAATGGACCGCTCCTCCGGCCACGGCACCCCGCTGACGCCGGCCGGTTATCTGGACAACAGCCGGCTGATCTCGATAGGCCTCGGACTTTTGCTCATTGCCTACTTGGTCTACTGGTTCAAAACAAAGGGGCTGAACCTGAACCTCAATATCGTCAACTGGTCATTTCTGGCGTTCGGCCTGATGCTGGCCCGCAACCCGCTTCATTATGTCTCCCTGATCGGCAACGCCAGCCGCACCGTCTCCCCGGTCCTGCTGCAATATCCGCTCTATGCCGGCATCATGGGACTGATGTTCAACAGCGGCCTGGTCAATATCATGTCGGACTGGTTCACCAGCATCTCGACCGCACAAACCCTGCCGTTCTGGGCCTTTATTTCCGGTGGACTGGTCAACTTCTTTGTCCCCAGCGGCGGCGGACAATGGGCCATCCAGGGACCGGTCTTTATCGAGGCCGCACAAAACCTTGGCGTTAACCTGCCGCTTGTGGTGATGGGGGTCGCCTACGGCGATCAGTGGACCAATATGATCCAGCCCTTCTGGACAATTCCGCTGCTGGCCATTGCCGGCCTGCATATGCGGCAGATCATGGGCTATACCTTTGTGGTGTTCCTGGTCAGTTTCCTGACCTTCGGCGGAGGTTTGCTGATCGCGGCCGGATGAAAACAACTGTCGGTTATTCGAAATCAATACTTGACTTTACGGGCCTGACGCATCAGATACGTTATGTTATAACGAATTCGGACAGATAATGATAAACAGATTATACAGGGCACTTTTGATCTCCGGCCTTTTCCTGGCATTCACCCTGCCGGCCCAGGCCAGACAACTGGATGTGGTAGCCAGCATAAAGCCGGTCCACTCACTGGTTCAATCGGTGATGGGAAGCAGGGGCGAAGTTACTCTGCTCATGGACAGTTCCCTGGACCCACACATCTTCAGCATGCGCCCCTCCCATATCCGCAAGGTGGTCAATGCGGATGTGTTGTTTTATGTAGACAGCAAACTGGAAACTTTCCTGACCGGGATCATCGATAACGACCAGCAGAAAGTCAAATCCGTTGCCCTGGCCAAAGCCAGGGACCTGAAGCTCCTGCCTTACCGGACCAGCAAGATCTGGTTTACCGAGGAAACCGAGGATCATACCGGGCATGACCATGAGGAAATGGACCTTCATATCTGGCTGGATCCGGAAAATGCCATCCAGATGGTCAGGATGATCGAGGAAACCCTCTCAGCCCTGGACCCGGACCACCGGGTTACCTATATTCGCAACTCCAAACTAGTCATCAAACGGCTTTACGAGCTCAAGGATCGCCTTCGCCAGGATCTGCGCCCCTTCAGGGAAAAACCCATCATCATTTATCATGACGCCTTTCAGTATTTCGAGAAGGCCTTTTCCCTCTATAGCGTCGGAGCGATCCAGCTCAACTCCGACAGCCCGCCCAGCGCCAGCCACCTGAAGGCCCTGAAACAGATTGCGAAAGAAAAGCATGTCACCTGCGTCCTGGGCACCCCCGGTTCCCATCCGCGCATTGCCACGGTCGTCATGGGCGACACCTCCGCCAACTATGGCGTGGTAGATCCCCTGGGTGTTTATCTGGAGCCGGGTCCGAGCCTTTATATGGAACTGATTGAGGAAATCGCCCTGACCATTGAAGAATGCCAGGGAGGGGATCATGAAATCTTCGATATCAATCCGGGCATGCCGGCCAAGAAGGTGCCCCCGGCACCGGACCTTCAGTAAAGCGTCAACAGTCTGACAAGATAACGGCTGCTTTCGGAATTGGCGTCCTCAATGGTTTTCAGCTGATAACGGGTAAAAAGCTGACCGTAATCGGGCAGGTTAATCTTTGCGGCCAGTTCGCCAAAAGAATAAGTGTCGATATATTGATCATTCTCATGTGCCGCCAGGTCGAAATAGTCAAACCTGACTGCCAGCTTCTGCATGCTATAGCCGGCATCTTCAAAGATTACCCGGTCTTTGGTTTCAATGATGACCATTGCATCGCTGAGCTCCACCGCCTTGCCGGCCATATAATCCGGATCCAGCAGATCCCGCCAGTTTATGACAATTTCGCCACCGCCATAACTCCTGAGTGACGGAAGTCCCCGGGGGGACAGAAATTCGCGGGTTTTTTCCTCTGGATATTCCGGGCGAATAAGAACACGAAGGACGGGACGTGAAGTGGTCGCCCGGGCCTCTCCGGCAGTAACAGTCTCTTCGGGAACAGTCTGGGCCTGAATGACCTGCCCCGGTACAAGAAACAAAATAGACGCGGAAATCAGTCGAAAAATTTTAAGCATTATGCCCCCGTTATCCAGAAGAAATTCAACTGCACTCACCAGACAGTTTATGCCCAAACTACGGTTCCGGTCAAACGGCCATTTCAGTTCTCTGTCAGATCCACAAACCTGAGCGGCAATCGGGTGGTATGTTTTTTCTGTTTCAGGACAAAAGAGGTACTGACAGAGCGCACCACCGGCAGGCGCATCAGGAACTGGGTCTGGAATTCCTCATATTCCTTGATCGAGCGGCTGATCACCTTGAGCAGGAAGTCATAATCCCCGCTCATGGAATAATATTCCAGCACCTCGGCCCTCTCCCCGATCATCTGGTCAAACTGGTCCGACTGGTCAAGCTGGTGTTTTTCCAGCATCACCTGACAATAGGCGATAATCGGCAGACCAATTTTATCCGGATCCAGCAGGGCCACATACTGGGAGATGATTCCCTCTTCCTCCAGACGCCGCACCCGGCGCCAGCAGGGCGACGGCGACAGGCCCACTTTCTGAGCCAGATCATTATTGCTGAGCCGGCCGTCGGCCTGAAGTTCCCGAAGGATGTTAAAATCAATATTATCCAGTTTCATAGAATATTCTTCCATTTTACTAATATTATTAGAATGTATTATCCTTTTAATACATATATCGAGCAAAGATCGCAAGGACATTCCCTGCCTGACGGAGGTATCATTTCTTCAGAATAAAGATTCAGGGGCAGATAATAATGACCATACAACCGGGCAGCTTCGACGCGAGCTACCAACTTGACGATTGTTATAAAAAGAATGACGGGCAGATTTTCCTGACCGGCACCCAGGCGCTGGTGCGACTGCCACTGATGCAGGCGGCCCTGGACCGCAAGAACGGTCTGAAGACGGCAGGCTTCATCTCGGGCTATCGCGGCTCGCCTCTCGGCGGTTATGACATGGCCCTGTGGAAAGCCCGGAAATACCTGGACGACGCCCAGGTAAAATTCCAGCCCGGCATCAACGAGGAACTAGCCGCCACTGCTGTGCTGGGTTCCCAGCAGGTGGAACGCAATCCGAAGGCTGACTATGACGGCGTCTTCGGCATCTGGTACGGCAAGGGCCCGGGTGTGGACCGGGCCGGTGATGCGCTCAAGCACGGTAACGCCTTCGGCGCCTCCCCCCGCGGCGGCGTCCTTGTGATAGCCGGCGATGACCATAACGCGGTCTCCAGCAGCATGAACCATCAGAGCGAACAGGTGATGCAGAGCTGGATGATGCCGGTTCTCGCCCCGGCTGGCCTGCAGGATTATTTCGATTTCGGCCTTTACGGTTTTGCCCTCAGCCGGTTCAGCGGCTGCTGGTCCGGTTTTATCGCCACCAGCGAAATTGTCGAAAGCGCCGGCACCGTCAACCTGGACCAGGTCAATCGTCATTTCACGATCCCCGAACATGAAGGTTATGATCCGGCTAAACTTCATTACCGCTGGCCCGATCCCTTCATCCAGATTGAACATCGCCTGATGGACCACAAACTGAAGGCGGTCGATAATTTTGCCCGTCACAACAGCCTGGATCAAATGATCTGGGATTGTTCTAAACCGCGGCTCGGAATCGTCACCTGCGGCAAGGCCAGCCTCGATCTTATGGAAGCCCTGCGCATGGCCGGGATCGACCAAAAAAAGGCCGAAGAGAACGGCATCGCCCTGCTCAAGATCGGCATGACCTGGCCGTTACATACGGACCGGATCAGGGACTTTGCCCGCCGCTGTGACAAGATACTGGTCATCGAGGAGAAACGCAGTTTTGTCGAATTGCAGATCCGCGACATCCTGTTCAACATGCCATCGGGCGAGCGCCCGCTGGTTATCGGCAAGCAGGATGAAACCGGGGCCCCGCTGCTGAAATCCACCGGTGAATTCTGCCCGGAAGAGGTTCTTGAGGCCCTGCTGCCGTCTCTCGCCGCCCTTGGCCTGGAAGATGACATCAGGCAGAAACTGGAGCGCTATAAAAAGAAAAAATCCCTGATCGGCACCTTTGGCCAGAAAGACATGCGCACCCCCTATTTCTGTTCCGGCTGCCCCCATAACCGCTCCACCAAAGTGCCCGAGGGAAGCCGGGCGCTGGCCGGTATCGGCTGTCATTTCATGGCCACCAAGATGGAGCGGGATACCGAATGCCTGACCCAGATGGGCGGCGAAGGTGTGAACTGGCTGGGCCAGGCGCCCTTCACCCATGAAGGGCATATCTTCCAGAACCTCGGCGACGGCACCTATTATCATTCCGGCCTTCTGGCCATCCGTCAGGCAGTCGCGGCCGGGGTCAACATCACCTACAAGATCCTCTATAATGACGCCATCGCCATGACCGGCGGGCAGCCGCTGGAAGGCACCCTGACCGTGGACCAGATCAGCCGCCAGCTTCATGACGAAGGCATCAAGGTCATCCGGGTCCTGAGCGACGAACCGGAAAAATACAAAAGCTGGGCGAAATTCGCGCCGGACGTAAAAATTCTGCATCGGGATGAACTGGATAGCGTGCAGAAGGAACTGCGCGAAATCAAAGGCGTCACGGCTATCATTTACGACCAGACCTGTGCGGCCGAGAAACGTCGGCGCCGCAAGAAAAAGGAATTTCCAGATCCGCCGAAACGGGCCTTTATCAATGAACTGGTCTGTGAAAGCTGCGGCGACTGTTCAGTGCAATCCAACTGCGTCTCCATTGTCCCGGTGGAAACCGAGCTTGGCCGCAAGCGCGCCATCGACCAGTCCAGCTGCAACAAGGATTACAGCTGCATCGAGGGTTTCTGCCCTTCCTTCGTCACCGTCGAAGGCGGTGAAGTGAGAAAAGGCAACCGGCAGGACCCGATGGCCCTGGCCGGGGCACTGTCCGCCCCCTCCCTGCCCGAGATCCGGGACAGTTATGATATCCTGATCACCGGCATCGGCGGCACCGGTGTGGTCACCATCGGCCAGATCATCACCATGGCCGCCCACCTTGAAGGCAAGGCCGCCAGTGTTCTCGACTTTACCGGTTTCGCCCAGAAGGGCGGTTCGGTCTATAGCTACGTCCGCCTTGCCGACAAGGCAGAAAATATGGAAACGGTACGTATCTCTACCGGCCATACCGATCTGCTGCTGGGCTGCGACATGGTCGTGGCCGGCAGCCCGGAAAGCCTGCGCACCCTTGAAGCAGGCCGCAGCCATGTGATCCTCAATGCCCACAAGACCCAGACCGCCCAGTTCACCCTCAACCGGGACGCGGACATCCATGACGGACTGATCCGGCGCAATCTGGAAACAATGGTGGGAACAGACGGCCTCGATATGATCGAAGCCACAGAGCTGGCCACCGCCCTGATGGGCGACAGCATCGCCACCAACATGTTCCTGCTGGGCTATGCCTGGCAGAAGAGTCGCCTGCCGATAAGTCTCGACGCCCTCTACCGGGCGATCGAGCTCAATGGTGTCGCCGTTGAAAGTAATAAACAGAGTTTTGTCTGGGGTCGTCTGGCCGCCGAAACACCTCACGATGTCCGGGTCTCCCTACCCGGATCGGTGGCCGGACGTTACCTTCCCGAAACCCTGGAAGAAAAGATCGCTTACCGCGCGAAAGAACTGACCGCCTACCAGAACAAGACCCTGGCCGACAGATATCTGGCCCTGGTCGAGCGGACAAGGACAGCCGAACAGGCCATACAGGCCGGCAGCACAGCCCTGACGGAGGCTGTCATGCGTAACTATTACAAGCTGCTGGCCGTCAAGGATGAATTTGAAGTGGCCCGCCTCTATACCGACGGACGCTTCCGGGAAAAACTCGGCCAGCAGTTCGACGGTGATTTCAAGCTGAAATTCCATATGGCGCCGCCGCTGCTGGCGAAGAAAGACAATCAGGGTCATCTGAAGAAAATGTCTTTCGGCCCCTGGATGATGCCCGCGCTGAAACTGGTCGCGAAGATGAAAGGCCTGCGCGGCACCACCTTTGACATTTTCGGCAAAACCAACGAGCGGAAGATGGAGCGACGCCTGCTGGCGGACTATGAACGCCATCTGGAGGAAATTCTGGGTCATCTGGATAAAAACAATCTGGACCGGGCAATCGCGCTCGCCTCTTATCCGGAAGACATTCGCGGTTTCGGCCATGTGAAGGAAAAAGCCGTCCGGGAAGTCGAAGCCCGGCTGCAGAAACAGCTTGACGACTATCGCCATAACGTGATTTCACATATGGCCGCCGAATAAAGAATTAAGAATACAGGATCACAGATGACAATCACCCCGCGCAAAGGCGTTCTCGACATTACCCCCTACAAACCCGGCGAGTCCAAAATCGCCGGTGTGGACCGGATCATCAAACTGGCCTCCAATGAAAGCCCGCTGGGGGCAAGCCCGAAAGTTTATGACGCCCTTGAGCAGGCCCTGAAGAAAGACCTTGCTCTTTATCCGGACCCGGCCTGTACAGAACTGAGGCAGGCCATCGGCGAAGTGCACGGCATTAACCCCGCACAGATCCTGTGCACCAACGGGTCCGAGGAAATGCTGACCCTGCTGGTCCGGGCCTATGTGGGTGACGATGACGAGGTGATCCTGTCCAAATACGGCTTCCTGGTGCCGCCGCTGATGACCATGGCGGCCGGCGGCACACCGGTACTGGTGGAAGAACAGGATTATGTGGCCGACATCGACGGCATGATCGCCGCCCAGACCGCGCGGACCAAAATGGTGGTGCTGGCCAACCCCAACAATCCGACCGGCACCTATGTGCCCTTCAGCGAGATCAGGCGCCTGCGTGAGGAACTCAGGGACGATATCCTCTTGGTGCTGGACGCCGCCTATGCTGAATATCCGGAAACGGACGACTATAACGCCGGCATGGAGCTGGTGAATAACGGCCTCGACAATGTGGTGGTCAGCCGCACTTTCTCAAAGATCTATGGTCTCGCGTCCCTGCGCGTCGGCTGGGCTTACCTGCCGCCTGCCGTGATGGGGGTTCTGAACCGGATCCGCGGCACTTTTAATGTCAATAACTTAAGCCAGATTGCCGCCACCGCTGCAGTCATGGACCAGGACCATGTGGTCCGGGCCCGGACCCATAACAACCGCTGGCTGCCGCTGATGACCGAACGGCTTCAGAGCATGGGCCTGAAGGTCACCCCGAGCCTCGGAAATTTCGTGCTCGTCCACTTCGCCTCCGCGGAACAGGCGCAGGCGGCCGACAGCTTCCTCCGGTCGCAAGGCATCATTGTCCGCCCGGTCGGCAATTACGGCCTGACCAACTCTTTACGCATTTCCATCGGCCGGGACGAAGAAAGTGAAGCCGCTCTTGTAGCCCTGAAAGAATTCATGTTACCTTGAGCGCCCTGATAACAAAGAGCGCCATCATCATGAAAAAAATCGGTCGGACACTACTGGGAGGACTTGCGGCCTCCCTCCTTCTGCTTTCTCCGGCCCAGGCCAAAACCGATGTGGAAAAAGCCGGTGACGCCGGTGCGGTCGCCATTCCCCTTGCCGCCCTTGCCGCCACCCTGCTGCACGAGAAAGACACCAGTGACGGGACCATTCAGCTTATTGAATCCCTGGCCTCCTCAACTGCGGTAACCCTGGCGCTGAAACAGGTGATCGACAAACGGCGCCCCAACGGGGAGTGCTGTGATTCCTTCCCCTCGGGCCACGCCACCATCGCCTTTTCCGGTGCCGCCTTCATCCAGAAACGTTATGGCTGGGAATACGGCATACCCGCCTACCTGGGCGCCGGCTTTGTCGCCTGGAGTCGGGTCGATGCGGACAAACATCATGTGGAGGATGTGATCGCCGGGGCCGCTATCGGCATCCTCGCCAGCTATATTTTCACCGAACCCTACAAGGGGTTAAACATCACACCAGAGGCCAGCGCGAATTATATCGGCCTCCATGTCAGCGCCACCTGGTAAAGCCTCAGTCCAGGCTGAGCGCCGTGGAGTATTTCACCTGCCGCATGGCGAAGCTGGAGGTTGAGGAAGCCACGGCCGGATGGCTCAGCAGCGTGCCGGAAAGAAACTTCTCGAACCGTTCCACATCCCGGACCCGGATCACCATGGCATAATCATAGTTGCCGACCACGGCGAAACATTCCAGCACCTCCGGCCGGTCGGAGATGAATTTTTCAAACTCTCGCCCGGTATTCGCCCCCTGGTGGGTCAGGCGCACACTGACCAGGGCACTGACCTGCATACCCACCTGTTTGGCGTCCAGCAGCGCCACCCGTCCCCGGATCACGCCCGCTTCCTCCAGGCTCTTGATCCGCCGCCAGACAGAGGTCGGCGACAGGCCGGCCCGGTCGGCGATCTCCTGATGGGTCAGGGTCGCGTCCTGCTGGATCAGGGTGAGGATTTTCCGGTCTGCCTCATCAAGCGTAATGCTCATTCCATTTATCCAATATTTGTGAATTATAATTCCTTTTTTAGCTCATTTTACTCAATATGAAAAACAATATTTCACCATATCCGGTGTATCATTCTCCCATATCCAAAATATCAGGAACAAGACTTCAGGAGACCGCTATGGCTGAATTGTTTGAAAACCCCATGGGACTGGACGGCTTCGAGTTTATCGAATATGCCTCCCCCGAGCCGGAAAAGCTGCGTGCCCTGTTCCGGCAGATGGGCTTCAAAACCGTGGCCCGGCACCGGCACAAGAATGTCACCCTGCACCGCCAGGGCGATGTCAATTTCCTGATCAATGCGGAGCCCGACAGCTTCGCCCAGCGTTATGCCTTCGCCCACGGCCCCAGCATCTGCGCCATGGCCTTCCGGGTCAGGGACGCCAAAGCTGCTTACGAGCGCGCCCTCAGCCTCGGCGCCAACCCGGTGCCGGTCGATGTGGCGCCGATGGAGCTTTATATCCCGGCCATTGAGGGCATCGGCGGCAGCCGCCTTTACCTCGTCGACCGCTACGGCGACAACACCATCTATGACGTGGATTTCGTGCCGGTGGAGCTCGAGGATGAAAAAGACGTTGAGGACGCCGGCTTCCAGTTCATCGACCACCTGACCCATAATGTCTATCAGGGCCGCATGGCTTACTGGGCGGAATTTTACGAGCGTCTGTTCGGCTTCCGGGAGCTGAAATATTTCGATATCGAGGGCCAGAAGACCGGCCTGACCAGCAAGGCCATGACCAGCCCCTGCGGCAAGATCCATATTCCGCTTAATGAATCCAAGGACAACAAGTCCCAGATCGTCGAGTATCTGATGGAATATCGCGGCGAAGGCATCCAGCATGTGGCCATGCATACGGAAAATATCTATAACACCGTCGATATCCTGCGGGCCCATGACGTCAGCCTGCAGGACACCATCGATACCTATTTTGACCTGATCGACGACCGGGTCGAGGGCCATCAGGAAGATGTGGAGGAGCTGCGCAAGCGCAACATCCTGATCGACGGCACCCGGGACCAGGGCATCCTGTTGCAGATCTTCACCAATAATGTGATCGGCCCGATCTTTTTCGAGATCATCCAGCGCAAGGGCAACCAGGGCTTCGGCGAGGGCAACTTCAAGGCCCTGTTTGAATCCATCGAGCTCGACCAGATGAGGCGGGGCGTTATTTAGGGTTTTATAAGACTAATTTCTGACAAACTGAACGGGCCTTAACGGGCCCGTTTTTTATTTGATATACCAACCATCCCCGTCACCCTCGCGAAAGCGGGGGTCCATGTGTCCGCATGAACAATCTTTCCAGCGTCAGGTATGGATTCCCGATCACGTCGGGAATGACGATTTGGTGGACTAGATTTTCACAACACTAAACTACTACACAATCGTATAAGAAAAAACATAAGGGGCATCAATGAGTTTGGCGACCTCTGCGACATACTCAGGAACATCTATTATCCGTGTGTCCCACTCACTGACAATTGAGATGAAGAGGTCATAATTTTCCTTTACAAAGTCGAGACCTTCAATCACCTCTCTCAAGAAAAAGTAATCTTTCCCCTCAATGATCTGAACAATCATATTTACCCCTGCACCATCCTTTCTTTCACGATAGATGATACCGTCGGAACAATAGATTTGTTGCAATTTGACAGCTTGCACGTGGGGAATTGTTCGGATACGAATATAGTATTTTACTTCTATCCCTTCTACCTCCACGGTCTACCCCCTCATCAATCCGAACAATTTCCGCTTTTTGACCCACCACGCCTTGGTAATGATCATATAGGTATAAAGATCGTTCTCGAATGTCCGATAGGTGCCCAGGGCATTCAATTCCTTCGCCATAATAGCGACAAAATGTCCCGCATCATTTTCAGTTGCCTCAACAAGATGAGCGCTGAGAGCCAGGAATCCCTTTTCATCACCCAGTTCTCGAAGTTTCCGGGATGCAATTCGGACTTTCTCTTCAAAGCCCGGATTAGCCCAGGCCCACATCCATGTGTCTGAGCGAAGGGAAAATGATCCGGCGAAATGGAATTCAGCCTCCACCTTTGGTTCGCCGTTATTGGAGAATACCAGAAGGCCCGTCTCCTCATCCCGACCCCACCTGTCATGGTCACCGATTTTGAAGTCTTTACGGAATTTTTTCTGCCGGCTGTCTAGCCACTGACAGGCCTCGGTTTCAAACGCGTTCCAAGCCTCATCATCCTGTTTCCAGTTGCGCTCCCGAATGTCCAGATAGCAGCCTGCACATACTATTTTGATGTCGGCAAAGGCTTCTGCCTTTTCAGTCCACTCGCCTTCAGCCTCCAACATCTTTTCGCACTCGTCGCACCAGGCATCCGGATAATATTCATCAGGATCGTCTAGACCATAACCAACATTAAAGCCCAGTTTCCTCGCACCACCCACAAGGTGCTGACAAACCCAGGTTTCCGATGTGGTGCCATGGGTCGGGCATTCAATGGTATTTTTCTGATTGGACATAATTTCCCCCGATGATGATGCGTCAGTCTAGCCCGAATGCACCCTTCCCTCAACCGTCATTCCCGCGCAGGCGGGAATCCAGTCCCAACTCAATCGTCACCCTCGCGAAAGCGGGGGTCCATGTGTCCGCTTGAAAGGTCTATGCAACGTCAGGCATGGATTCCCGTTTTCACGGGAATGACGAATGGAGAAGCGGGAACAACATTTGAGAGCACCCCCCAAAGAAAAAAGGCGGGGGATACCCGCCTTGTCTTCAGTTCAGGGGAAAATACTAAACTCGAACTCTACTCTGACAAAATACTCAAAAACTCGATCCCTGTTTCTACCTGTTGTTTTTTTATAGTTATCTCTAGTTGGCCTTCACTAGTTCGCTTGACGGCGCAGGAAGGCCGGAATTTCAAGATGGTCGTCGTCTTTTGCCGCGGTCGAGCTCTGGGGCGCAATACGCTCCCCTGCCGTCAGCGGGGAACGGGTCGCTTCCTGTTTCGGGGCCGCCGGGGCCACAGGCTCGGCTCTTACTTCGGTCGGCTCTTCCGCCCGTACCTCAGGGGTCTGGCGGATCGGATTGGCCGCCGGGGCCGGTCTTACGTCTTCGGTGATCTTCGGCGCGCCCAGCAGGTCACCCTGCTTCAGGGTCGGTTCTTTAGCTGCCCTGGCCTTTTTTTTACCGCCGAGCATGGACCCGAAAATATTCAGCCGGCCCGGTTTTTCCTCAGTCCCGCCGTTGGCCATGGCGGCCTCGGCATAGGGATCGGCCGCATCGGTAAGCTCGTCCGGACGGCTTTCCGGCAGCATAGGCTCGGGGGCAATAAACGGTGCTTCGCGATCATCCTCAACAGACGCCGCTACAAGCTCTTCCGCCGCGCGTTCTTCAACGATGCTGTCGTCAAGCTGGCTCAGCAGCGCCGCGGTATCGTCGTCTTCGTCCTGTACTTCATTGACCAGTTCAAGCGGCTCTTCCAGATAGGCCTCGTTGGACAGGTCCATGGCCGGCTGCTGTTCGGCAACCGCTGTCGCCACATCTTCCGCGGTCGGGGCTGCTTCCGCGGCCTCTTCCTTCGGTTTGTTGAAATGATAGGTGCGGACCGGGGTTTCAATGCGCGGCTGGGCGGCGCCGTCGATGCCGGTGGCGACAACGGACACCCGCATCTTGCCTTCCAGATCCGGATTCAGCGCCGACCCGACCAGGATATTGGCGTCCGGGTCGACTTCGTTGCGGATGCGGTTGGCGGCTTCGTCAACTTCAAACAGGGTCAGGTCCATGCCGCCGGTGATGTTGATCAGCACGCCCTGGGCGCCTTTCATGCTGACTTCGTCGAGCAGCGGATTGGAAATGGCGGCTTCGGCAGCCTCGAGAGCGCGGCCCTCGCCGGAGGCTTCACCGGTGCCCATCATTGCCTTGCCCATCTCGCTCATCACGGTGCGCACATCGGCAAAGTCCAGGTTGACAAGACCGGGCATGACCATCAGGTCAGTGATGCCGCGCACGCCGGAGTGCAGCACTTCGTCGGCCATGGCGAAAGCGTCGGCAAAGGTGGTGTGTTCATTGGCGATGCGGAACAGGTTCTGGTTCGGGATGATGATCAGCGTATCCACATATTCGCTGAGCTCGGCAATACCCTGCTCGGCCAGCTTCATGCGGCGGGACCCTTCAAACTGGAACGGCTTGGTGACCACGCCAACCGTCAGAATGCCTTTTTCGCGGGCCTTCATGGCAATCATCGGCGCCGCACCGGTGCCGGTACCGCCACCCATGCCGGCGGTAATGAAGGCCATGTGGCAGCCCTGCAGATGTTCCTCGATCAGGTCCATGGTTTCCTCGGCCGCGGCACGTCCCACTTCCGGGCGGGCGCCGGCGCCGAGACCCTGCGTCAGTTCCGCACCGAGCTGGATTTTCTGTTCCGCGCGGGAGTGAGCCAGAGCCTGTGCATCAGTATTTGCAACAATGAAATCGACCCCCTGAAGCTGGGAAACAATCATATTATTGACCGCATTGCCGCCGGCCCCGCCGACACCAAAAACGGAAATTTTTGGTTGCAATTCTGTCAATTCCGGAGTCGTAAATTCAATGGTCATCCTGGCCTCCTGGCTGCACTGAAATCCCGTGATTCAGTGTTGCTGAACAAATAGTTAATAATAATTTACCTTAAGCGATTCACGCTGTCTAACAAAAACACATTCCGAGTCGTTTTTTTTGCATTTCGAGTCGTTTTCTAACCCAATTAGAGTCTTTTCCGTCAAAAATTTTCCTTCACCCAGCGGCTGATCCGGGAAAAAACCCCCAGCATCGGCTGTGCTTCGCTGTGAAAATGAACCTCGTCCGGCCGCGTCGCCGCGTAATTCAAAAGCCCGGCGCAGGTCGAAAAAACCGGCCCCGCCGTGGCGTCCGCCAGACCATCGACGCTGAGCGGCCGGCCCATGCGGATGTGGCGTTCAAACTTGTCGGTGGCGAAGACCTTCTTGGCCAGTTCCTCGAGCCCGTTCATCTGGCTGGCGCCGCCGGTGATGACGATGCGCCGTCCGACGATACTGTCGAGCCCGGACGCCACCAGGCGGTCGCGCACAATCTCCAGAATTTCCTCCATGCGGGGACCGATAATCTGGGTCAGCATCGACCGCGGAATGGTGGTGGTATATTCACCGCCGTCATCGCCGGTCTGCACGATATCAATCTGGTCCCGGACCATGGCCCGGGGGAAACAGTTGCCGAACAGGGTCTTCAGCCGTTCCGCATTACTGAGTGGCGTCGACAGTCCCTGGGCAATATCGCTGGTGACATGATTGCCGCCCAGCGGAATGGTATC
This sequence comes from Emcibacter sp., assembly GCF_963675455.1. Classification (GTDB taxonomy): domain Bacteria; phylum Pseudomonadota; class Alphaproteobacteria; order Sphingomonadales; family Emcibacteraceae; genus Emcibacter. The sequence goes on along the minus strand of NZ_OY776217.1, from coordinate 1,700,639 downwards.
GGCAAAGATAAATTCGTCATCCTTGAAAGCCGCGACCGAGGTCAGACCGCCGCCCATGTCGATGCAGACGCTGCCTAGTTCGCGTTCGTCCTGGACCAGGCTGGACAGGCCCGAAGCATAAGGCGACAGCACCACGCCAGCCAGATTGAGATGGCAGCGGTTGATACAGGTCTGCAGGTTTTTCAGCGGACTGACCGCCACCGTCGCCATATGCATGTCGACGCCGAGTTTTTCCCCGTACATGCCGCGCGGGTCCTTGACCCCGCTGACGCCGTCGATGCTGTAACTGGCCGGGCGGGAATGGACGACAAAACGTTCCTCGTTACGGATATGTTCCTGGGCGCCGTCCAGCACCCTTTTGATATCGGCCTCGCTGATCTGGTGTCCGGCCACATCCACTTCCACCGCAAAATGGCGGCTTTCCGGCTGGCCTGAGGAAATATTCACAAAGACATTCTCGATCGGGCTGCCGCCGGCCATGCGTTCGGCGGTATCCACCGCCGCGCGGATTGATGTTTCCGTCTCTTCCATGTCGACCACGGTGCCGGCCTTGATGCCCTGGGACACCTGATGCCCGATCCCCACCACATGCGGCCTGCCGTTTTCGCCGACCCGGGCAATAAAACAGCAGATCTTGCTGCTGCCCACATCCAGCGCGGCGATGACATTTTCACGCAACACCGCCATCAGATCTGTTCCTCTTCGGCGGTTTTCGCAGCCAGCCGGCGCCGCTTTGCCTCCCCGGGCGTCAGGCGAATGTAGGTTTTATTTTCAAGACGCAGATCCACTGCCAGTATTTCCTTTTCAAGTATTTTCTCGTCCCGCTGCATTTGAGCGAATTTTTCCAGTGCATCGGGCACATTCTTTTCCGGCAGTCGCACCGTAATGCCCTGTTTCATCAACAGGTCCCAGCGCCGCCCGCCGACCCGGACCGCATTTTCAACCTGTTCAAAAACAGCGGGATAGCCTTCCTGCAGATCCAGATAATCCGGCATGGCGCTGTCCGCGCCGCGCCCCACCACCATAGGAAGTGCGGCAAAATGAGACAGTTTCTGGTCGGTGATCCGCTTGCCGTCCCGGGTCACCAGCCACAGATGGCCGTCAACCTGCCACAGGGCAACCGGTATATATTCCTTCACCCGGACTGTCAGGATATCGGGCATGGAACGGCTGATGCTGGCATGCTCGACCCAGGCAAGGGCCTCGACCCGTTCCCGCATGGCCTTGAGGTCAAGGGACATGATGCTTTCCCCGTGACTGATGGCCAGGGCCTTGCGAATATCATCCAGCGCCGTCTGTTGCTGGCCGTCAATGCGGATTTCCGCCACCACCAGGCCCGCATCGGTCAGCCGTTCCTGAACGCGCTCGCCGGTGCTCTGGACGGCGTCTGAAACCATGCCGCTCTGCCACAGATAGACAGACAGGATCACAACGCATGCAATTGTCCCGACACTCACACTGCGGATGACCAGATCTTTCTGGCGTCGGCGTTTCAGGCTCTGGACTTCCCGTTCCCCCCGCTTGAGGGGTTCTTTTTTCCGGATCAGAAACTTCATCAGCGATCGCATGAGGCGTCCTCCACCATCCAGCTGACAAGCTCCTCAAAGGAAATCCCCAGATGGGCGGCCTGCTCCGGCACCAGTGACAGCGCCGTCATGCCGGGCTGGGTATTGACCTCCAGAATATAGGGAACACCATCGCCGTCCGGTCCGTCATCAAGGCGGAAATCAGCCCGACTCACGCCGCGGCAACCAAGTACCTCATGGGCCTCCAGCGCCAGATGCATCAGCCGACCGGTCATCTCATCCTCCAGCGGCGCCGGGATCAGATGTTCGGTTTTGCCGTCCTGATATTTGGCTTCATAGTCGTAAAAGCCGCTTAAGGGACGAAGCTCTGTCACCGCAAGCGCCCTGTCGCCCATCACGGAAACTGTCAATTCCCGTCCGGGCAGGAACTGTTCCGCCATCAGCAGGCTGTCAGACTGCCAGGGACCCGGCTTGTCCGGGGTCAGGTTATCGCCTTCGCGCACGATCACCACACCGACGCTGGATCCTTCATTGGCCGGTTTGACCACATAAGGGCGCGGCAGGGGATCGGCTTTGAACAGCTCATCGCCGGAAATCAACCTGTCCTCGGCGCAGGGAATATTGACCGTGCGGAACATATTCTTGGCGGCGATCTTGTCCATGGCCACGGCCGAGGCCCGCACCCCGGAATGGGTATAGGGAATTTTCAGAATTTCGAGCAGGCCCTGGATGCAGCCATCCTCGCCCCAGCGGCCGTGCAGGGCATTAAAGGCCACATCCGGCTTGATCCGGACAAGATCCATGTAAACATCGGGTGTCACATCAAGTTCGGTGACATTGTAACCGGCATTGGTCAGGGCCCTGGCCACCGCCGCCCCGCTCATCAGCGAAACCTCGCGCTCAGCCGACCAGCCCCCTTTCAGGACCACAACATGCTTGTTCATGACCGATCCTCCGCGCTTTCACCGACGATGCGGATTTCCCACTCAAGCTCGACACCTGATGTATCCTTCACCCGCCGGCGGACTTCTTCGCCCAGCATTTCAATATCCGCAGCCGTTCCATTTTCGTCATTGATCAGGAAATTACAGTGTTTTTCCGACACATGCGCGCCGCCGACGCGAAGACCGCGGCATCCGGCCTCGTCAATCAGCTGCCAGGCCTTGTGACCGTCAGGGTTTTTAAAGGTGCTGCCGCCGGTGCGGGTCCTGAGCGGCTGGCTTTCCTCGCGCGCATCGGCAATTTCCTGCATGCGCCGTTCGATATTCTCTTTCAGGTCCGGTGTGCCCTGCAGGATCGCGCCGGTAAAAATCAGATTTTCCGGCAGGTTCGAATGACGATAGCTGTAATCCATGTCCGTCAGGGAAAAATGATGCTCGTTTCCGGCCCGGTCCAGGGCCTGTGCCTCGACCAGCACATCGGCCATTTCCCGTTCGTAAGCCCCGGCATTCATGCGGATCGCCCCGCCGATGGTCCCGGGAATGCCGCGCAAAAACTCGAACCCGGCCAGATCGGCGTCACGGGCGGCAGCAGCCACCGCGATATCGGGCGCCCCTGCACCGGCATAAATCTGCGTTTCCTTCACGTCAATCCGGGCAAATTTCTTGCCGAACCGGATCACCACCCCGTCAAAACCGCCGTCCCGGATCAGCAGGTTTGAGCCAACCCCGAGACAGAGCAGCGGCACATCCAGGGACAGGCCGCGCAGGAAGGCGGCCAGATCGGCCTCGTCCTCGGGCGTGAACAGAACCGCAGCCGGGCCGCCGACCTTGAACCATGTATATCTGGCCAGCGGCGCATCAAATTCATATTTGCCGCGCACGAGGGGCAAATTGTCAGTGAAGGACAGGGATGTAGCCGCAGATACAGTCATCAGGCCCCCTTTCCCTTCAGGGCGCGCAAGGCGTCCGGCAGTTCGTAAGCCCAGAACGTAATATTCCCGGCCCCGAGACAGATCACAATATCCCCGTCCTCAGCCACCTCGGCTATTTTAAGGGGCAGATCAGCCATGCCCTCAATGGCGGAAACCTGGCGATGACCGAAACGGTGCAATCCTTCCACCAGGCTATCCCGGTCGGCCCCTTCAATGGGGCTTTCCCCGGCCTCATAGACCGGCGCAACAAAGACCGTATCCGCATTGTTGAAACAGGCGCAGAATTCGTCAAACAGGCTTTTCAGGCGACTATAGCGATGAGGTTGCACCACCGCGATGACCTTGCCCTGATAGGCTTCTCGGGCGGCCGCCAGAACGGCCGAGATTTCTACCGGATGATGGGCGTAATCATCAACAATAGTCACACCGTCCACCTGGTCCACCCGGGTAAAGCGTCGCTTCACACCTGAGAAGGCGGCAAAGGCCTCGCGGATCACCGCAGCCTCAATCCCCATTTCATGGGCGACGGCAATGGCCGCCAGCGCATTGAGCACATTATGACGACCCGGCATGGGCAGAATGATGTCAGACAGGATTTCAACATTCTCCCCCTGGCGGGTGCTGATCTCCACATCGAAATGGGCGCAGCCTTCTACAAACTTCAGGCCCTTGCCGCGAATATCCGCCTGCGGGCTAAAACCGAAAGTCACGATCTTGCGGTCGGTAATCCGGCCGATCAGCGCCTGCACCTCCGGATGATCAATACACATGGCGGCAAACCCATAGAAGGGCACATTCTCGATAAAGGTGCGAAAGGCTTCTTTTTCCGTTTCAAAATCGCCGTAAAAATCCAGATGTTCCGGGTCAATGTTGGTAACCACGGCCACCGTCGACGGCAGTTTGACAAAGGTACCGTCGGATTCATCGGCCTCGACCACCATCCAGTCGCCTTCACCCAGGCGGGCATTTGTGCCGTAAGCATTGATGATGCCGCCGTTAATCACGGTCGGGTCGTATTTGGCCGTATCCAGAACCGCAGCCACCATGGACGTAGTTGTGGTTTTGCCGTGGGTTCCGGCAATGGACACGCACCATTTCAGGCGCATCAGTTCGGCCAGCATTTCCGCCCGGCGGATCACCGGCATCTTGCGGGCCCGGGCCTCGACCATTTCCGGATTGTCGGCCCGGATGGCGGAAGACACCACAATACCCCAGGCGCCCTCCAAATTTTCCGCAGTCTGTCCGATCTTGACGTCGATCCCCAGACTTTGCAGCCGCTTGACATTGGCATTTTCGGAAATGTCGCTGCCCTGCACCTTGTAGCCGAAATTATGCATGACTTCGGCTATGCCGCTCATGCCGATACCGCCGATACCGACAAAATGCAGGATGCCTATATTGATGGGATGACCGATGCTGGGGGGCTGGATATTCTTATTCATGACCGCTCCCCTGCCGTAAGGGCCGGCCTGGATTCTTCACTCTCACTCGTTTCACTCTCTGCTTCAGTTACCGAAGGTTTTATCAGACTCTCCAGCTTGTTCACTTTTATGACGCCCGCATCCCCCTTGACCAAGGCCAGGCGTTCCACCAGGTCGGCCAGATCCTTGACCGCATAGGGCTTACCCACCTTGCGACTGTCCTCTGCGGCGCGCCATACATCCCGCGGCCTTTTCGCCAGGCGCTGCAGCATCTTGGCCAGTTCGCTGGGATTGAATTCCTTTTCATGGAAGATCCACGCTCCGCCGGCAATCACAAGCTCCTTGGCGTTTTCCATCTGATGATCGTCTGTAGCATGGGAATAGGGCACCAGAATGGCCGGTCGCCCCGAAGCCGTCAGTTCCGCTATCGTCGACGCCCCGGCCCGTCCGATCACAAGATGTGACCATTCCATACACTCCGGCAGGTTGGAAATAAAGGTCGAAAGTTCAACAGCGATTTTTGTGTTTGCATAGGTGGCGCGGACCGCCTCAATATCCTCTTCCCGGCACTGCTGGGTAATCTGCAGCCGGCGCTGCACGGCCCGAGGCAAAGTAGAGATCGCCGCCGGCACCACTTCACTGAAAATGCGCGCCCCCTGACTGCCGCCAATGACCAGAATGCGGAAGATTTTGTCCTCGCCGATGGGGGGATAGGTGCGGTCGCCAAGCTCGACGATTTCCTTGCGCACCGGATTGCCGGTCACCACGGTATAAGTATATTTTTCCCAGTCCGCCTTGAGGGTATTTTCAAAAGACAGGGCGACTGCATCCACTTTCTTTGCCAGCAGGCGATTGACCCTGCCCAGCACCGCGTTCTGTTCATGCAGGCAGGTGGGAATGCCAAGACTGACAGCCGCCCGGAGTGCCGGCAAAGACGGATAACCGCCGAAACCGACCACAACCCCCGGCCGCAGCATGGTCAGCATCGAGCGGGCTTCCATGATACCGCCCAGAACCTTGAACAGGGCACCGACTTTTCCCAGAAGGCTCTTGCCGGCGAATGTCGCGCTTTTGACCGTCAGGATTTTGACATCGCCAAAATACTCACGATACGCCAGCCCGCGTTCATCGGTAATCAGGGTCACCCGGTGACCGCGCCGCAAAAGCTCGTTCTTCAGCGCGACGGCGGGAAACATATGCCCGCCGGTGCCACCGGCCGAAAGCACAACATGGGAGGTGCGGCGACGTTTCATACCAGCCTCCAGCCCGTTGCCGGATTGGCGTGGCCGTAACGGCTGTTGCGCCGCGTCAGGGCCAACACCATACCCATTCCGATGGATACAGACAGCAGCGAGGATCCGCCGTAACTGATAAAGGGCAGGGTCATGCCCTTGCTGGGCAGCACCGCCAGATTAACCCCAATATTGATAAAGGCCTGCAGGCCAAGCTGGATCAGAAGACCGGCAACAGACAGGAAAACAAACAGATCCGTTTCCTTCATCAGATTGACCATGCCGCGCACCACAATCACGGCAAAGACAGAGACAATCAGCACACAGATGATAATGCCGAATTCCTCACCCGCCACGGCAAAAATAAAATCCGTATGGGCGTCGGGCAGGATTTTCTTGACCGCGCCCTCGCCCGGACCGCGCCCGAACAGGCCTCCGCTCTTGAAGGCATTCATGGCCATATCGACCTGGAAGGTATCCCCGCTTTCCGGATTGAGAAAACGGTCGATACGGCTCGTCACATGGGGCAGGAACATATAGGCCATCACGATACCGCTCAGCCCCAGTCCGACGAAGGCGCCAACCCAGACCATGGGCAGTCCGGCCATGAAAAACATGGCGCTCCAGACCACGGTGATCAGCACCGTCTGACCGAAGTCGGGCTGGATGACCAACAGGCTGACCACAAGAAGATAGAGCCCGATGGCAATTTTCCAGCCGGGAAATCCGGGACTTTTACGAGCCTCGGAAAACATCCAGGCGGACACAATGATAAAAGCCGGCTTCATGAATTCGGACGCCTGCAGGGTGAAGCTGCCAATCCTGAGCCAGCGCTGCGCGCCCTTGGCCTCGGGCCCGACCAGCCAGGTCAGAACCAGAAGCAGCAGGCAGACCAGAAACATAATGACGCCGAGACGGCGGATCATGCGCGGCGGCAACAATGATACTCCAAACAGGGAGACAAGCGAAACCGTCAGAAACAGGAGCTGTCGGCGGACAAAATGAAAGCTGTCAAGACCGAGCTTCTCGGCAATGGCCGGGCTTGCCCCGAAGGTCATGACAATGCCGAGCCCGATCAGAAGCGCAAGCGACATCAACAGCCAGCGGTCAACAGTCCACCACCAGTCGCTGAGAATACTTGTATCTGTCCGGGAAAAAACGGTCATTCCAGAATTTGTTCCTATCGCAGTTTTAAAGTAGCCAGACCAACCAGCGCCAGAAGCACTGCAATGATCCAGAAGCGGATCACAATAGTCGGTTCCGCCCAGCCTTTCTTTTCATAATGATGATGGATCGGCGCCATGCGAAACACCCGCTTGCCGGTCAGCTTGAAGGAAACCACCTGCATAATCACAGACACAGTTTCCAGCACAAACAAACCGCCGACAATGACCAGCACGATTTCATGTTTGGCAATCACGGCCACAGTTCCCAGAGCGCCACCCAGGGACAGGCTGCCTGTATCTCCCATGAAGATCATGGCCGGCGGCGCATTATACCATAGAAACCCTAGCCCCGCCCCGATAATGGCGGCGCAAAAAACGGCAAGCTCACCGGTGCCGGGCACATAGGTCAGTTGCAGGTAACCGGAGTAGATGCTGTTGCCCACCAGATAGGCGATCAGGGCAAAAGTCGCCGAGGCAATGATCACCGGCATGATGGCAAGACCGTCAAGGCCGTCGGTCAGATTAACGCTGTTGGAGGAGCCGACAATAACCAGGAGGGCGAACGGAATATAAAACCAGCCCAGATTGACCATGGTATCCTTGAGAAACGGCAGAGCCAGCATGCTGCGGGTCTCTTCGGCCGCAGCCTGGGTAATGATCAGGACAGCCGCCAGCGCCACTATGATTTCAAGCAGCAGCTTGACCCGGCCTGAAACACCGGCGGAACTGGATTTTGTGATCTTGCGGTAATCATCCAGAAATCCGATCACCCCGAAACCGCTGGTTACCGTCAGACAGGCCCAGACATAGGGGCTGCTGAGGTCCATCCACAAAAGGGTACTGAGGGTGAGACCAAGCAGGATCAGAAAACCGCCCATTGTCGGGGTTCCCTGTTTGGTCAGTAAATGTCCCTCCGGACCGTCGGTGCGGATAGGCTGCCCCTTCTTCTGACGAACCTTGAGCCAGCCGATAATACTCGGCCCGCACAGGAAGCTGATCAGAAAGGCTGTAAACAATGCGCCACCAGTACGAAACGTCAGATAACGGAACAGATTAAACAGACCGAAATCGTCACTGAGGGGATATAACAAACTATAGAGCATTTTGGGTCCGTCCTGATTACGCGCTTACGGCCTTTTTAATATTCGGTGATACCATTTCAAGCATTCTGTCGACCAGCCGGAACATTCCACTGCTGTTTGATCCCTTGACCATCACCACGTCATTGTCCTGCAGATCCCCAAGCAATGCCGGTTCAAGGTCATCAAGGCTTTTGAACCATGCACAATAGATCTGTTCATTCATATTGTCGGCCAGATGTTTCATATTCTCACCGACCAGATAAACCCTGTCGATCTCGGCCTCTGTAAGGGCATCAGCAAGTCCGGCGTGCAACTGGACCGTATCCTCGCCAAGTTCCGCCATATCACCCAGAACAGCAATCCGCCGGCCGCGATGATTAAGCCTGACCTGGCTCTGCCCGGCAAGAGCTGCCCGCATGGACGCCGGGTTTGCATTGTAGCTTTCATCGATCAGCAGGAACGAGGCCTCGCTGCCATCGCGGAAAAAGATCCGGTGGCGCTTCCCCCGTCCCTTGAGTGGTGTCATTTCCGCCAGCGCCAGTCCGGCCAGCCCGAGATCGCCGCCGACCTGGGCCACCGCCGCCAGCACCGCCAGAGAATTCATGATCCAGTGCTGTCCCAGCATGCCGACCTTATAGACCATCACCTTGCCGCAAAGGTCTGCCACCACGCAGCTACAGGTATCATGCATGACCTGGCGCAGGATATGGACATCCGCAGCCGGATCACTGCCGAAGGAAATCACACGGCCGACGCCGGCTTCCCGGGCCCGCTGTTCCAGCCGGGCATAATGGTCATTGTCATGATTAAGAATGGCAACGCCTTCGCCTTCCATACAGGTCAGGATTTCCGCCTTGGCATCAGCGATTTCTTCCACATTCTCAAAAAACTCGCCGTGGGCAAGTTCAACCGTGGTAATAATAGCCACATGGGGCCGCACCAGTTTGACCAGCTTGGCCAATTCCCCCTTGTGGTTCATGCCCATCTCGAAAATACCATAAGCCGCATCGCGCGGCATCCGCGCCAGGGACAGGGGCACACCAATTTCGTTATTATAGCTCAGGATACTGGCATGGGTCTTCTTGTCCCGGCTCAGAGCCAGACGCAGGGCTTCCTTGGTGCCCGTCTTGCCGGCGCTGCCGGTAACCGCAATGATGGGAATATCCACCCTGGCCCGGGCCGCCCTGCCAAGCTTCACCAGGGCATCAAACGCATCTGGCACAACAATCTGCCGGTCCGGGTCCACATCCTCAAGAATATGTGTAACAACGGCTGCGGCAGCGCCTTTTTCGAGGGACATTTTTACATAGTCATGGCCGTCGGAATTGGGCCCGACCAGGGCAAAAAACAAATCGCCGTCCTCAACAGTGCGACTGTCAATTGATACCCCGTAACAGGCCAGGTTGTCATCAATCTCAACCTTCCAGACATCTGCCAGTTCCCGACCGGTCCATAAGGCATTTTCTGTCATGTTCGCACCCCTCCCGATGTCGTACCCCGACCTTTTTTCTCAACGGAAAGACTGGCGATGGCCGAACGTACTTCTGACACATCGTCGAATTCATGTATTTGACCGGCAATTTCCTGACCGCGCTCGTGTCCTTTACCGGCCACCAGCAACAGGTCACCGGCTTCCAGTTCGTCCACAGCCTGCCTGATGGCCTCAGCCCGGTTGCCTATTTCTGCGGCCAACGGGCAACCCTTGAGGATTTCGGTCCGAATGGCTGACGGCTCTTCGGACCGGGGATTGTCATCCGTCACGTAAACCCGGTCTGCCTTTTCACAGGCGACACGACCCATCAGTTCCCGCTTGCCGGTATCACGGTCACCGCCACAGCCGAAAACCACCGCCAGTTTGCCTCTCACATGCGGTTTCAGTGCCTCAAGCGCCGTTTCCAGTGCATCCGGCGTATGGGCATAATCCACATAGATGCGCGCCCCGGACGGATGCCGGCCGGCCTGCTCCATGCGCCCTTCCACCGGGCGCAGATAGGACAGCGATTTGAAAGCCTGATCCGGGTCACCACCGCATCCGATCACCAGCCCGACCGCCATCAGGGCGTTAAAGGCCTGAAAACTGCCGACAAGTGAAAGCTTGATGTCATAGATATTGGCGCCATGGGAAACGGTGATTTCCTGACCAGTCGGGTTGGATGTCTGGTGCAACAGGCGGATATCGCCGTCCAGACGGCCAACTGTAATCACATGATGCCCGCGCGCCCAGCAGATATCGGCAACTTCACGGACGATCGGACAGTCCGCGTTAAGCACCGCCGTACTGCCCGGCTTCATCACCTCGCCGAACAGGCGGCTTTTGGCGTAAAAATAATTTTCTTCACTGCCGTGATAATCATAATGATCCCGCGTCAGGTTGGTGAAGGCCGCCGCAGAAATATTCAGGCCGTCCATCCGGTGCTGGGCGAGGCCATGGCTGGAGGCCTCGAAAACCACATGGTCAATGCCCAGGTCACACAGGTCGCTCATGGCCTTGTGCAGTGTCACGGGATCCGGCGTTGTCATGCCGGTATAGTCGTTATAGCCCGGCGCAATCACACCCAGCGTGCCAACCGACGCCGCCTTGAGGCCCATATGTTCCCAGATCTGTTTGGTAAAGGACGCCACCGAGGTTTTGCCGTTGGTGCCGGTGACAGCCGCCAGATGTTCCGGCTGGCGGCGGAAATATGCCGCAACCATATGGGGGAAAACCCGACCGGGACCTTCATGAGTGATCCAGATAACACTGTCATTTGCCGTCCTTGCAGACGGCACGCACAGGATCGCAACAGCGCCTTTTCCGATGGCATCCTCAATAAAATCGGCCCCGTTAAAGGTCAGGCCCGGCAGCGCCACAAACACAAAACCCGGCTCGACCTTCCTGCTGTCGGCCGTAATGCCGCTGACCTCGACATCCCCGGTCACGACAAGTCCGGCGGAAAATCTGGTTCTGGCATCTTTCAGCAGATCGGAAAGCTTCATCAGTGGTGCTCATCCCTGTTTGCAGAGGTTAAAATCAAGTTTTCATATCGGGGTTTCCGGCGCTTTTCCGGCGCGACCCCCAGAAGCGGGCCAATCTGGCGAACCACATCCCCGACAAGCGGAGCCGCTGTCCATCCGCCAGAGGCGAAATAAAATGTATCCTCAGTGCCTTTCGGTTCGTCCAGCATGGCAAAAACCACATATCTCGGATCATCCATGGGGAATGCACCGACAAAGGAAGAAATCAGATCCTTTTTCCGGTAGCCGCCTTCCCCAGGCTTTTCCGCAGTTCCGGTTTTCCCCCCGACAAAATAGCCATCCACATCCGCTGCACCACCGGTTCCATATTCAACGGCGAGCCGCATCAGGTCACGCATGGTTCGGCTTGTCTCTTCCGAGATAACACGAGGTGTGATTGTCTCACTGTTCCCGCCGGCAATCAGGAACCTTTCACTGTCACTTTTACGCAGCAAGGTGGCAGGAATATGACGTCCGCCATTGACCATTGCCGAAATTCCGGTGGCCAGTTGCACCGGCGTAATGGCAATGCCGTGACCATAGGAAACGGTCATGGATTCCACTTCCCCCCACTGGCGCGGCAGGAGGGGGGTGGCCACCCCTGACAATTCAATACCCGGTGCCTCAAACATACCGATTTTATGAAGAAATTCCCGCTGTTTTTCCACACCCACATCCCGGGCCATCAGGGCAGACCCGATATTGCTGGAGTAGGTATAAATCTCCGGCACATTAAGCCAGCGTTTTTTGGCATGATCGTCATGGATGGTAAAGCGGTCCACCTTCAGGGGATCTGTAGCATCATAGCCGCCTTCCAGGCTCACTACCCGCTCTTCAAGGGCCATGGCCACCGTAAAGGTCTTGAATCCGGACCCCATTTCATAAACCCCCTGGGTCAGCCTGTTGAACAACACTTCGCTGGCGCCTCCCGGGGGGTTATTCGGATCGAAATCCGGCAGGCTGCTCAGGGCCAGAATTTCACCGGTCTGCACATCCATCACCAGTCCGGCCGCCCCGGCTGCCTGAAATTTATCCATGGATTTTTTCAGTTCGGTGTAAAGGATATGCTGAACCCGGATGTCCAGCGACAGCACCAGCGGCTCGCCGGAGCGCAAAGGATCCGACAGATGATCCTGAAAGAAACGTTCAACACCGGCAAAGGGCTGGGTATCGATGCCCACATAGCCCAGCACATGAGCCGCCAGATGCCCGTGCGGATAAATTCTTTTCTCTTCTTCCTCAAGTTCAAGGGCTGGATTGCCGAGACTGTTAATCTGCCAGACTTCCTTTGGCGTCAGTTTGCGGCTGATCCAGACATGACGACGGGAAGACTTGAGCTTGTTCAGGATCTCGGTACGGTTCTCGTCTCTCAATATAGAGGAAATTTCAGCCGCCAGTTTTTCCGGATCGGCAATCATATGGGGCCGCGCCGCCAGGGAAGATGTCACCAGATTCGTGGCAAGAATAATCCCGTTCCGGTCTACAATGTCAGCCCGTCCGGCGATATAGTCCGCCTGCTCGGCCTCGGCAAAATGTGTTGTCTCAGACAGTTCGCCAAACATGCCGATGGACATCAGGCGAAGCAGCAGAAAGCCGAACCCCAGCACAAAAAGAACCATTGGCACCACAAGACGGGTTCTGGCCGTCTCCATGGCGCCCTGACCGGCTCCTTCTATCTGCAGATCGATTGATCTCACTGATTTTTTTCCAGTTTCACCATTATTCTGTCAAAGAAACTTTTCTTCGGCGCCTGCACGGCGGGCTTTTCGGCCCGGACCTGTAATTCACCAGCTTTGCTGGCAACTATAACCGGCGCCGCACGATATTTATCCGGCACATCGCCGGGTTTCGCCTGGGGCAGAAGAAGCCGAAAGTTGTCCACCGGCAGACTGGCCGTGAGCACTTCCCCACGACCGGAAACCTGATCAAGCGACGATACCATCTGCATATTCCCGGACGGCTTGAGCGCCAGGAATCTTTCACTGAGACGTTGCAGGCGCTCGGGACGGGACAGGTAGGCCATTTCCGCCCGAAGTACCTTGATGGCAGCTTTGTCTTCCAGAATCCGGGTGGCCAGATCACGCTTGCGTTCTTCCAGCCGTTCGGTTGCTTCTTTCAGGTTATAAACTGCACCTGCCGAAATCATTACCAGCAGGACTGCCAGTGACGCCACTATCCTGATCATGCTGCCTTCTCCCTCTCTCTGGCCGGGGCCGCCGTTCTGCGTCCGGCCCGCAGTTTTGCGGATCTTGATCGTGCATTCAGTTCAATTTCTTCACGCGACGGCTTTTTACCGCCCCGGAAAATCATTTCAAAGGTCGGCTCATCTTCGCCATCCTGAGCCATCGGCCTATGACGGGAAACGCGGGCAGTTTCACCGCTCCGTTCCCGGAAGAAATTCTTCACGATGCGGTCTTCCAGCGAATGGAAGGTCACCACACACAGGCGGCCACCGGGCGACAGGATCTGTTCGGCGGCTTCGAGCCCCCGCTCCAGTTCGCCCAGTTCGTCATTCACATAGATCCTGAGCGCCTGAAATGTCCTGGTTGCCGGATGGATCTGCTTTTTGCCGCGCGGAGCCCTTTTCTGGCCGACGGCCCGGCTGACGATATCTGCAAGCTGGCGGGTCCTGGTGATCGGCGCTTCCTGCCGGGCTTCGGTTATGGCCCGGGCGATACGGCGTGATTTATGTTCCTCGCCATAGCGATAAATAATATTGGCCAGGTCTTCCTCTTCCATGTCGTTGACCACATCGGCGGCGCTTGGCACATCGCCGCCCATCCGCATATCCAGCGGTCCGTCCTGCATGAAGGAAAAGCCGCGCCCGGCTTCGTCAAGCTGCATGGAGGACACGCCGATATCCAGCGCCACGCCATCGACCTGGCTGATGCCTTCCTGCGCCAACAGTTCCTTCATTTCAGAAAAACAGCCCTGAAGCAGATGAAAGCGGCCCGGAAACTGTTGTTCCACTTCCCCGGCCGTCGAAATCACGTTGGGATCCCGGTCAATGGCCCAAACCACACAATTGGCCGACGCAAGCGCTGCCCGGCTATAGCCGCCTGCCCCAAAGGTGCCGTCGACAAGAACCTCACCGTCGGCCGGCGACAGGGCTTCCACGACCTCATTCACCAGAACCGGGAAATGACGGGGATCAAAATCAGCAAGAGACAGCGTCATGCTTCCGTCCCTCCTTCGCTATCCCGGCGTTTCCATTTGAGCATGTCGCGGTTTTTCCGGGCAAGTTCACGGGCCTTGACCAGTTCGGCCTGGAAGGCCTCGGGTGCCCAGATCTGGAAGGTATTGCCGCGACCGACGAATGTTACGCGATCGGTAATCCCGGCAAATTCAAGAAGTTCCAGGGGCAGGATAATCCGGCCTTCGCTGTCAAAGGAAAGCCGGGAGCTGGACGACAGGATTGAAAAGGTGAAAGCGTCATGTTCTTCTGAATAAGGGGCAAGGTCATCAATACTGTCGGAAAGCCGGTCCAGATAATCGCTATCGCAGCCTTCTATGGCATCGTGGACAAAGGACGGATACGCTACTATACCCTGCCAGGATCCCTCGGGCAAAGAGGCACGAAAAGACGCCGGCACCGATACCCGACCCTTTTTGTCCACTTTATTTGTAAATGTCGAAGTAAATTTCGGCATTCCCCACCCTGGCTGTTCGCTGGTTTAAATAATATTTTCTGCTGGCAACCGTCCCCTTTGACAATCACTATATGGGATATCATGGGATTTAACGCCTAGTCAATGGGATATCATGGTATATTTGTGGGGTTAACAAGACATTAATGATCTGAAATAGCGGCGAAAGTTCTTTTATTCCTGTGCGTTAGGGAACATTCCCACGCCAATACAGAAAAATCCCATCCGGGACCATGTCCGCCCAAATAGGATTTCAAAAAGGGGAATTATTCATCAACAGGCCTGATCAGGCCTGTTTCAGCAAAAAGACTCGGAATTTCAGATGAGATCGGCTGTCCCGGGATCAGGGATTGACACGGAAATTACAAACGGTCGGCAATTTCACCAAAAATGACCCGGGTTTCCGTGTCATCCTGACTAAAGGACAGGCCTATAAAGCCGTCCTTCTGCCAGACAACTTTCGCGTTGATCTGCCACTCGCTCTTGATGTCCAGGAGTGTTTCAGCGCCTTTTTGTAACGGCAGGTCGAGTTTAACCCGTGCGCCGCTAAGAGAAAAATTATACATAATGCAGTCAAAACTATACTCACCAACAGTCAGTACAGATTTCCACAAAACCGGTTGCCGGCGCCGGTCCCGGCGATTTTCTTTTGTCACACTCTTAACTTCACGCATATCCTGTACTGGCCGTCATCCACACAATTTAAGCATTTACATAGTTGCATACGCATGAATGGTAGGCAGGCAGAAAATCGTTTGCAAGTAGAAAGGGGATATTTGTTTCTTCATTTATTAACAATATGTTAACCATTTTATGAAGAAAGCAGGGCTCGTGCAGAAAATATCCTGCAGCCCGTCAGGCCCTGCGGGAGAGAAAAGATCAGCTCAGGCCGACGGCCAGGGAACCGAGCGACGACCGTACAGTTTCAGGATTATCAACAAACCGCAAACCGACAAAACCATCAGCAGACCAGATGACCTGCGCCGCCCGTTTAAGTTTGTTTTTAAGCTGAACATAGACGCTGGCGCCCTCATCAAGAGGCAGGTCGACCTTCAGTCGTATGCCGCCCAGTGAAAGATCATAGGCGGTACAGTCAAACTTATAATCGCCCACATCAAGCTTTGCCGGCAACACAACCGTTCGACGGTTATGCTGGCGCATGGTACTCAGTATGGATCTCACCGCTTTGTCAGGCATCTCGCCACCTCAAATAAAGTCAATGCAGGCAAATAGTAGGACAATATTATTTTATGTAAAGTTAACATTCCGTTAACTTATTCACAAAAACAGCCCCCGTCGCCCAAAAAAGCACTAAAGAGGGAAATTAACCGGAAAAAATATACCAGATGGCCTGTAAGCCGGGTTCTGTTCACCGGTTTCCCGGATCGATGACCATTCATCTGCGGCGACTGTTGCCAGCCGTCTCTTGCAATCAACCCGAACAACGCCCCGAAAGAAGGCTGCCCGGCCAAAGCCGGAACCAGTCGTTCCTATTTGATCTTGCACCCGGTGGGGTTTACCATGCCCTTCCTGTTACCAGGAAGGCGGTGCGCTCTTACCGCACCCTTTCACCCTTGCCCTTTGACAGGCGGTTTGCTTTCTGTGGCACTTTCCCTGGAGTCGCCTCCGCCGGCCGTTAGCCGGCACCGTCCTTCCGTGGTGCCCGGACTTTCCTCTACTGAATACAGCAGCAGTCATCCGGCCATCTGGTGACGCCAAAATACTATTTTTAATGATGAAATCGCAAGAAAATTCTGATAACAGACTGAATAATATATGGAATTAATCCATTCCGACGGCCAGTTCACCAAGGATTTCCCTGACCATATCAGGATCGTCCACAAACTTGAAACCAATAAAACCGGAAGAATGCCACACAACCTGGGCGTCCATCTTCTGCAGTTCCTTGATTTTGACTTTGACATAGGCGCCCCGGGCCAGAGGCAGGTCAAGTTTCATGCGCATGCCGCCAAGGGAAATATCATACAGGGTAGACTTGAATTCATGGGGACCCACAAACAGGGTGGACGGCCAGACAACCGTGCGCCTCTTGAAGATGCGCATGCAGTTCAGACCCTCTTTTATTTGTTCAACACGTTGTGCATCCATATCAAGCGCCGCTCCAGACATCTCTCTCCCCCCTGGGTTCCTTTATCTTTCATATTTAGCAGGCTTCAACTTACCTCAAAAATATTGACAAAGTTCTAATGATGAGGACTTGCGCACGATTTTTTTATGGGGCACAGTGTGACGGATTTCAAATCAAGATGTGCCGGAACCACAACAATGAACACAATAAACATCCCATTGAAAATACTGGCGATTTTTGCTCTTCTTCTTTCGATCAGCGCATGTTCCGGTGACGATGACTTTGTTTATGACGCCGGTCCCGCCGGCCCGAATACGGAACAAACGCTTAAAAGTTTACCGGAAGGACTGCTTCCCGATAAGGAAAATGCGCGTCATTCCGGCAACTGAGTCCCGGGGCGCTTAGGCGACATCTTTTTGCTTCACCTGCAGCAAAGATTTAAGAAGACCACGGCTCTCCCCGTCAGGCTTGCCTGAAAAATCCCCGGGCCGAAAATGACGCTGGAAAGCGGACAGCACCAGTCTCGTCTGTTCATCTTCCCTGCCCGTCACCTCTATGCCGTAGCCATAGTCCAGCAGTGCCTGTTGTAAATCGCGCAACTCAAGCGGCTCCTTCGTGCCCTGAGCCGGCCACAGGCCAATGCCCTGCCCGGCCAGCCACTGCCAGTCAAACAGCTCCCCCGGATCGATCTTTCGCGCCGGCGCCACATCGGAATGGCCAAGCACATGCCAGGGTTTGATATGATGGCGCTCGATGATCTGCCGGGATAAGTGCGCAAGAGTTTCCATCTGGATGGCTGGAAAAGGCCGGTAATCACCTTTATAGCCCGGATAGTCATGGCCGGGATTGACCAGCTCGACACCGATGGAGAAGCTGTTGATATCATCTTCCCCTTCCCAACTGGAAACCCCGGCGTGCCAGGCGCGTTTTTCCTCCGGCACCAGCCGGTGTATTTCCCCGCTTTCCCCGATCAGGTAATGGGCGCTGACTTTGGCGTCCGGGTCCCGGAGCCGGGCAAGGGCCTCCGCGCTGCTCGCCATACCGGTGTAGTGCAGAATCAGGTACCTGATGTCTGCGCCTTCCCGCCGGTCGTCGTAATTTAGGGACGGACTGTCGATTATTTTCAGCGCTGTCATGTTCCAACTATCCCCGCTTGTCCCCACAAGATCAAGCCCCCATCAGGGCAGAAGTTCTTTGGCAAGCCTGCGATTGCGGATCCAGTCCCGGTAATGAATCAGACCGATCCCGGAGAATGTCACCACAGATCCCGCAAGGAATCTCACCGTCAGTTCCTCATCCAGAAAAATCACCGCCGACAAAGTCGCGAATACCGGCACCAGAAGCATGATCGGCGCCACATGGGCCACCGGATGATGCTTCAGCAGAAAATTAATCCCGCCGTATCCCACAACAGAGGACAAGGCCGCCGTATAGATCAGCATGCCCCAGTGCAACCTGTCCAGTTCCACAAGTTCCCTGATCTGTCCTTCTTCAAAGCCCAGAGAAAGGGTCAGCAGAATGGGAATACTGTAAAAGGCCGTCCAGGCCTGGGTAGTCAGCACCCCGGGCCCGCGGAAACGACGCATCAGGGTGGTGCCGACGGCATATAGCGTTGTCGCCATCAGGATGACAATAATGGCAATCCCCTCCCCGGCAATGGCGGGGTCGAATGAAATGATCAGAATGCCGGAAAAAGCAATAACAATCCCCGCCGTGCGCCAGGCACTCAGTTTCTCGTCGAGAAAGAAATGGGCCAGCAAGATAGCGATGGGAATATTGGCCTGCACCACCACAACCATGGCCGATACCTTTGTGGCCAGATCCAGCGCCATGAAGGAACACCCGAAATGCAGCCCGCCGATACAGATCCCGATCAGCGCCATATGCTTCATGGAGCCTTTCACCACCCTGAGCCAGGGCAGAAGCATCAGCAGGACAATGGCAAACCTGAGGGTCGCAAACCAGAAGGGATCAAGCTGTTCAAGTCCGATCTTCATGACCACAAAATTCAACCCCCAGACCAAGGCAACAACAATGCCGAACAGCAGGTGGATCAGCGGCATGGCACCCTCCCCCCGCAGACAGAGGCGGCGCTCATTTTATTTTCCGTTCTTTGGCTATCCGGTCGTAGGCCTCATTGATGGCCGCCAGTTTTTCATTGGCCACCTCGATGAATTCCTCGGGCACCCCCTTGGCCATCAGCAGATCCGGGTGGTGTTCCTTGATCAGTTTGCGGTAGCGGGACTTGATCTCCTGGTCCGAAGCGGTGTGCTCCAGACCGAGGATCACCCAGGGATCGCGTCGGTCTTTGCCCAGGTGCCCCTCACGGATGCGGTGATAGGTGGCCTGGTCAAAACCGAACAGCCGGGCCACATGCTTGAGGAAGGTTTCCTCGGCCGGATGCATGACACCGTCGGCCATGGCGATATGGAACAGGATATCGAGAAGTTCCTCCAGCACCGCCGGCTGATCATGGAACAGACGGGCCAGCTGTGCGGCATAGGGTTCGTAACCGGTCGCTTCCTGACGCGCCAGATTGAACAGACGGCCCACATTGCGGCTTTCGCTTTCCGGCACCCGGAAAGCCTGCTTGAACACATTGATTTCATCCCGGGTCACCATGCCGTCCGCCTTGGCCATTTTGGCCGACAGGGCAATCACACCGATGGTGAAAGTGATTTTTTCCGTGGCCTCGCCAATCGGACCGCCGACTTTTTCGGCGATCTTTTTAACCGCCACATGGCCGGCAAACGCGCCAACCAGCGCGCCGATCGGCCCACCCAGCGCCAGCCCTGCGGCCCCGCCCAGCAATGTACCCCATACAGACACCGGAACTTCCTTTTCCTGTTATAGCTTTTTCTGAGACATACCCTTTTACGCAGTGCCTGTCATCAGGGAAGTAGGGAAAAGGCATGATTAGCCGACGGAAGTATAATGACGGTCATGAGTGGAATAGACCAGGGTGAGAACGGCCACATCGCAACAATTGTTGATCACCCGGTGGGTAACCCCGGCCGGAATGAGAAAGCTTTCTCCCCCGTGGAGTTCGCGCTGGCGACCATCGATTTCCAGAATGACCCTGCCCTGCTCGACCAGCAAAAATTCCTGACAGTTGTCATGGAAATGTTTTTCGCCGACCCGGCCCGCTTCCATGATCATTTTGGCCACACTGAAGCCCGGCCCTTCCGCCTCCTCACCATCGAGAAGCCAGTCCATCCGTCCCCAGTCATAATCCTTTTGCTTGTTTGCCATGCCGTTCCTCTCCCGCAATATTACACCATCCTGACCGGTAAAACAGGCGGTTTTGCGGCCGAATTCCATTCTCCTGCATTTTACCCTTGACCTTGTAGTATACTTTAAGGTGTAGGCTGCAGGGGAATCAGGAGAAAAACCATGAATGCCATGACCATCGGAAAACTTGCCAAAGCCACTGGCGTCAGCACCGAAACCATTCGATATTATGAGCGCTGCGGCTTGCTGCCGCCGCCGGACCGCCTGCCGTCCGGCTACCGGGTGTACCGTCCGGAAAGCCGGAACCGCCTCAGCTTCATCAAACAGGCCCAGAATCTGGGCTTTACCCTGCAGGAGATCGAGGAGCTTATCGCGCTCACCGCCGATGACGAGGCCGACTGCGCCATGGTGGCGGAGAAAGCCCGCCATAAGCTGGAAGAAATCGTGCGCAAGATCAAAACCCTGAAAAAAATGCGCGCCGGACTTGAAATCCTCTCCCGCCGCTGCCCCGGGGATGAACAACCGCTCAGCGAATGCTGCATCATCAACTATCTTTCCGGAGAGGAGGCTCTCAATGGCTAACTGCTGCCC
This sequence comes from Emcibacter sp., assembly GCF_963675455.1. Classification (GTDB taxonomy): domain Bacteria; phylum Pseudomonadota; class Alphaproteobacteria; order Sphingomonadales; family Emcibacteraceae; genus Emcibacter. Next base: position 1,679,787 of record NZ_OY776217.1, on the reverse strand, counting down.
GTCAGACGATCATAACCACGACCAGCACGGCAAGAGTCGGATCGACTATCTTTTATGGGGATCGCTCAGCCTCACGGTGCTGCTTTATCTGGGCTACTGGTTTTTTTCCGGCGATCTGGCTGGTCATAACTGGCTTGTCACCCTGGCCCATTCGGTCTTCGACCTGATGAACACGGTCTGGTGGGGACTTCTGCTGGGCCTGGTCATGGTCGCCGTTCTTTCGGAAATCCCGCGGGAATTTGTCATCGCCATCCTCGGCCGCCGTAATGGCCTTGGCGGTATCCTCAGGGCCACGCTCGGCGGGGTGCTGCTGGATCTCTGCAGCCACGGCATCCTCATGGTCGGCGCCAAACTTTACGAACGCGGCGCCAGCATCGGTCAGGTGATCGCCTTTCTGGTGGCAAGCCCCTGGAACAGCTTCTCCCTGACCCTGATCCTTGTCGCCCTGATCGGCCTGAAATGGACTCTCGCGTTTATTTTCCTCTCCCTGCTGATCGCCGTTGTTACAGGTTATATCTTCGACCGGCTGGTGGCCCGGGGCGTGCTGCCGGAAAACCCCAACAGCATCGATCTGCCCGACGGGTTCGAGTTCTGGCCCGAAGCCCGCAAGGGGCTTGCCGCAACTACTTTCGACTTGGCCTTTTTCCGCGATATGGCCATCAAGGGGGTGAAGGAGAGCCGCATGGTGTTGCGCTGGATTTTCTTTGGTATTTTGCTGGCCAGCCTGGTCCGCGCCTTTGTCGATACCGGCAGTTTCCAGACATATTTCGGCCCGACGCTGGCCGGTCTCGGCCTGACTGTCATCGCCGCCACCATTATTGAGGTCTGTTCCGAAGGCAGCACCCCGATCGCCGCCGACCTGGTAACCCGGGCCGGCGCGCCGGGCAACGGCTTTGCCTTCCTGATGGCCGGTGTCGCCACCGACTATACGGAAATCATGATCCTGCGCGAGACGACAAAATCCTGGAAAATCGCCCTGTTCCTGCCGTTGATTTCCCTGCCGCAAACCATATTCATTGCCTGGCTGATCAATGTGACGGCGACGGGTTAGGCGGATTACCCGAAGGGCGGTACATCCCGTTTCAGGTCCCCTTCCCCATGCAGGAAAGTCAGGGACAGAAGACCGAAGCAATCACCCTCTCCGGCCGCGGGCAACTCCCCCTGCACGTCCGGCTGAAACCCTTCTGCGTTCAGCCGGGTGAGGAACTTTTCGATGGCCTCAAGCGGCAATTCAAAATTCAGGGTCGCGGAGATATTGGAAAAGAGATGATGATCCATGATCCAGTCGCCGGCGCCGGTGATCGCCTCCCGCGCGCTGGAGATCGCCTCGTTCCGGTCCTGCCGGGTGATGATGTCAAGTTTGAGAAATTTATTCATACTGACGCTCCTTTCTGGCGGGCACAGTTGTACCATTGCCCGGGAATACCATAGTCTTTCATCTGCGATATCGCGAACCGTGCGGACTGCTTACTGGCTCTGCAAGTCTTTTCGCATTTCCCTTATCAACATTTCGAAATATCTATTTCTTTCTTCTCTTGATCCTTCATTGGTATCCAAAATACCTTGAGCCGCTTCACTAACCTTCTCAGAACCAAACAACTGAATTTTGGTTTGCTGGAGTGCATAAGCTTTGGAAGCTGCATCAGATGGTTGGATGGCAGCATCATGCATCGCAGTTAATAACCCAAGGTAGGCTTCTCTTTTTTCATTATACAGACGCTCATCTAGCGCGTTATTCTGGTCTAGATGGTTTTTAATTAGCAAGGTAACCACGGAGCCAATACCAAAAGCCCCGAAAATTGACATTAGGATTTCAAACGACATTGCTTCCCCCTTTTTCAATTAATGCTGGATTCTATCGCAAATATCTCAAATCTCCAATTCCCCTCTCCCGCCCTTCCTGCTAAATTTTTCTCATGAGCAGCAATGAGCAAAAATGGCAGTTCTGGATCGACCGGGGCGGGACCTTTACCGATGTGGTGGCGCGGGACCCGGACGGGGTCACGCACGCCAGAAAACTGCTCTCAGAAAATCCGGAGCAGTATGAGGATGCAGCCTTGCATGGCATCCGCCTGTTTCTGGGGCTCGGGCCCGGCGACAAAATCCCCTCTGCCCAGGTCAAAAGCGTCAAGATGGGCACCACGGTGGCCACCAATGCGCTGCTCGAGAGGAAGGGCGACCGCACCCTGCTGCTGATTACCAGAGGTTTCAAGGACGCGCTGCGTATCGCCTATCAGAACCGGCCCGACCTGTTCGCGCTCAATGTGGAGCTGCCGGAGCTCTTGTATGAACGGGTGATCGAGGTCGAGGAGCGCCTTGGCGCCGACGGCGAAGTGATCACGCCGCTCAACCTTACCGATCTGGAGCCGCAACTGGTGGAGGCCCAGACCCACGGCATCCATGCGGTCGCCATCGTTTGCATGCACGGCTACCGCTATCCCGACCATGAACTTAAGATCGCCGCCCTGTGCCGCGAGGCGGGCTTCACCCAGATTAGCATGAGCCATGAGGTGAGCCCGCTGATGAAGCTGGTGAGCCGGGGCGACACCACCGTGGTCGATGCTTATCTCACCCCGGTGCTGCGCCGTTATATGGACCGGGTGCAGGAGGCGCTGGAGGGCGTGCCGCTCTATTTCATGCAGTCCAACGGCGGCCTCGCCCACGCCGACCGTTTCCAGGGCCGGGATGCGATCCTGTCGGGCCCGGCGGGCGGCATTGTCGGTGCAGCCAAAACCGCCGAACAGGCGGGCCATCCGAAGATCATCGGTTTCGACATGGGCGGCACCTCGACCGATGTCACCCATTACCGGGGTGAATTTGAACGCAGCTTCGAAACCAAAGTCGCCGGCGTGCGCATGCGCATTCCCATGATGCATATCAATACCGTGGCCGCGGGCGGCGGCTCAGTGCTTTCCTTCGACGGCAGCCGTTTCCGCGTCGGGCCGGACAGCGCCGGGGCCAATCCGGGACCGGCCGCCTACCGGCGCGGCGGGCCGCTGACGGTGACCGACTGCAATGTGCTGCTGGGCCGCATCTCCCCGGACCAGTTCCCCCATGTGTTCGGCCCCGACGCCAACAAGCCGCTCGACCGGCAGGTAGTAGTGGAAAAATTTCAGGACATGGCCCGCAAGATCGAAGCCGCCGGGCTGACGCCCCAGACACCAGAAGAAATGGCCGAGGGCTTCCTTGCCATCGCCGTGGAGAATATGGCCAGCGCCATCAAGAAAATCTCCACCCAGAAAGGATATGACGTCAGCGGCTATTCGCTCGTCAGCTTCGGCGGCGCCGGCGGCCAGCATGCCTGCCTGGTGGCCGACCGGTTGGGTATGACAAAAGTCTTCCTGCATCCGCTGGCGGGGGTGCTGTCGGCTTACGGTATCGGCCTTGCCGACCTGGGGCATATTTCCGAGGCGGCGCTGGAGCTGCCGCTGGACGGCGATCATATGCTGGAGATCGAGGCCACCGCCGAACGCCTCAGCCATGAGGCCCGGGACGAGCTTGACTGTCAGGGCGTGAAGAACATTGACTGTACCGTGACCCTGCAGGTCAAATACCGGGGCAGCGACAGCACCCTCACCGTGCCTATGGGCGCGCTTGAGGACATCCGCACCGCCTTTGAGGACCGGCACAAACAGCAATTCGGTTTCATCAGCCCGGACAAGCCCCTGATCGTCGAGGCCATGACAGCGGAAGCCGCGGGCGGCGGCGAAGCTCTCAGCCATACAGGCCTCACCCCGGCGGTCGACATCCCGGCCCGATTGACCAGAGAGGTCTATATGGGGGGGAAATGGGTCACGGCGCATGTGATCCACCGCGATAACCTGAAGGGTGAAACAATCATGGGCCCGGCCGTCATCCTCGAAAGCCACGGCACCAATCTTGTGCCCCCGGGCTGGCAGGCCGGACTTGATCCCCACAGCAACCTCATTCTGGAGCGGGTCGAGGAGCTCGCCCGCCAGCAGGCCATCGGCACCGCGGCCGATCCGGTGATGCTGGAGATTTTCAACAATCTGTTCATGTCCATCGCCGAGCAGATGGGCGCGGTGCTGGAAAATGTCGCCCATTCGGTCAATATGAAGGAACGGCTCGATTTCTCCTGCGCCCTGTTCGACACGGAGGGCAATCTGGTGGCCAATGCGCCGCATATGCCGGTGCATCTGGGCAGCATGGGCGCCAGCGTCCAGGCCATCATTCGCGCCCGGACCGGGACCATGAAACCGGGCGATGTCTATGTGCTCAACGATCCCTATAACGGCGGCACCCACCTGCCCGACGTGACCATCATCAGCCCGTACTTCGGCGAAGAGGCGGAACCGCTGTTTTACCTCGCCACCCGCGGCCATCATGCCGACATCGGCGGCCTCACCCCCGGCTCCATGCCGCCACTCTCCACCTCCATCGATCAGGAAGGCATCCTGTTTGATAATTTCCAGCTTGTGAAGGATGGCACCTTCCGGGAGCAGGAACTGACCGCGCACCTGAAAAGCGGCCCCTACCCGGCCCGCAATGTGGCGCAAAACATTGCCGACATGAAGGGCCAGATCGCCGCCAATGAAAAGGGGGCAAAGGAACTGGACCGCATGATCGCGGAATTCACCCTGCCCGTTGTGCGCGCCTATATGGGCCATGTGCAGGATAATGCGGAGGAAGCGGTCCGTCGCGCGCTGGGCAAGCTTTCAGACGGGTCCTACGACTATCCGCTGGATAACGGCGCGGAAATCCGGGTGAAGGTAAATATCGATCGCGAGGCCCGGCGCGCCACCGTCGATTTCACCGGCACCTCGGATCAGCTTCCCAGTAATTTCAATGCCCCGCTCGCCATCTGCCGCGCCGCGGTTCTCTATGTGTTCCGTTGCCTGGTCGATGACGACATCCCCATGAACGAGGGCTGCCTCAAGCCCGTGGACATCGTCGTGCCCGAAGGCAGCATGCTCAATCCCCGACCGCCCGCCGCCGTGGTCTCGGGCAATGTGGAGACCAGCCAGTGCATTGTGGATGCCCTGTTCCTGGCGCTCGGAGTCATGGCGGCAAGCCAGGGCACCATGAATAATTTCACCTTCGGCGATGAGGAACTGCAATATTACGAGACCATCGCCGGCGGCATGGGCGCGACGGCTTCGGGCGACGGCCAGAGCGCCATCCAGATCCATATGACCAATTCGCGCCTCACCGATCCCGAGGTGCTGGAATGGCGCTATCCGGTTCTTCTGGAGAATTTCCATATCCGGCAGGGCAGCGGCGGCGCAGGCCACTACAGGGGCGGCAACGGCGTGGTGCGTCGGATCCTCTTCCTGCGTGACATGCAGGCGGCGATCATCAGTAATCATCGCAAAATTCCGCCTCCGGGGGTGAACGGCGGCAGTCCGGGCAAGGCCGGCATCAACAAAGTGATCCGGGCTGACGGGTCAGAAGAAGTCCTGGATCATGCTGCCGAAACCGACATGCATCCGGGGGATCAGTTCATCATCGAAACCCCCGGCGGCGGCGGCTTCAGTATTGAATAGACCTTCCACCTCCAAAAAATAAATGCTAGTCTTCCTTCCATAACAATAATCACAAAATATCTATGGGATAGGAAATGACTTCATTCAAAGCCGCGCTGGCGGTTATCGCCTTTTTTATGGTCACCCCCTTCGCGGCCCTGGCCGCCGACAACTACCGGATCATTCATGCGGGATCGCTTCTGACCGATGCCCGCGAGGACGTCAAAACAGAACAGACCATCCTGATCAAAAATGACGCGATTGTTGCCGTGCGCGACGGTTACCTGACCGCCGCCGATTTTGACAGCGTTGACGAAGCCGCGATCATCGATCTGAAAGATAAATTCGTCATGCCGGGCATGATCGACAGCCACACCCACATCACCTGGGAGCTGGACAAGGCAAATATCATCGACGAAGTAACCCAAACCCAGGCGGATACGGCCATCCGCGGCGTCGCCTTTGCCCAGAAGGTGCTGGCCGCCGGTTTCACCACCGTGCGCAATGTGGGGGCTCCGCGGGACGGTATTTTCGCGCTCCGGGACGGGATCGCCAAAGGGTATGTGGACGGACCGCGCATCCTGGCTGCCGGCTACACTATTTCACCACTGGGCGGCCACGGGGATACCAACGGCTACCGCGAAGGCGTTATAGAGCCCAATAGCGGCATCTGCAACGGCGCCGACGACTGCCGCCGGGCTGTCCGCCAGCAAATCAAGTTCGGCGCCGACGTGATCAAATTTGTGGCCACCGGCGGTGTGCTTTCCAATATCGCCGCCGGCACCGGCCAGCAGTTCACTGACGAGGAACAGAAAGCCATTGTCGAGACTGCCCACGCCATGGGCCGCAAGGTTGCCGCCCATGCCCACGGCACCGACGGTATCAATGCGGCGCTCCGGGCCGGAGTCGACAGCATCGAACATGGCACCTACCTGGACAAGGAAAGCATCAAACTGTTCAAAAAGTCCGGTGCCTATCATGTGCCTACGGTCCTCGCCGGTATTACCGCCGCAGAGATGGCCGAAGTGCCCGGTGTCCTGTCCTCCGCCCAGGCAGAAAAGGCCCGACGGGTCGGCCCCATCATCATGGCCGCCCTGTCAAAATCCTACAAGGCCGGTGTGAAAATCGCCTTCGGCACCGACAGCGGTGTCAGCAGGCACGGCATCAACGGTCGCGAACTTGAACTGATGGTCGAGGCCGGCATGCCTGAACAGGCGGTGCTGATCGCCGCTACTGTCAATGCGGCCGACCTGCTGGGGGTTTCTGATCAGACCGGTGTCCTCCGGGAAGGCCTGAGCGCCGATATCATCGCCGCCGACGGCAATCCGCTGGAAAATATCTCGACCCTGCTCAAGCCCTCCTTTGTGATGGCCCGGGGCCAGATTTTCAAACCATAAGGAAACTGCCTGTGCCGCCAAAACCACCCTACTATGCTGTCATATTCATCAGCCGCCGGTCGGATGACGACGATGAAGGTTACGGCAAAATGTCGGCAGCCATGCAGGAAATGGCGGCCAAACAGCCAGGCTATCTTGGTATTGAATCCGTGCGCGACCCGGGCAGCCGGGACGGCATCACCGTTTCCTACTGGAAAGACAGGAAAAGCATCGACGGCTGGCGGGAAGTGACATCCCACCGGGTCGCCCAGGAAAAGGGGCGCAACGACTGGTACGAAAAATATGTAGTTCATATCGCCCGGGTTGAGAAGTCCTATGGTTTCGGGGATGAGGACTGATCCCTAGAACGGCCAGAGCCAGAAACCTGAATCCAGGTCATCCTCGCAAGACTTGAGCTGGGCCGCATAGGCCTTGGCGTTACGCTCCACCTTGCGGGCGACCTTGACCAGCCAGCCTTTCTTTTTCCAGGTGCCTCGCTTCCAGCCGCCGTGCCCCTCGTGATAGGCCAGATACTGGTTATAGGCATCCCATTTGGAAATGCCGAGACTACGCTGGGTCACATTGGTGTACCAGCCGACAAAATCCACAGCATCACTGAAATCATCCCGGCTGGCGCCGCTGTTACCGGTCTTCTGTTTATACCAGTCCCAGGTGCCGTCCTTGACCTGTGCATAACCATAGGCCGAGGACTTACGCCCCCAGGGAATCAGGCCGAGGATATAGTTGCGTTCGGTTTTTGCATCATGCTTGAAGGAAGATTCCTGCCGAATAATAGCCAGCTGCACATGGATCGGGGTGCCATAGCGCTTGCGGGCGGCCTTGGTGGCCTTGTACCAGCTGCTTTTCTCCCGAAAGATCTCGCAACTGTTGGCCACATTGCGGGGCGGAGTCGTCGAACAACTCGCCAATAGCACCGTCACCATAACCACCAGGAAAAGTCTTGTCACATTGCCAACTCCGTTTGCCCCAAAGAATCAAAACATGATGGCAATGTCAAGGCATAGAAGACGCCAAAGTTGCAGAGAGCTAAAAAAAGCCGGTTTCCCGTCGGGAGAAACCGGCCTAAGCCAGGATGGCCTATTCAGTCTAGGGAGGAAAACCTGTTTAACGTGACTTGATTTCGATGGTGCGTTTTTCCGGTTCATGGACTTCGGTCTTGGGCAACACGATCGTCATGACCCCATTATAGAAATCCGCATGGATTCCGTCCGCATCCACATTGGGGGGAAGGGTAAAACTCCTCATGAAGGAACCGTAGCTCCGTTCGGTCAGATGATAATCGGTTTTTTTCTCTTCCCGCTCTTCTTTCTTTTCACCCTTCAGGGTCAGAACATTATCCTTCAGCGACAGGACCACATCCTTGTCCTCCAGACCGGGCAACTCGACAGAAATCTCATAGGATTCCTTGGTCTCGGTGATGTCGGTACTGGGACTGAGGGAAAATTTACCCACACTGAGGGGACGGTTGAAAAAGCTGCCCCAGCCCCGTCCGTAATCGCCGAACAGCTGGTCAATATCCCGACGCAGGCTGGTCAGGGGGTGAAAAAAAGAGGTCTCTTCCTGTTTAGTCTCAGGCGCCTTGGACTCAGTCACTTTATTATTCATGATCAAATCTCCTGCCTTAAGTTGATAAGTAACCGAGTCTTACCATCTTGCAGGGAAAACCTCATTGACGAGAGTCAAATTTTCAGACAGGAAATAAAAAAAACGGGCCGAAAATAAAAAAAACCCGGAGGGCCGTATGACCATCCGGGTTTTCCAAAATATCTTTTAAAGCAATTAGTGCAGACGTGCGTCCAGACCGTCGATGCTGTCTTTCAGAAGCGCATCCTGATCGGCTTTTTTCAGGTTTTCCGCAATCAGCTGACGGGCGGCGGAAGTGGCCACATCGGCAGCAAGCTGCTGGATTTCCTTTACGGCAGAAGCTTCGGTCTGGCGGATTTTCTGTTGTGCCAGACGTGTCCGGCGTTCCACCATTTCCTCGATATTGTGCTCTGCTTCCTCGGCCAGGGTTTTGGCTTCGGCTTCGGCCCGTGCGAGAAGGTCGCTGGCAGTTTCTTCTGCTTCGCGCTGGTCCCGCTGGTATTTGGCCAGAAGCGCGGAGGCTTCTTCCCGCAGCGTCCGGGCATTGTCAAGCTCGGCCTCGATAGCCTGAGACTTTTCATCAAGCAGGCGGGCGAAAATCTTGTGCACGCCTTTCCAGATGATCAGTATGAAGAACAATGCAACAGCGGCATCAACCCAGAAAGAGGGGTCCTGATACCAGTGAGCATAACCATGACCTTCACCGTGAGCCTGCTCGGTGGTGTGCTCAGTTGCGTGCTCCAGCTCGTTAACAGGATCAGCCATTAGCTTTCTCCTTTACAGCTTCGGCAAGACGACCTTCAACAGTTTTGCTGACGGCGGCGTCATCAAGTTCCAGTTTTGCAACACGGGAAACGATATCCTTGCAGAGTTCTGCGGATACGGCGCGAACATCGTCGAGGGCCTTGTCCTTGGCAGACTGGACACGGTTCGCCGCTTCCTCTGCCTCGGCATTCAGCTTCACACTCAGCTCGTTGTATTTCGCTTCGATTTCCAGCTTGATGGCTTCCCGTTTGGCAGCAATCGTCGCCGTGGCATTTGCCCGGGCTTCCTGCAGCGCCTTTTCATAGGCGATGCGGGCATCCTCTGCCTCACGTTGCAGTTTTCCTGCCTCTTCCAGATCGTTGGCAATGCGGTTCTGGCGTTTTTCCAGAACGTCGGAGACCTTGGGGATGATGCTGTAGTGCATTATCAGGTACAGCACCCCAAATATGATCGCCAGCCAGAAAATCTGCGGGGCAAATACTGCCGGATCTAATTGTGGCATTATCTTCTCTCCTTGATCCTCATTCCAGGATCAGGCCTGTTTGTATTTAACCGGTT